>CAZNOK010000072.1:0-21638 GCA_964574605.1 uncultured Verrucomicrobiota bacterium
TCGTCAGCAAAGGCCCGCAAGCCAACATGTACGAACACGCCATCCTGACCTACGCGCTGGCGGAAGGCTACGGCATGACCCAGTCGCCGGCGCTGAAGGAACCGCTTCAGAAATGCGTGGATGTGTTCGTCCAATCCCAACAAGTCAAGAAGGAGGATCCCTTGCATGTGGGTGGCTGGCGTTACACCTCAAACTCTACTAGTTCCGACACCTCCGTGACCGGTTGGTGCGTGCAGGCCCTCGAAGCTGCGAAGCTGGCCGGTGCCAGCGTGCCCGCGTCAACGTTTGAAGGCGCGTCCAAGTATCTTTGGAACATGTACAGCGGCGGTTCGTTTGGCTACGACAAACCCGCTGGGGGTTTTCGTCCTTCAACCACTGCCATCGGCGTCCTCTGCCAGGCTTTCCTTGGCCAAGGCGGCGATCCGCGCATTAAACAGTCCCTCGACAAACTCAAGAACGAAAAGTTCGAGTGGGAAAAGGATAGCGGCAATACGATCTATGTTTGGTATTACCAGACCCAAGCCTGCTTCCAAGGCGGCGGCTCTTATTGGGAACACTGGAACAATAATTTCCGCGACGCTCTTGTCCGCAAACAATCATCCGATGGGCATTGGGATTTCCCGCCGAAGAGCAAGGAGAGCTACGGCTTGGCATACTCGACCTCCCTGTGTTGCTTAATGCTCGAAGTTTATTACAGGTACCTGCCCACGTACCAATCCATCGAGCAAAAACAACTCGAGAAGAAACCCGGGGCTGCGCCTCCGCCAGCGCCCAAGCTCCAAACCAAAGCCACGCCCTGATCAGCCAATCGTCCCCGGATCAGCGACGCGTACCAGTTCCAGCAGACGGTTGGCGTCCCATGTCTCCCGGAGCTGTTCCACCACATACTCGCTCTGCATCAATCCGCAAATGCGCGCCAGCAACCGGACTTGGAATTGCGGCCCCGATGACGGTGTCAACAGCACAAAAAAATGTAAATCTTCTCCACTGCACCGGAGAGGGGTACCCCCTCCGCACCCTGCGCAAACAACTAGCCGGGTCAAGCAAATGAAGCGCGCTGGTGGCCGGAACAAGCCGAGTGAAGCGAGACGCGGAGGGTGAGGGCGGCAAACCGGAACATTTCTCAGGGCGGCGAGAGGAGACGGATGCGATAGAAACGTTGGGTCAGCGTCGCGGCGTCGGGGTCGGCGAGTTGGATGGAATTGCCGGTGCCGTTGGTGGTGAGGAGGAACTGCCAACTGGTGTCTTTCAGGTCGTTCTTGTATTCGATCCGATAGGTCCTGCCGGTGACGCTGTTGAACTGGACGACGCCGGATTGGGTCGAGAGGAGGCGGAGGACGCTGGCGCTGTTGGTCGGGTTGGTGCCGGCGAGGTATTCGTGCCAGTCGGTGAAGCCGTCGCCATCGGTGTCGAGCGTGTTGGAGAGGACGGTGAAGGTGACGGTGGCAACGGAGCTGGTGGCGTAGGCGTCGGTGGCGGCAAAGGTGAAGTTCGTCACGCCCCTGAAACCGGACGGAGGCGTGTAGGGGAACGGGTTGAAGACGGTGACGTTGTTGGTCAGGTACGTCAGCGTGTCGGCGTCGGCGTCGGTGGCGGCGAGGGTGATGTTGGTGGTGAAGTCGGAGGGGATGGTGTAGTTGGCCGAAGACGCGACGGGCGCGGTGTTGTAGAGGGTGCCGACATACTGGTTGGTGTGGGAGGCAATGACAAGTCCCCAGTAGAGCAGGGTGCCGGTGTCGCCGGGTGCCCAATCGTCAATGTAGAACCACCAAGTCCCGTTGGCGTATTCGCCGTTGAATATTGAGAGCGGTTGCTCGGGGCGGTAGGAGCCGGCGAAAGGAGCCGCTCCGTCGGTGATGATGGTGGCGGCGGAATCGTCGAAGGTGGTCGGGATCGAACCGCTGCCGTAGTTGTCCAAGCTGCCGCCGTTCGCGATGGAAAGATAAATGAATTTGCCTTCGGGATGTTGGAGGGAGAGGTCGAGGTCGCTGTCCCATGTGTGATTGAGGCGGACGAAGACATTGACGTCGTCAATGATGCTGGTGGACGGCACGGCAACAACGTTGGTCGAGATGGTGGTACCAACATAGTAGTCAGCATCCACGAGGGCTTGGGAGACGGTGTTGGTGATTGAGTTGGTAGAATAAACGGTTGTCAGCAAACCGACAATGTGGCTGAAGGTATTGGTGAAGGCGTATCCGGTGGCGGTGGCGATGTGGGTGAAGTTAATGGTCGTGCCACCGGCGACAGTTTTCGCGAGGCGGTAGGAGTAAGCGGTCGCGTTGGAAGCGGACGCGCCGGACGCGAGATCCGGGTAGGTGGAAGTCGGCTGGAGGATGGTGATGCCGGGAGTGGCCGTGGAGAGAGTGGCGGTGATGTTGGAGGCGGCCGCGGCGCCGGTGTTTTGGAGAATAACGGTTTCGGCAACGGTTTCGCCGGGATCCATGACGCCGTTGCCGTTGCCGAGGGTGGCGGTGGAAGTCGCGTTGGTGATGGCGAGGCAGGCATTCGGGGTGGACCCGTAGATGTCGAGTTGAAGGGCAGTGACGGTGCCGACGTCGTTGCTCCCGAGGTCAGCGATCTTGACAGTCCAATTGCCGGTGGAGGTCTCGCCCCAGTGACGGACACTGCTGAAAGTCCAAGAACGATAGTTCTCGTTTGGGTTTGTGTTTCGTTCGGCCAGACGACTGGTCATGCCGCCGGGGGAGGTCAACGTGATGGCGAGGTCGCCACGCCAAGTGTGAAGGATGTTGACCGTGACGGTGACGTGCTCGACGCGGAGCGCGGGAAACGTGGCCATGTTGAACGTGCGCGTGACGCCGTTGGAGTTGTTGTCGGGGATGGCGACGGGAAGATTGGTGTCGGCGCAGGAGATTTTGCATTGCGGCGTGAGGTTCTGCCAGTTGTTGGTTGCGAGGGCGACCGCGGCATTGGCGTTGATGAGGCCGGCGCCGAATTTGTGGTTGAAATGAAACCCGGCGGAGTTGGTCGCCCAGTCGGAATCCGACGCGGCGTTCTTCGTGGCGGACCGGATGAGGATTTCCTGAAGGTCGCGCCAGCCGAGGTTGGGATTCGCCTGAAGGATGAGAGCACAAACGCCGGCGGCAAGGGGACAGGAGGAGGAGGTGCCGCCAAAGGTCTGGGTGTAGTCGCGATTGGAGAGTTCGCCGGGGGCGTTGTTGGTGTTGTAGCCGTAGGTGCCGAGAAGGTCGGTGGTGGTGATTGCTTGACGGTTGGTCTCATCGTTGGATGGGGCGCAGACGAGGATACACGCGCCGGGTTCGCTGTAGTAAGCTTGGGTGTTGGTGTCGTTGATGGCAGAGACGGCGATGACATTGATGTTGTTGACGTAGCCGTCGTAGTTGGCGTCTTCGTAGTACTCGTATCCGTTACCCGCGGCGAAGACGTAGATGACGCCTTTGCCGTTGCGCCCCTGGGCGGTGCCTTGGGCAAGGGCAGCGGCGGCGAGCGGGCCGGGGCCGTCCAACAACCCGGCACCGTCGGGAGCGCCCCAACTGCTGCTCTTGATGTGGATGACGGTGTTGCTGTGGGCAAAGGCGGCGGCGTCCTCGGCGTCGGTAGAGGCGCCGGGGAGGCGCAGACCGACAAGGGTGGCGTTGAACGCAGCGCCGCAGATGCCGACGGAATTGCTGCCGTGTCCAGCGGCAACGCCGGCGCAGCAGGTGCCGTGGTAGTCGTAGGCAAGATTAGGATATGGATTGGAATCGTTGTCGTCAAAATCCCAACTGAGAGCGGCACTGTAATGGTTGGTGAGGTCGGGATGAGTCCATTGGAGGCCGTCGTCCACGATGGCGATGTTGATGCCGTTGCCCCGGTACGTGTTCCAGACGTTGGTGATGTTGACGTCAACGCCGGCGGTGCCGCCGTTCTGGCCGGTGTTGAGGAGGTGCCATTGGTTGGTGAAGTAGGTGTCGTTGGGGATGAGTTTTTTTTGCCGTTGCCGCGCGAGCTGCGGTTCGACGGCGAGCACGCCGGGCCGGCCGCGCAAGGCGGCCTCCATCGCGAGCGCGCCGCCGGTCTCGGCGGTCTCGAACAGGAACCAGCCGGGCGCGTAGGAGGTCTCGCCACGCGAGCGGCCGCCCGCGGCAGCGGCCAGCGCCGCGTGGTCGGCGCCGGGAGCGAGCTGGACGGCGACGCGCTTGGTGAGGAGCCGTCGGGTGAACTCGTTGCGCGGTTGCCCCACTTCGTAGAGGACCAGTTCATATTCGTCGCCGGTGGCGCGGCGTCGGGCGTCAGCGTGTTGGCGCACGGCCTCGGTGTTGGCGAACGGCGCGAGTTTCTCGATGCGGCGCGCGCCGGCGCGGGGAACGACATGCAGTTCGTCCTTGGCGATCTCGAAGAGGCCGGGGCGTCCGCGATCGGAGAGTTGGTAGCGGTCCCGGTCAAGCTCCGCTGCGACCGACGCGGTCACGGCAGCCACAAACAGGATGGAAAGCCAGAATCTCATTTCGTGGACGGCGGTGGGTTGTCCGTCAAAGCGTGGCAAGTGTCAAGCACATCATGGCGACGACTGGAGGCGGACCCGGTAGAAATAACAAGGCTGAATCGTGGCAGCGGGATCAGTGATGGTGACGGGCATGCCGGTGCCGGGGATGTTGGTCTGGATGGCACTCCAGCCGGCGAGATTGGTGAGGTCGGCGTTGCGTTCGACGGCGTAGAGTTTGTTCGTCACGGAGAGGAAGGTGACAGCCAAATCGTTGCCGGCGGTGGCGATTCTGATGATGCGGAGAACATTGGCGGAGTCAATCGGGCTGGTGCCGGCGAGGTATTCCTGGAAGTTGGTCATCCCGTCGCCATCGGGATCGGCATTGGCGTCGCCGGTCGGTTGTCCGAAGTACGTCAGCATCCACGCATCGGGAATGCCGTCGTGGTCGCTGTCGGCCAAAATGGCGGCGATGGCGACAGCGGTGTTGTTCGTCGTGTTGGGATCGAACTCCGTGGCGAAGACAACGGCGGTGTTCTGCACCATGCCGGTGACAGAATACGGAGTCGGGTTGGCTGCGGTGGCAACGATGGTGGCGGTCGCGGCGGTGCCGGTGACGAGAGTGTCGAGCGAGTAGATGACAAGGTTGCCGATGTTCGTCCACGTGCCGAGCGGGGCGGTCGCCGATTGGAATGTGACCGCAGACGGCAACGTGTCGGTCACGACGATGCTGCTGGCGGCGGACGGGCCGAGGTTGGACACCGTGAGCGAATAGGTCAACGTCTGGCCGGCGACAACGGTATTCGGCGCGTTGGTTTTGGTCAGCATGAGGTCGGCTACGGGCGTGGCCGTCGTGACGGCAGTGGCGGTGTTGTTGCTAGTGACCGGATCGGTTTGCGCGCCGCTGACGGTGGCGGTGTTGGTCAACGAGCCGGCAGCAGTCGGCGCAACGACAAGCTGAACAGTGGCGGTGGCGTTGTTGGCGAGGGAACCGAGCGCGCAACTGATGACGCCGGCAACGTTTGTCGCGGTGCCCTGACTTGGCGTGACGGAAACAAAGTTGACGTTGCTGGGCAGCGCGTCAGTGACGGTGACACTGCTGGCACTGGACGGGCCGAGGTTCGCGACGGTGATGGTGTAGGTCAGGTTGCTGCCGATGGCGACAGGATTCGGCATCCCGGTTTTTGTGATGTCGAGGTCGGCGCTGTAGGCGCAGGAGGTGTAATAGTCAGTGACGTCAATGGTGTCAACGTACCAGCCGGTGCCGGCCGTGCTGCCATCGCTGCCGCAACGCCACCGCAACTGGATGTTTTGTCCGGCGGCCGCGGCGGGGAGCCTGGCGATGGTGGTGATGAATCCGCCGGAGTTGCCGCTCCACGCCTGCCGGCCTCGCAACGGATTCGTCCCAAACGATGACAATGTGCTGTTGTAGCCGCCACTGGTGAAGACGCCGCCGGCGGTGAGGATGTCGGTGAAGGCGTTGGTGCCGACCTTGATTTCGAGGACGCCGCCGTCGTAACCGTTTTCGGTCTTGTAGTAGTTGCGGAAGCTCAACTCGGCGCTCGATGAGAGAATGGATATGGCCGGGGAAACAAGTTCGTTGACGCCAGCTCTGTTGGGGTCGGGGGAGTAGGCGGCGTTGGGTGGGGTGTTGTTGCTGGTGGTGACAGTTGTCCAGTTGGATTGTTTACCACTGGCGGAAGTCGTCCAACCGGTGGGAAGCGCGGGCGCGGTAACACCATCGAAATTCTGGGTGAAGACGACGAAGGGAATCAATTTGCCGACAAAGAGATTGAAGGAGACGGTGCCGAGGTTGGCGGGGCCGTCCTGAAGCTGGAGGACGGCAGTGATGTTGCTGCCGCAGCCGGCGTTGGCCGTGAAACTGAACGAGCGGGCAACGATGGGATCGTTGGTGCCAATCGCACCGTAGGTTTGCGGAGCGCTGGGCGAGACGACGCCGTTGGCGGCGAGGAGCGTGACGACAAGATTGGAAGTGCTCGTGGTGGAGAGGTTCTGCAGCGCGAAGCTGACCGTGACGACTTCCTGCGGGTCAATGACGCCGTTGGTGGGAGAGATACTTTCCGCAACAAGTGTGTAGTGATCAACGAGGAGGTACGGCGCGCAGTCGCCGTTATAGATGACGAGCGCAAAGTCTTGGTCAAGCGCGTTGTTGTTGTTGGGGACACCGTCGGAGTTGATACTGACGGCGGTGACGGTGACGGTGAACGCGCCGGAAGAGCCGGCGGGAAGAAAAACGCTTTCAACGTTATTGGCGACATCGGCCACGCCGCCCGTGGTGGAGTTGGCGCCACCAAAGACGTTTCCTTTGTAGAGTTTGCCGCCGACGGCGGCGGTGAGGTCGAGGTTGTTGTTGTAGGCGTTGCCAGTGGTGGAGCCGGGGGCGTCGGTCCAAGCGAGAGTGACGCGGAAGGATCTGTTGGTGTCGGCAATAGTGCCTGTAAACGTGCGGGTCTGGCCGCTGGCGGTAAACATGTCGAGCGCGGGTTCGTCGTAGAGGAAACGCTCGGCGCCATCAAAGGCGAGGCCGAGGTTGAGTTCTCCCATGCCCTGATTGTTGGACCAGAGTGTGTCATTGGCGTAAGTGCCGTTGAGATAGCGGGCGGAATTCATCAGGAACGCCTTGGTCATCGCAGCGCCGGGCGGCGCGAGGTTGTGGTTGAGGAAATACTGGCGCAACAATGCGCACGCACCCGCAACGCACGGTGTGGAATGGCTGGTGCCGGAGGAAGCGGTAAAGAACTGCTGGCCGGTGTTAGGCCAGTAATAACTGCCGCCGGTGCCGCCGCAGACGCCGCTGCCGTCGTAACAGGAATCGGCGGTGCCGGTGGCGCCGGGGTTGGCGGCCTGCGCAACACCGCCGCTGATGTGCGTACCGGGGGCGACGATGTCAGGTTTCTTGCGGCCATCGGAACACGGGCCGCGGCTGGAGAAGTCAACGATGTCGTTGGCGCTGTTCGCGTCGGTGTCGGGCGTGCTGCAACCGTCGCTGCCGCCAAACGCTTGGACGCCCTCGGCGGCGCCTACGGTGATGACGTTCTTGGCGGTGCCGGGCGAGCCGACGGTTTGCGCGTTGGGACCGGCGTTGCCGGAAGCAAAGACGAGGATCATTGGTTGATTGCCGCTGGCTGAGTAAACCGCGCCGGCGGGTTGGGCGTCGCGGACAAGCGCATCGTATTGTTGGGCGTCAATGTCGTAGTCGCCGGCAGTGTCGGCGCCCCAACTGTTGTTGCTGATACGGACGCCGTTACTGTAGGCACGGGAGATGAGGTTGCCGTAGTTTGGATCGGTAAAGGTGTCAGGGTCGAAGATGACGGAGGAACCCACCTTGACGAACGGGCAGACCCCGAGGCCGTAGTGGTAACCGTTGGTGTCGGTGTGCGGGAACCCGCTGAGGTTGTTGTAGCCGGCGATGATGTGGGAGTTAATGGTGCCATGACCGTCGCAACCCTTGAGCGTGCTGCCGGTGTGGGCGGTGCCTTCGAGCCGGTTGTAGATGACGCGGCTGGCGGCGCTGGTGTTGCCGCCTGTGTAAAGGCCGAAGTGGTTCGGCGAGGTCGTGCCGTCGTCAATGCCGCTGTCGGAAACGTCCACGGCAAAACCGGACGCATCGAATTGCGCCTGCGTGAATCCTTTGTCCGCGAGCCAGTCGAGGTAACCGGGCGCAGCCGGCGCGCTACCGATAAGGTTGCCGGCAATGATTTGGTTTTGGCGTTCGCAGAATTTTTTTCGGGGAAGATACGGTTGAATTGAGACAACATCGGGTTGCGCAGCGAGTTGAGCAATGGCGCCAAGCGGGAGGCGGACGACGACATTGTGATAGCCGAGCAGTTTCGATTCGCGCTGGATTGGTGCGAGCTTGAGCCGCTCGATCAACTGGAGCGTGGCCGCGTTCGCGTCGGGGTCGGCGACGAGCTGGATGGCGAAGTTATCAGCCCCGGCTGCGCGCGGGTGGATCTTGTGCGCGTCGAGGTAGGCACTGCTCCACTGAATGTGCGCGGCCTTGCCGGCAAGCTCTCCCAGCAGGGCAGACGCACCGGCGTCGCCGTACACGAGGTAGGTGTTGTGCGGGATGTAGCTGACGATGCGCACACCGGTCGCCTCCAACTCTTCCCGCCACGACGGCTGGACGGGGCCGGCAAACTGAACGAGCTGCATTCGTTTACCGGCGAACGCGCCGTGCGGCTGGCGCGGCGCGGCGCGCGTGTCGATCGCGCCGGCGTGCAGCAGGACGCGATTGTAGTCGTCGCGGTTTTCGGCGGGAACGGAAACGGGCGTGTCGGTCTCGTAGAGTTGGTAGCCGCCGTAGTCGGCGACGAGGCGGCCGCCGTTGGCGATGATCTGTTTGGCAACGGCAGCGTCGGAGGTCTGGAATTTATGACGCTCCGCATCCGCCGCCACGGCGACAGCCAGCAGGCAGACTATTGGAAACCGCAGCTTCATCCGGGCCGAACTATATCACAAAAAAGCGGCTGCATTGCGATGCTGTTGCTGTTATGCTGATCACCACGAAAGGATGACCGAATAATGAATTTGAGAAACTGGTTGTTGGCGGCGGCGCTGGTGGCGCTGTGCGGCTGCGCGGCGTTTGAACAGACGCCGGATGATTTGCAGAAGAAAATCATGTCGCCCACGCGCGGCCACCTCTACGAACGCGATCCAGAAAAGCCCTTCTGATTTTAGGAGAATCTTTATGCAACACGAAACTCTGCGCACATTGCCCGGCGACGAAGTCCGCCAGATCATGTGGCGGTTCAGCGACCGCTACGACTTGCAGATGGCCGTGCAGGCCGCCCGCTCCGTCGCGCGCAGCGTCGTCGCCCGGCTCGTCGCCGACGGCGTCCGCAACACGCACGACTGGAACGCCCGCAAGGAGGAAATGCTCAAGGCGATGGACGATGCCGGCATCACGGCGGCGTTCATGGACCCGGAAGACGGCGGCTACATCCCCGGCCCGAAAAACCTCGTGCTCGCGCTCGTCGCGTTCGAGTTGTCGTGGGTGGACGGCGGCGCGGCGACCGGCAGCCTCGCGGGTAATCTCGCGCTCTCGCCCATCTACGAGTGCGGCACCGACGAGCAACGACACTTCTACATGCGCATGGCCTGCCCGCCGAAACCGGGCGAAGATCGCAAAGTCTGGCGCGGCGCGTTCGCGCTGACCGAACCGTTGCCCTACGTCGGCGTCGAGACCGGCATCCTCAGCGGCAAAGTCCGCGTCGCCGAGTGGAAGGAAGGACAGGAACCGATCCTCGAAGTCAACAAACGCGGCCGCTTCATCACCAACATGGGCTTCGCCAACTTCGTCACCGCCGCCGTCGAGACCGACGATCCGCGGATCAAGTCAAGCTGCATGGTCATCCTCCACGAGGACGACCCCGGCGCGTGGGATCGCGGCGTTGCGACGAAAAAACTTGTCCATCAACTTTCCTCGACCACCGACCCTGTGTTGAGTTTGAAGGTGCCGGCGAACCGAATCATCGGCGGCTACACGATCAAGGACGGCGTCATCGTGCCGAACCTCAGCCACGGCGACGTCATCGAGGCCGTGTTCAGCCACACGCGCGTGACCGTCGGCCTGATGACGGCGGCGAAACTTCTTTCCGCCATCGAGCCGGTCATCCGGTATCATCGCACGCGTTTCCGCGGTGGTGCTGCGGCTTCCCCCGGCGTGCCCCGCTATGACCTCGGTTTGCAGACGAAGGAAGACGCCGTCCAACGCCTCGTTGATGTCTGGGCCACCGGTGAAGCGGCCGCGTCGCTCGGCTTCGCGACGGCGCGCCTGTTCGACGAACTCGATCCGCTGACGAAACAGAAAGACGCCTACTTCGCCAGCCGGAACATTTCCGGAGCGCGCGCCCAGTTCAAGGCGCTCGCGAAAATCGAGAAGGACGCCATCGAAGCTCTCCGCGCCGGCACGTTGCCTGACGACCCGATGATCCAATACGTCGTGCGCGCCAGCCAGGCCAACGTGCTTTGCCCGGCCTGCAAACTCTGGAACACCGGCCACGGCGCCAACGTCATGCGCGAAGCCGTCAGCCTCGTCGGCGGCTACGGCATCACGGAGGATTGCCCCGGCTTCCTCGGAGAAAAGTGGATGGACGCCCAGCTCGAAGCGACCTACGAAGGCCCCGAAGCCGTCCAGCGCCGGCAAATGTCCGTCACGATGACCAACGAGTTGTTCCTCGCGCAGTTCAAGAATTGGATCGCCGAACTGCAGCGTCCCGACACCGGGGCGGTTGCGCTTGGCTCCGCAATGCAACTCTGGCTTTGGACGCTGGAGCATTTGCAGAAAGCGACCGACGCCGACGGCAAGAAACTTTTCCACGGCAACCGCCACGGCGTGACGTTCCCGCTCGCCGACGCGCTCTGCTGGTTGCTCGCGGCGCGCGCGCTCATCCTCGACGTGCTCGAACTCGAAGCGAAAGGTTCGCAGAACGCGACTGTCGCCGAGGCGTTGCCCGGTCTGTTGCGGTTCTACACCGATCTCGCCCACACTCAAGTTGCCCGCGCCGCCGGCGAAGTCGGCCGCATCTGCGCCGAGCTGGTGTACGGTTACAACCGTCCTCCGGCGTCGGACTCAGCCGGTTTGGAAGAATTTGCCCGACAGCGCGCGAAACTCGACGCCTCTCTCGCCGGTTCGCGTCTGGCCAAGGACCGCGCCGCGGATGCGTTGACGCAGGTGATGATCCCCGAAGCGCTGGATTATCCGGTATGACCGGGCCCGCAGTTGCACGGCCGCAAGGGCCATGAAGACGGAGGACGCACAAGCGACGCCGGTGCGCACTGCTGCGCTCTGGTTCTTCTGGATGAGCGCCGTGCTGTCGTTCGGCTTCACGACCTTCGGTTACGTTCGGTCCGAGGTAAAGGGCGCGTTTGGGATCTACGGTTCTGTCGTGGAACCGGTGTGGGTGCGGGCGTTCGTCTGTTTTTCCTTCTGGCTGGCTGTCGTCGGCGTCGTCAGCGCGCTGTTTGCCCTGACAACGCGGGTGCGCCGGCTGTGGTTGGCGCTGTCATTGACCGCGGCGGTGGTGACGCTGCTGCAACTGGCGGCACGGATGGACTTGCAGGTGTACAGGCTGTTCCAGCGGCATCTGGCTTGGGAAGACCTGCAAATCCTCGCGAACCCCGCGTCGTGGCCGCAAATCGGACTGGAGGAGCAATCTATTCGCCGGGCCTTGCGGATACTTCTGACGGCGGCGTTGTCTCCGCTGCTGCTGGCCGCCATCAGCCACGGATTGGCCCGGTGGATGTGGCGACCGCGCTGGTGCGGGCGCGTCCGGTGGCGGGTGCTGGCACTGGTCCTGATCCTGATGGTGGGAGTTGACCGGGCCATCCACACCTGGCTTGTGTTTCGGAATGACACGCTCGCAGTGCGGTTGCCGGAGATGGTGCCGTTTTATCCTGACTGGGGCGTCCGCCATGTGATGGAGATGCGGAGTGGCCGAACAGCCGAGAAGCGCGCATTCGAAACGCGTGTGAACGAGTTGCTGGCGGCCCGCCTTACGGAGAAGCCAAGCCGTCCGTTTTGTTTCCCCGAATGCCCGACGCCCTCGAAACCGCCGCCGAACATCCTGATGGTTGTGATCGATACCGGTGCAGAACGTTTCATCAACGACCAAACCATGCCGCACCTGATGGCTTTCAGCCGCGGCAAGATCGTGGCCCGGCAACACTACGCCGCGGCCAACACAACGCACCAGTCGTTGTTCGGCCTGCTGTCCGCCGAGGCGCCAGTGCGATACACGCAATGGCGCGCGGCAGGCCGCGAACCGAACGCGTGCCAGTTGCTGGCCCGACTCGGGTACCGGCTCCGCCTCGCCAGCCCGCACTTCCTGACGTTCGAGGGTTTGGACAAGTTTGTGTTTCGCCGGTTTGAAACCGTGCCACTGGCGATGAACAGGCGCACGGACGAGAATGTGCTCGCTGTCGTGGAGCGTTGGCTGACCGAGCCGGCACCGCAGTTCCTGTTGATGGGAATAGACGCGCCACACTATCCTTACACAACGACGAAAGAGGTCTTCGCCCCGTCAGCGCCCGCGACGTTCATGACGGAGTGGAGACCCGACTCGCTCTGGACGCGCCGGGCACAAATCATCAACCGCTATCGCAACAGCCTGTGCTACGCAGACGACTTGATCGGGCGGCTGCTGCCGAAAGTTGACCTGACGAACACCATCGTCATCATCACCGCGGACCACGGCGAAGAGTTTTACGAGCATGGCCGGTTCGGCCACATGACGGCGTTCACTGACGAACAAGTCCGCGTCCCTTTCATACTGTCTGCTCCCGGTCAAACCGGACGGGAAATCAGCGCGCTGACGTCGCACTTCGACGTGATCCCCACGCTCCTGGACCTGCTGGGCGTCACACTGCCGCCACAAACCTGCGGCTTGGGCCAATCCATCATCTCGCACCCGCCACGGTCTCAACTGTTGACCGCGATGGGGACGAGCATGGGATCGAAACGGAACTCGTCCCGTTGGGCGGTGATCACGGATTCGTTCAAGGTGGATTTCAACTATTCCCGCGACCGAAAGTTTCGTCTCAACGCCGTGTATGACCGGCACGACGAACCTCCGGAGAAGTTCCTCGATCAACCCGGCATGGAAGCCGCCATCCAAGCCACAGCCGACGCCTGCGCCCAACTGCTCCGCTGCTACACCGATTGAACCTACGGCGTCGAAGTCGTCTCCCTCCACTCGTAGAGCATCACGAGCAGTTGCGGCGACGAGAACACCTCGCGGCGGCGCGGATGTTGTGCGTTCATCTGCGCCAGCACTTGGTTGTGAAAAACCGGTTGCTGGAAGTCCGGCCACAACACCAGCCAGATTCGACGCGGCGCGCTCGACGGCAACTGTCCATTGCCGATGACGCGATACAACGCCGGCTCGTCGTCGCTCGGACGCACCAGGCCCTGTGTGACGTTGTCGCCGAGATAGAACTGGAACGAACGATACGAGAACCGCGACGAATGCGCCACCGCATCGCCCGGTTGGTATTCCCGCCCGACAATCTCCGCCGCCTCGCGCAACAACGAACGCGTCCAGAGGTTCTCGGCAAAATAGTATTGTTGCAGCGCAAAGAGATTCGTCGCCGCCAACGCAACCGCCAACACCGCGCCTTTCTTGTCCGCCGCCGCGCACCCGATCAGCAGCGCAAACGCCGGCGTCACCATCAGCAGCGCGCGTGGCAGAAAGGCGTTTGCCCGCAGCGACAGCAACGCCAGCAACGCCACCGGCACCAGCAGCCACAACAACAGCGGCAGCGCCTTCTTGCCTTGGCGGAACGCCGCAACCAGCAGCAAACCAATGCTCAACACCACCCACAGATGATACGGGCCGGGTCTTCTGATAATCGCGCCGCTCAATAGCCCGAAGAACCGCAGCGGAGCGTCCCACGTGAACTTGTCGAGCCAGAAACCGAATGTGCCGCCAACCAGTTGATGCACGAACAACGGCACGCACGGCGCGAACAACAGCGCCACGCCCGCCTGCGCCAGCAACCACGGACGCAGCGCGTCGCGTCGGAGCCAGAGCACGCAGATTCCCTGCGCAACCAGCGCGAAGGCCGACGTGTATTGCGCGTATAAACTCAGCGCCGCCGCGACCGCGTAGGCTGTCCAACACCGCCAACAACGCGAGTCCAAGGCGAGGAACAACAGCCACCACGACGCCGTGACCAGCAGGGCTTGGAGCGCATACATCCGCACTTCCTGCGAATACCAAACGTGCAACGGACACAACGCCATTAACCCAGCGCCGATCGCGCCCGCCGTTATACCGCCGAACTTCCGCCCAATGAGAAACACGAGCGCGACGGTCAACACGCCGCACACGGCGGAGAACCCACGCCCGGCCAATTCGCCGCGCGGCCAGAAATGCAACGCGAGATAATAGACCGGCGAGTGCGTGTCGTCCTGTGCCGCCGCAACGATGTCGGGAACACTGGCTTTCGCCACCAGCAACGAGACAGCCTCATCGAACCAGAGAACGCGATCACCGATGTGGAACAAGCGGACGGCCAGCGCCAGCACCAAGACCAACAGCAACCAGACGCGTTTCATCGGAGTAATTCATCCACGCGCCGTTTCACCGCGGGGTCCATCGCGATGAGCGGCGGCCAAGACCGACAGTCCTTCTCACCGGGAAACTTGTGGGTGGCGTCAATGCCGAGCTTGCTGCCGAAACCAATCGTGGGCGTGGCGTGGTCGAGGACGTCGGCGGGACCTTTCGTGAAGACAAGATCACGCTGCGGGTCAATGTTGGAACAAAGCCGGAACAAAACCTCGCGCGTGTCGTGGACGTTCACGTCGGCGCCCACGACAACGATGATCTTGCTGAACATCATCTGGCCCATCCCCCAGAGGCCGTGCATCACCTTCATCGCGTGATACGGGAACTGTTTCTTGATCGAGACAACGACGAGGTTGTGGAAAACGCCTTCCGCCGGCAACGCAATGTCCACGATTTCGGGAAATGTCAGTTTGAACACCGGCAGGAAGATCCGGACGCTGGTGGTGCCCATGTAGAAATCTTCCATCGGCGGCACGCCGACAATGGTGCTCGGATAGATGGCGTCGGGGCGTGCAGCAATGCGCTCGATGTGGAATTTCGGATACGGCTCCGGCGCGGTGTAGTAACCGGTGTGATCGCCGAACGGGCCTTCCAATTCCGGCGGCTCGTTCGGATCAACGTAGCCTTCGAGGACGAAATCGCAGTCCACCGGAACGTCGCCGGACAATTCCACGGACTTCTTCCGCAAGAATCCGGCCAACATGAATTCGTCCATCCCGTCCGGCAACGGCGCGCTGGCGCAGAAGGCATAGACGGGGTCGCCGCCGAGCGCGACGGTGACGGGCATCTGCTGTTTCAACTCGCAGTAGCGCCGCCAATGTCGCGCGCCGGTTTTGTGGAGTTGCCAGTGCATAAACGTCGTGCGGTCGTCAATGACTTGCATCCGATACATGCCGACGTTACGCGCGCCGGTGTCGGGGTCGCGCGTGATGACCAGCGGCAATGTGACGAACTTTCCCGCGTCACCCGGCCAGCATTTCTGAATCGGCAACGCACTCAATCCCGGCAACAGTTCTGTAGGAGCGGCATTTTTGCCGCGACCGGGTTTTGCGTGGCGCAGGTCGAGCGCCGTTCCAAGCAGCGACAACGCTTCCTGGAACGAAGTCGGCGGCTTGGCTTTGAGAAGCGATTCGAGGTCGCGTGCGATCTCCTCGACATCACTGACGCCGAGCGCCATGGCCATCCGCTTGGTCGAGCCGTAGGCGTTGATGAGGAGCGGGAACTTGCTCCCCTTGCACTTCTCGAAGAGCAACGCCTTGCCGCCTGCCCCGCTCCCAGCGGGGCCGCCGGGCGATTTCATTTCGCGGTCGGCGATCTCGGTGATCTCCAGCACCGGGTCAACCTCGACGTGGATGCGTTTCAGTTCGCCTGCGGCTTCGAGGCTGGCAATGAATGCTCGTTGGGATTCGTAGGCCATGGTCAACGCTCGTCAATGCGCAGCAACACGAACCGGCCGACTTTTTCGGTCGAGATGGATTTGCCGAGTTGTTTGGCGAGGATGTTGCGTTTGCTTTCGCCGGTCTGATGGGTCGTGGTGATGGCGTGGCGGATGGCGCAACCCCCGCAATTCTCGGTCCGACCGCAGCCGCCCGGCAGTCCCGCGTTCGCGCACTCGACGACTTCGCCGGCGAGCCGGCCATTGATTTCGTGGCGGGGGCCGCCCAGCAACGCGTGCGCGGCATGGTTGCAGCCGGCCACCCTCACGTCATCGTCCATCAACAGGATTGGAACCGCGATCTGGTCGAGCAACTCGCCGAGTGTGCGCGCGGAAGCGGGAGCGGCAAACGACTCGCTGCATTGAAGGCAAATACCCTGCGCGATGGAAGGATCGTCGTCTGCCGACTCGAAGGCCGCGTGGCACACCAGACAGGTTCGTTTCATGCGGCATTTTGATACCACAACACCGTCCCACTCGACCAGCAGTATCGGGGCAAATCGCGGCGCTGGAACAGGGAAGTCCCGATTCTGCCGCGAAACGAGGCGTCGCGATTCCGCGGCCATTCCGCAAAACCCTGCGACTTGTGCGCGGCCACAAACACGCGAGCCGTTCTGACAAACTGCTGGCCAATATCGTCACGCCTTTGATAGAAACGCTGTGATGACAAAGTTTGTTTCAGTCGTTGCCGCGTTGCTGTTTGCGGTAGTCTCCGCTAACGGGGACAAGCCGAACATTCTCTGGATCACTGCCGAGGACATCTGTCCGAATCTCGGTTGCTACGGCGACCCGGACGCCGTGACACCGAACCTCGACAAGTTCGCCGCGCAAAGCGTGCGGTACGTCAATTGTTTCTCGGTTCATCCGTGCTGCTCACCGAGCCGGTCATGCCTCGCCACGGGCGTTTATCCGACACGGCTTGGCACGTTTCAACATCGCGGTAAAATGTGGGTGAACCCAGAACTGGGGAAGTGTTTTCCGACGTTGCTGCGCGCGGCGGGCTACTACACGTTCAATGGCAGCCGCGGCGGGACCTCCAAACTGGATTACAACTTCGAGCCGAAAGACAAACCGTGGGACAAGATCGGCTCAAAGGAAATCGAATGGCGGCATCGCGCCGCCAGCCAGCCGTTCTTCGGCCAGATCAACTTCGGTTGCACCCACCAGAGCCAATACGGGCAACGCAAACTGACGTTGCGCGTGCACAATCCGGCCACGATTCGCGTGCCGCCGTATCATCCCGATACGCCGGCGGTGCGCGAGATTTGGGCCGAATACCACAACCGGATCACGCAGATGGACGAACAGTTCGGCGCGCTGTTGAAGATGCTCGACGATGATGGTCTGGCGGATGACACGATTGTTTTCTTCTTCGGTGACAACGGCCAAGGCATCCCCGGCGGCAAAGTCTGGCTCTGGGATCAAGGTCCGCACGTTCCGCTGATCATCCGCTTCCCAACGAAATGGAAACATCTCTCGCCGGGCCGCGTCAGCGACCGGCTCGTCAGCTTCCTCGACTTCGCGCCGACCGTGCTCTCGCTGGCCGGCGTCGAGATTTCCCGCTACATGCAGGGCGTCGCGTTTCTCGGCCCCAAATCCGGCAAGCCGCGTCGTTACGTCCATGCCGCGCGCGATTTCCACGACAGCGCGGACTTCGACACGAGCCGCATGGTGCGCGACGCACGGTTCCACTACATCCGCAATTTCATGCCGCACATTGGCTGGGATGCGATCCAATACAGTTGGCAGAAAGCGCCGTTCATGCTGGAAGAATGGCGGCAGTTGGCCGAGGCGGGCAAACTCAAGGCCGACACACGCCAAGCCTGTTTCTTCCGCCGCACCAAACCGGTCGAGGAGCTTTACGACACGCAGACCGACCCGTTTCAGATGCAGAACCTCGCCGCCGATCCGGCGCACCAAGAGACGCTCGGACGCATGCGGGCCGAGTGCGTGCGTTGGATGATTGAGAACCGGGACCTTGGCCTGCTCTCGCAATACGAACTCTACGTCCGTTCCGAGAAGGATTCGCCGTTCGAAATGGGCGCCGACCCGACGCGCAATCCGATCCGTCAATTGTTTGTCGCCGCGAATGTGACGAAGCTCCCGCAGTTGTGCGCGTTGTTGAAGGCCGACGATGGCGCGGTGCGCCGCTGGGGCGCGATCGGTCTGCTGGCGTTACGCGAGAAGGCGGCACCGGCAACAGAAGCGTTGGTTGCTGCGCTGAGGGACTCGTCACCCGACGTGCGGATGACGGCGGCGGAAGCGCTTTGTGGTTTGGGTCAAGCCGATGTCGCAATGCCGGTGTTGATTGAGCTTCTCTCGCACGAGAGCCGGATCATCCGGAACGAAACGCTGCTGGCCATTTGCCGGATCGGTCCCGCCGCCAAACCCGCTCTGCCGCACTTGGACAAGGCTCTTCCATCGTGCCAGCATACCGGCATTTGGTCGCACGACAACATTGCCGAGTTGATCGCCCTCGCGCGCGCGTGCGTGGCCGGGGAACCGTCAGACAAACTCAAACTCACCCGCCAGAAATACCTGCCATGAAAACCATCATCGTCACCGTCCTGTTGGTCGCCACCCTTCCTGCCGTGGCAGACAAGCCCAATATCATCTACTTCGTCATTGACGAACTCGGCTACTACGAGTTGTCGCACATGGGGCATCCGAAGTTCCGCACGCCGAACATTGACCGGCTCGCCGCCGAGGGAACACGGTTCACGCAATTCCTCGCCGGTTCTTCCGTGTGCGCGCCGACCCGCTGCGCGTTGTTGACCGGCAAACACACCGGCCACAGCACCGTCCGCAACAACGGCGGCTTCGATCCGTTGCTGCCCGGTGAGTACACCATTGGCTCTGTCCTCAAAAGCGCTGGTTATGCCACCGGCGGCTTCGGCAAATGGGGCAACGGCGGTCGCGGCACCTCCGGCGTGCCGGAGAAACACGGCTTCGATGTTTTCTTCGGCTACTACGATCAAGTCCACGCGCACACCTATTTCCCGCGCTATCTTGTCCGCAACAGCGAGGAGGTCCCGTTGCCCGGCAACACCGGCGACCCGCGCAACGGCCAGACGTTCAGCCAGTACCGGATTTTCGAGGAAAGCAAGCAGTTCATCCGCGCCAACAAAGACCGTCCGTTCTTCGCCTACCTTGCGTGGACGCCGCCGCACGGCCGATGGGGGCTGCCGAAAGACGACCCATCGTTGGCACTTTACAAAGACAAACCATGGAAGGACGACGTGAAGATTTATGCCGCGATGGTCAACCTCGTGGATCGCGAGCTTGGCGAAATTCGCGACCTGCTCAAGGAACTCGGCATCGCCGAGAAGACGTTCATCCTTTTCACCGGCGACAACGGTGGCCATGAATACTTTGCCGACAAGGATCATCCGCGCGGTTTTTTCGCGCCGAATGTGAACCCGAAAACCGGCGTCGAGTTCCGCGGCGGCAAAGGCAATCTCTACGAAGGCGGCCTGCGCATACCCGCCATCGCGCATTGGCCGGGTCGCATCGCGGCCGGGCGCGTCAGCACGCACCTCGGATATTTTCCCGACCTGCTGCCGACGTTTGCCGAACTGGCCGGCGCGCCGGTTCCGAAGGACGTTGACGGCATCTCGATTGTTCCGGAATTGTTCCGGAAGCAACAGCCGCAGCATCGTTATCTCTACTGGGAAATCGCCAACCAGACGGCGGTCCGCATGGGCGACTGGAAAGCCTACCGCAAAGGCAACGAGAACGCCGCGTGGCAACTCTACGATTTGTCAAAGGACATCAGCGAGACGACCGATGTGGCCGCGCAACACACTGATGTGTTGGCGCGGATGAAAGCGTTTGCCGCCGAAGCGCACCGGCCGATGCCGCAAGGCGAAATCTACGACCGCTCCCTCGTCGAAAAAGATCGCAACTATCTCGACAAACCCATAATTTCCAAACCGAAGAAGAAAAAGAAAGGAAACCAGACATGAAAACCAGTATCACACTGTTGGCTGCGCTCGCCCTCGCAAGCTCGAATGGCTTTGCCGGCAAAGCCACCGACCTCAAGCCGTCGCAGCCCGGCAAACTTGTCGTGGACGAGAAATTTGCCGGCGGCGCGCTGCCCAAGCTGTGGGCTGCGGCCAAGGGCGATTGGCAGGTCCGCGACGGCGCGCTTGTCGGCAAGGAGAAGGCCTCCGACAAACACGCCGCCGTGATCGGGCTGAACCAGCCGAACCGCAATTCCGTCATCCGGTTCTCGTTTCAACTGAACGGCGCAAAGGCGCTCCATCTCAGCCTCAATCACGCGAAGGGGCATTTGTTCCGCGTCGTGGTCACCCCGGAGACGGTGTCCGTCAGGAAAGATGTGGACAAGCGGGACCCGAAATCAAAGGCCGTGGCGCTGGGCAACGCGCAGACCAAGTTCGCGACAGGCCAGTGGTACACGATGTTGGTTGAGATTGCCGGCCCGAAGGTTGCCGTGCAGACCGACAACGGCGTGAAACTCGCCGGCAGCCATCCCGGTCTCGACATGGACAAGACCGGTTACCGTTTCGTGACGACGGGCGAATCCGTGTTGATAAGCGACTTGAAAGTGTGGGAGTTGGCACGATGAACTTCACAACCACCCTGAGAATTGCAGTCGCAGTGTTGTTGGCGAGCGCGATGCAGGCCGCTGACAAACCCAAAACAAAACCAGCAACCCCCACTGTCCCTCCAACAATGGCCAACGTTGCTTACGGCGAGCACGAGCGACAGGTGCTCGATTTCTACAAGGCCAAGTCCGTCAAGCCGACACCGGTGTTGTTCTTCATCCACGGCGGCGGCTGGGTTGCGGGCGACAAGAACAGCGCCGGCGGCAGCGCAAAACAATATCTCGACGCCGGCATCTCGGTTGTTTCGATCAACTACCGCTACTCGTGGCAGGCACAGCTTGCCGGCGTGAAGCCGCCGGTCGAGTGGCCGTTGCGCGATGCGGCGCGCGCGCTGCAATTCGTCCGCAGCAAAGCCGAAGAATGGAACATTGACAAGAAACGCATCGGCGCGACAGGCGGCTCCGCCGGCGCGTGCTCGTCGTTGTGGCTGGCGTTCCACGCCGATATGGCTGACCGAAAGAGCAAAGATCTGGTGGCGCGTGAGTCCACGCGGCTCTGGTGCGCCGCCGTGACGGGCGCGCAAACGTCACTCGATCCGCAACAGTTGAAGGAGTGGACGCCAAACAGCCGCTATGGCGGCCACGCGTTTGGCTTCATGGATCCGAACGACATCAAGTCGCGCGATACACGCTTCGCTGAATTCCTCGCAGCGCGCGCGAAAGTTCTGCCGTGGATCAAGGAGTATTCGCCGTTTGAACATGTCACGCGCGACGATCCGCCCGTCTATCTCATCTACAGTTCGGCACCGGCGCTCGGCGAAACCCAGAAAGACCCGACGCACACAGCCAACTACGGCGTGAAGTTGCAGGAGAAATGCAGACGCCTCGGCGTCGAGTGCGAACTGGTTTATCCCGGCGCGCCCGACGTGAAGCACGCCAGCACGCAAGCCTACCTTATCGCCAAGCTCAAGAAATAATGTCCCGGCTCATCAAGAGCGTCGTAATATGGATGGTGTGTGCGCTGGCGCACGCGGTCGATTCGAATCTCTTGACGAACCCCGGTTTCGACGATCCCAGCGGTCGCGGCTGGAACGCGCGCGG
>CAZNOK010000073.1:0-21608 GCA_964574605.1 uncultured Verrucomicrobiota bacterium
AGACCCGTTTTCACGAGCATCACAACCCACGCGCGGTCGGTCAGTGCCGTATAGAATGTTTGCGGATGTCTCGGCGCAATCTTGCCGAGCATCACCGGTGCTGGCTCGCCGGCGGCGTGTCCGCGATGATCGTGGCGTCCAAGGAACTCGCGTTCCTCCGGCGTGAGGCGCGCGGCAGCGCCTGGCTCAGCCGCGCTGGCAAGGCCGCACATCATCGCACAGGCGACGGTCAAGAGGCATGTGATGGGCTTCATGGTCTTATCGCTCCTTTTCTGGTGTCGTTTTCGTCTGAAACACAAGATTGTCACGAATGAAACGTGAAATATCGTTGCAGGCATCCAGTTTCCATATCGCCTGCACGATGGCTTCCGCGCGTGACGGCGCGCAGAGACCGCTGAACGCGACATTGTCGAGGTACTTCTTGGTCAACAATTCGTCGGTGAACAGGTCAGGACGCAACACGTGGTCGCGGTCGCGCGACGCCACCAACGTCCGCCCGTCCTTCAGGCGGATGCGAATGGTCTGGCCGCCGGGATACTTATCTCCGAACTGTTTCGGGTTTTTCAGTTGCACGCGCACGGCCAGGTCCGACACGGCTTTATCGGCGCGGATTTGTTCGTTGGTGATTTCCGCCGGTCCCATCCGCCGGTTCTTGATGGCGGTGACGACTTCATACGGCGCGCAGAACTGCGCCAGCACGTGCGGAATCGGATGCTTCGGGTCCCACGGCACGCCGACCATCCCGCTGTTGACGCCGACGCCGAAGAGTTCGATTTCCGCAATGTCTTCGACTCTGAGATTGTGTTCGTTGGCGAGATCAATCGCCCCTTGAATGATGGGATGGCCTGCGCCGCAACTGGCAAACTTCTTGAAACTGACGCGTTCGACCTCCCAGAAGTCGCGTTTGCCGGCGACATCCTCCGCTGTGGGCATCGCGCCTTTTTCAACGCCGTAAATCTTGAACAGCCCGGCCTCGCCTTCCACGACGCGCTCGGCTCCGGTAATGCCGCGCTTGGCCAGATACGCGGCCAACACGCCCGCGCGCGCCGCAATCGCCGGCTGAATCCGCTTCGTCAATGTGTGGTCGAATAGCGCCTGACGATTGCCGGAGGCGTGCGCGTAGAAGATGCCAAGCGCGTTCACCGTTTCGTCCACCGAACATTTCTTCAGCCGACACGCCGCTGCCGTCGCGCCGAATCCGCCGAACACCGACGAAGGCAGGAAGCCGCCCTTGAGTTTCCGTTTTTCCGGCACAACCAGCCGCGTGGCAACTTCGAGGCCGGTCACGATGGCCGCGAGCGTTTCCTTGCCCGATGCGCCCGTTGCCTCGCCAGCGGCAAACGCCGCCGGCACGATGATGCAGGTGATGTGGGTAATGGATGGCAGGTGCACGTCATCGAGATCGAGCGCGTGCGCCACGGTGCTGTTGACGAACGTAGCCGACGGCGCGGGCAGTTTGCCGCCGAAGACCCAGAGCGTGGCTTCCGGTTTGCCGCCCCAGTCGCGGTACTGCTCGACGATGGGCGCGATGCCCGGCGCGTCGTACGCGGCCATTGTCACGCCGAGCACATCGAGCACCGCGCGTTTCGCGGCGTGGTAAGCGGCCGGACTGATGTCGTCGGTCTTGGTCTGGATCGCCAGCTCTGCCAGAACCCGCGTGACGGTTTTGTCGGTTCCCTCCGCCGCGCGAGTTTCCCGTGAAAGGGAGACAACACTGAAGGACACGATGAAAAAAACAATGGCTATTGAGGTGTTCATGGGATTCGTCATTTGCTGTGGATGATGGCGGCGGTCTCAGCCGAGAGCCGCTGGTTGGCTTGCTCGAGTTTGGCGCGACGCTGGGATTGGCGTTCGGTCAGTGCGGCAAGCTCGGCGCGCCGCACATTGACCAAGCGGCGCGTCTCTTTCGGGTTCGGGTCGCCGACGTTGTTGTGGCGTTCGAGAAATTTCACCGGGTCAAACATCTCGCGGATTTCTTCGGTGGACAGTCCCGGCGGTTTTTCGTTGGCGATCTTGGCCGCTTCGTCGAGCAACGCACCGGTGGTTTCGTACGGTTTCAATCCCTTCTTGCGCGCGAGATAGACGAACACGGCGCAGATGCGATGGGCGCGGCGTCCGCCGTAACCTTTTTCGCGGATGAGCTTGATGGCGAGGTCAGGCGCGCCGGAGAAACCGTCGCGGGTGTGTTGGAGCATCTTCTCCTTGTTGGGGATCACGTTTCGCAGGATGTCGCTGAACCCGTTCAACGTGCCTTCGGCCGTTTCCAACGCCACGCTGGCTTGCGTCCACGCCTCGTAGATCGGCAACACGTCGGTCAACGGCTCGCCGTTACAACTGGCGACACCGGCGTTCATGTGGCCGATGACTCTGGCGGCGCGGGTGCGGATGGATTCAAAAGTGCTTCCGGGGTGCGCCTTTTGCGGCATCAACGAACTGATGCCCAGCAATCGTCCGGGTAACGTGATGAAACCGCAATCTTCCATGCCCCAGATGGCGTGGTCCATGGCCGTGCGACTGAGCACGGTCATGACATTGACGAGGGAAAACAACGTGGTCAGGCCGTAGTCCTGTGCGCCTTCGCATTGATAGGTCGGTTCCATCAACGAGTCGAAACCGAGCAGTTCGGTCACCATGTGACGATCCACCGGCCAGCCGGTGCCGGAAGTGGCGCCGCAGCCGACGGTGTTCTCGTTCGTCTGCCGGTATGCGAGTTCGAGTTGCACCAACCCGCGAACCAGACCGTCATGAACGGCCAGCAAATATGCCCCATAGGTCGTCGGCTGGCCGTGCGCCATGTGCGTGCAACCGGGCATGATCGTCTCCGCCTGCGCCTCGGCAACCTCCAGCGTCGCCGCCAGCGCCTTCAACAACGCGTCCATCGCGTCGAGTTGATAATCGCGCAACAGCAGCCGCGACATTGGTTCCTGACGGGTGCGCCCGTAGTTCACCACGCTGGCGAGGTCTTCGTCGCCAAGGAGCTTCTTGAGCATTGCCTCGTTGTCGGCAAACGTTGCGCCCTGTGAGCCGGTTTTGGAGGCTTGTTTTTTTGCCGGAGGCTTGCCGCTGCCGGATTTGCCTTCGAGGGCGGTAAGCACCTTCGCGGCCACGTCGCGCGTGATCAGTTTTTTCTTGTAGAGCATGACCAACCAGGCCCGGTCCGTGAGAGTTGCGTAGGCGGTGATGCCCCGTTTCAGGGCGACCTTGCTGCCACCACCGGAAGCAGGCTGCCCGGTGGTAAGCGGCCCGGTGGCATGCGACCGATGGTCGTGCGAGCCGAGGAACTTCAGTTCCTCCGGCGTCAACAACGACGCGGCATCCGATGTCTCTGCGCCGGTGGCGAAAGCACACATCATCAGGCTGGTTGCGATAGCGATTAGGTTCTTCGTGTTCATGTTGTTCCTTTCAATTCTTGGTTGATGCGGCCAGTTTGCGGAGGTCGCTCAGAAGATGTTGCTGCGCCTTTTCGAGCGTCTCGATCCGCTTCATGTGACGGGCGCGGGCTTCGGCCAGTTTCTGCTGGCGGTCGGCGATCATGCGGGCGACTTCCGTGGGGGCCACGCCGCCCTTGCTGTTGGTAACCTTGATGAAGTGCGCCGGGTCGAGCAGTTCGCGCAGGCGGGCGTCGGTCATCCCCAGTTTCTTGCCGACGGCCTTTTCAGCCGCTTCATCGAGCAGACTGGCGCGCGCTTCGGTCGCGGGAATCTTTTCCTTTTCTGAAGCGAGCACGAATTGCTTCACGATGTCGTGCGCGGTTCGGTAACCGTACCCGTAGTCGCGCACGATCTGGTTGGCCAGTTCCGTGGACGCGATGTAGGATTCGCGGATCACGGCCAGCATCCGCTCCGGATGCACATTCAGACTTCCCATCTCCGACTTCATGAGGGTCACCGGTTTTTCGGCGGCTTCGAGGGCAGCCAGCGTTGGGTCCATCAAGTGCAGCATTCCGTGGGTGTCGCCGTGCGGCTCGCGCAAACCGGCGATGGCCACCGAAGTGAGATGCCCGATGACCTGTCCCGCGTACAGGCCGATGATCTCCAAGCTGTTCGGGTTGGTGCTTTTCTGCGGCATCATAAAGCTCACGCCGTGGGAACCCATCTCCAGAAAATCATACTCCACGCCCGACCAGAACTTCATCTCCAGCGCCATTCGGCTCAGAACGTTGCAGACGTTGGCCAGACCAGTCACAACCACCAGATAACCGTCGGCGTAGCCCACTGCGTCATTGGCGTTCTCAAGCAATCCTTCCATTCCGAGGTATTCGCTGACGAGGTCGCGGTCAATTGGCCAACTGGTTCCCGCCAGCGCGCCGCAGCCCATCTCGTTCAGGCTCATCAGGTGGTAGCCATGCTCAAGAGTTTCCGCGCTGCGCTGGACGGCATCGAATCCCGAAAGGATGTAGTGACCAAAGGTCGTTGGCTGGGCGTGCCGCTCATGCGTGTAGCCCGGCATGATCGTTGTCGCGTGCTGTTCCGCCAGTTTGAGCATCGCGAGCTGCAGGTCGTAAATCTGGCACATCCGCTTCATGAGGTGGTGCCGCACCTCAAGCATCTGCCGGCCGGAAGGCTGCGTGCGGCCGATCATCATATTGCCGGCCAGTTCCTTGTTGAGCCTTTTGTCGAAAAAATACTGGTTCTTGTAGAACTGTTGCCACTTTCGTTCATCCTCGGCAAAGTCGAACTCCCACAGTTGCAGGACGACGCCCGCCGCTTTGGGCACATCCCCGGTCGAAATGATTCCCTGCTTGAGCAGCATCGTGGCCCAAGCCGTGGTGATCCAATCCATGTAGCCCGGCTTGTGAATCTTCTCGATGCGGTCAATCCATGTGGGACCGGTTTTGTCCGTGGCTGCGCCGAAACACGCGCTGCCGGAAAACAACGCGAGCACCAACGCGATTGCAGCAGCGGTCGAGAGATATTCGGTTCGTTTCATGATTTCATGGTTCCTTATTCAAATGGTCTCGAACAAATCCGGCGATGTCATGGCACTGATCGAGTTGCTGAATCGCTTTCAGCAGCGCCTCGGCTCGCGGCGGCGAACAAATACCAGAAAAAGCGGCGTTCTCCTTAAACTTGGCAATCAGGTCGGACTCAGCGGAAAGCCAGCCACCGCTCCGGTGCCGCGAGGCGACCACCGTTTGTCCCTGTTGGGTGCGGATGCGAACCGTCTGGCCGCCGGGATAGTTGCCGCCAAACTCTTTCGGGTCGCGCAACCGCGTGCGCAACGCCAATTCGGAAACTGCGCGGTCGGCGCGGATTCGTTCGTCGCTGATTTCCGCAGGCCCCATCCGGCGATTGCGAATCGCCGTGGCAACTTCATACGGCGCGCAAAACTGCGCCAGCACGTGCGGCTGCGGATGATTCGGATTCCACGGCACGCCCACCATGCCGGTGTTGACGCCGACGCCGAAGATTTCGAGTTCCGCGATGTCCTCCGGTTTCAAGTCGTGTTCGTTGGCCAGCGCAATCGCCACTTCAATCGCGTCGTGGCTGCGTCCGCAACAGGCGTATTTCTTGAACCGGATCAATTCGACTTCAAAGCCAGTCGCGTTTTTGGGCAGGTTGCCAGCTTTTGGCGGTTGCTGTTTCGAGCCGGCATAAATTTTCAGCAGATTCGCCTCGCCTTCGAGCACACGTTCCGCTCCGGTGATGCCGCGCGCAGCGAGACAGGCCGCCAGCACAGCAGCACGCGCCGCAATCGCCGGTTGAAGCCGCTTGGTCAAGGTGCGGTCGTAAAGGGCTTGGCGATTGCCCGAAGCGTGCGCGTAAAAAATGCCGAGAGCATGAACGGTTTGCTCGACGGACAGGCGTTGCAAACGACAGGCCGCTGCGGTCGCGCCAAACCCGCCGATGACGGAGCTTGGCAGAAACCCTTCATTGGTCCGGTGTGATTTGAACACCCGGCCAATCCGTCCGGCCACTTCGATGCCGAGAATTGTGGCGGCCAGCGTTTCCTTACCGGAAGCGTGTGTGAGTTCGCCCACCGCCAAGACCGCCGGCACGACGACTGCCGCGATGTGTGTGTCGGACGGCGAATGATAATCGTCCAAGTCCATTGCGTGAAGTTGGACACTGTTGACGAAAGCCGCTTCGGGCCGGGGCAACTTGCAGTCGTGAAACCAAACGGAGGCTTCCGTTTTGCCGTTCCATTCACGATACTGGGCGAGCACCTCGCGGACGCCCGGCGTGTCGCGCCCGGCCAGCGCGCAACCGATGGCGTCAATCACGGCGCGCCGCGCTGCTTCGTAAGCCGCCGGGGTGATGTCGTCGGCGTTGGTCTGGATGGCGAGTTCCGCGAGGATGCGGGTCGCTGTTTTGTCCGTTCCCTCGGCGCAACAAGCAACACTCAGCAACACGGTGAATAACGCGGTCGAGACATTCATGGAGAGCAGTAAACGCCAATGTCGCCATCTCGCGCAAGCCTACAGACGGAGGATATTTCAGTCCCCCATTTGGGGGAAAGTCGCGAAAATCACTCCACCCGGATCAGTCCGCGGCGGATGCCCTCAGCGGTCGCTTGCGCGCGGTCGTGAACACGGAGTTTTTCAAACAGCCGGCTGACGTGTGTCTTCACCGTTTCCACGGAAATGGAAAGTGATGCGGCAATTTCCTTGTTGGATTGGCCTTGGCCGATGCGCTGGAGAATTTCCAGTTCGCGGGCCGAAAGTTCCGGCGCGGCAATCCGCTCCGCCAACCGGGCAGCAATTTCCGGCGACAAATGGTATTCACCCTTGGCAACCGCGCGGATGGCCGCCAACAACGGCTTCGCGCCGGTGGATTTTGCCAGATACGCCCGCGCCCCCGCTTGCAGCGCGCGATACACGTCCTCAGTGTCGTCAAACGTCGTCAACACAATCACGCGCGCGTTGGGATCTTTTGCGCGAAGCGCGGCGGTCGTTTCCACGCCGCCGCCGCCCGGCATCCGCAAATCCATCACCACCACATCGGGCCGGTGCTTCTCGTACTCTTGCAACGCGACCGCGCCGTTGACAGCTTCGGCGACAACGATCATGTCCGGTTGCGAATCCAACATCGCGCGCAGCCCCATGCGCACGACCAGATGGTCGTCGGCCAATAAAATGCGAATCTTAGGTTGGTTCATGACGTAATGGAACGGTGACGCTGACGCATGTGCCGCCGTTCTGCGGCGAGGCGATTTCCAGCCGGGCATTCATCTGCTCGGCGCGTTCGCGCATCCCGCGCAAACCAAAATGACCCTCTCGCAGTGCTGCATCTGCCGACAGGCCGCGTCCGTCGTCACTCACGCGCAGCGTGACGGTTTCAGGTTCAAAGTCCAGCACAATCTCGATCCGTCGCGGCGCGGCGTGTCGCGCGGCATTGGTCACGCACTCCTGGCCGATGCGCAGCAGGTTGTTTTCGATGTCTTCCGGCAAACCGCGCGCGACGCCCTTCACGTTCGTGGACGTTTCGATGCCGGTGCCCGCGGTCAGTTGCCGGGCTGATTCCGCCAGCGCGCCCTCTAAACCGGCGCGCGGCAATTCCTGCGCGCGCAGATTCATTAATGCTCGGCGAAATTCCGCCTGGCCGTGCTCGGCCATTTGCATCGCGGCGGCCAGATGCTTGCGCGCAGTTTCAGCCGACTCCGGCAAGCTGGCGTCCACGGCTTCCATCTGGAAACGCACGCCGGCGAAGGATTGCGCCAGCGTGTCGTGAATCTCCCGCGCGACGCGCTGGCGTTCTTCCAGTACCGCCTCGTGCGCCACACGCGCGCGGATGATCTCGACCTGTTGCGCGACGCGGCGTCGCAACAGCGTCACCCAACCCAGCGCGGCAGCGAGCAACGCCAACGCAGCCAGCAACGCGATGCCCAATCGTTTGGCTGTCCACCACGACGGCGCGCTCAACACGGCCACGTCGCCGAAGTCACGCAACAGCAAATCGAACGACCGCGCCCGGGTCTGCACGCCTGCCGGCGGGAACACAGGCTCTTTGGCGCGGACGATCCCGGTCAATTGCAGTGTGCTGCCCGGCCGCAGCACGCCGAACAACGAGTCGCGCTCAGAACGATGTGCGCGCGCCTGAAACACTTGATTGCCAGCTTGCATTACGAGCGTCCATTCCGACGGTTCGCGCACCACCTCCAGCAGCCGGCCGTTGAGCGTCACGAGCACGGCATCCAAACTGCCTCGGAGCAATTGCGAGACGTTGGCCGGTGTCGGTTGCCGGGGCGTTTGTTCGCCCACGCGCTGGAAAATCGCGTCCTCCAAAAACGCGCTGAAAACGCCCATCACGGGAAAACCAATCATCTCCACCACGTCGCCCGGTCGAAGCGCGTCGGTCTGCAAACTCTGGGCCATCAAACCTCGCGGCTCCTGTTCGTCCTGAATGAACAATTCCGCGCCGGGCCGGTGCAGCGTCACCACGCCGCGCACACGAACGCGATGCCCGGCGTGCCCTTGCGGGGAGAACCGCAGCAATTCGCCGATCGGCGTCAATGGCAACGTCGCCAAATCCGCCGCTGGCTGCAGCACGGTGAGATGCTCGAAGGCGGCCACGCGCAAATGCGGCGCAAGAGGCTGGCGCGATTCGTTGACGAACACGGCCGCCACGCCGGGCACGCGCACTTTCGCGTCCACCAACTCCGTCATGCCCGCTGGCACCGGCGCGAAAAACTGCACCTCAACTTTTCGGTCTCCCATCGCCAGCCACAGCTTAGGCTGGCCGCCGTCGCCGGCGGTTACTTGGCGAACGACGCCTTCAATCTCGACGCGCTCATAAACGCGGCGACCCGAGGCGAGTTCCGGATAATCCACCCGCACCGGTTTCGGCAGAGGCGCAACGCCCAGCCTGCGCATCTTGCGAGCGCTCACCCCTGACACGAACGCGCCGGCGCTGGTTGTGCCTTCGATCTCCACCAACGCGCCGACGGGTGGCGTTTGTTCCTCGGCGATGCCGAACACCACGGTGCCGCCCGTGTCATCCTGCAAATGAAACGAGCGTCCCGGCTGAGCAAGCGTCACCACGCCCCGCACGATGACTGGACGACCCGCGCGCGCTTCTGCCGGCGCAAGCCGCCGCACCTCCGCCACCGTGCGCAACGGCTCCGCTCCGCATACTGTTAACGAAAGACAGGCCACGCTCAACCAGCCGAGAAGCGGTGAGACCGTCGCCGACTTCCATCGGGAGCAATCGGAAGAACGTTTCACATGACCATTCCAGCACAGATTCAGCCGATAGGCAACGCGCGACTTGACGGCGAAGGGTCGTGCCGGTTTAATCTGAGAAAATGTTGAAGCAGTTCATACGGTTCGCTGTCGTGCTTGCTCTGGCGTGTCATGCGCAGGCACAAGTTACCCTTGTCCAGAATGGGCAGCCGCAAGCGGTCATCATGACGAAACCGTCGCCACTGAACTCCGTCCAACTTGCCGCGCAGGAAATTCAGGAACACGTGCAGAAGATGACGGGTGCGGTACTTCCGATCTCGACCGTGGGGAACGAAGGTTCGTATCCGGGCAAGTGTTTCGTCTATGTCGGACCGAGCGCAGCCACCACGGCGGCGGGCATCAGCACGAGCGGGCTGACTATCGAGCACTACATCATCCGCACCATCGCAACCAACCTTTATATTGTCGGACGCGATGCCGGCGACGACGACTGGGCCGACCTCAGCGACTGCCAGCCGGGGACATTGCTGGGCACTTATCATTTTCTGCAAGAAGCGCTCGGCGTCAATTGGATATGGCCGGGCGAGAGCGGCACGGTTGTGCTAAGCGCCACAAACATCACGCTGCCATCACTCGACATCACCACCGGCCCGTCGCTGGAGCAACGGAAGTATCGCACGCCACGCATCGGGTTGTATCGTGGCGGCAGCACGAACTACGGTTTCGGGATACCGGTGCTGCCGACGAACGGGACGTTGCGGGTGAATCTGGCAAATACCGAGTTACGCTGGCTGCGTCGGATGCGAATGGGATCGCGCAAGAGTCCGTCGTTCGCGCATTCCTTCACGACGTGGTGGTCCACGTACGGCGCGACGCATCCCGAATACTTCGCCGAGCTTCTGCCGGGAAGGACGCAACCGCATCCGTCGGCGGACCGTGTGAAGTTGCACGTCAGCGGGTCCGATGTTTGGCAGGCGAAGATCAACGAATGGATGGCAGCGGGCACGAATAGTTTCCTGAACATCAGTCCAAACGACAGCCGAAGCCATTGCGTGTGCAGTTCGTGTCTTGCGTGGGACCGGCCCGCGCAGGCGGCCGAGATCGTGTTTGATTCGAGCGACGCCAAGCTTGGCGACCGCTACGCGCGTTTCTACACCGAGATCGCCAACATGGCCAGGGCGATCAAATCAAACACGACAGTGTGCGCCATGGCGTACGACGTGTTTCGCAACGCGCCCATCGAAGCCATGCTCCCCACCAACGTCGCCATCGCCTACGTGCCGGGCGCGCCGAGCGACACGCTCTTGGATGGAATCTCGGAGACGGAGACCAACGTGCTCGGCTGGATCGCGCACGGCTGCACGCAAATGTATCTTCGGCCAAACTGGATGCTCTCCGCGCACGCCGGGCCATTCTGGCCAACCCACCGTCTCGGCGAACACTTCAAACGCATGCTTCTTAGCGGCAACATCAAGGGCCTCGACTCCGACAGCTCGTGTTCGAGTTACGCGTGTTTCGGTTTCTACTACTATCTTGTGTGCCGGTTGATTGCCGATCCCACGCTGGAGGTGGATGCTATCGTTGATGATTTCTGTTCCGCGTTCGGCTCTGCCGCGCCGCGCGTGCGGGACTACCTCGCATACTGGGAGAACTTTATCTACAATCAGGCGGACGCCGGCAGCACCGACATCCTCGGTTGGGCCACGTGCATGGCTGCGTATCCCGACAGCTACACCGATCGCGTGTTCGACGGCGCACAACAGATTCTCGATGCCGCTTACGCTTCGTTGTCGCCATCCGAGACCAACGAGTGCGCGCGGCTTGATTTCCTCAAGACCGCCTGCCTCCACGGACGACTCACCGCGCAAGCCATCGCCTTGGTTGACCCGGTGTTGCCGCTTTCGAGCAATCCCGAAGCGGAACGCGCGATGCGTTCCCTGCTCGCGTATCGGAACCAACACGCCGAGTCCTTCGCGATCTGGCGCGAATGGATGATTGACCGCGAACACTTCGTGCCGAATATGCAGAGTTATTGGGAGGAAATCCTCGCCACGCCCGAAGAGAACAACGGCTCCAACATCGGCGCCTTCATCGAGACCAACGGAGAGGTCGTGATCGAAGCCGAGCATTTCACCGCGAAATACGACGGCACCGGCGCGGCCTCCAGCAACTCGTGGCAGGAAGTCACCGGGCCGTCCGGCTCATCGGGAACCGTGATGCAATCGCAGCCCAACATCGGCGTCGGCACCGACACGGGCAGGTATGGCCCGCGGCTGGATTTCAAAGTGGATTTCCGCATGACCGGCACCTACTGCGCCTGCGTGCGAATTCCGACGCTTCTCGGCAGCGACGACTCAATCAACATCGGCCTCGACGGCGCGCTCCTGGCCAGCAACCTCGGCAACACCACCGGCTCCTGGCGTTGGCGCACCAACCAAATGACCATCGCCACAGCGGGCGTTCACACATTCAATATCTGGATGCGCGAGGACGGCTCGACTGTGGACAAAATCATCATCACCACCAACTCATCGTTCAGCCTGCCCGGCTCTGACCCCGGTCCTGCAGAGAGCGCCAAGCGCGGCAATACAGAGCGTCTGCTCACCGTCGTCAACGGCACCGGCGACGGCTGGTATGGCGAAGCTACGCTTGTGCCGATCACCGCTTACACACCGCCAACCGATTATGTTTTCGACCGTTGGACCGGCGACACGCAATTCCTCGCCAACGCCCTCGCCGCCACCACCTACGCGCAAATCTCAAACCAAGACATGCGCGTCACCGCAACCTACAAACTGAGTCCCATCGTGGACGCCGACGGCGACGGCATTGCCGACTTGTGGGAAACCACCAAGTTCGGCAACACAACGACCGCGAACGCAACAACCGACACCGATGGCGACGGCAACACCGATCTCATGGAATATCTCGCCGGGACCGAACCACAAAGCGCGTCATCGAATTTCAAAGTCTCCAAGATCACCGCCAACGCCAACGGCGACATCGTCGTCGAATGGCCCGCCGTGTCCGGCAAGACCTACACGTTGCTCGTCTCGGCCGATCTCACCGGCAGTTCATGGACCCCGATTGCCGTCGGCATCGCCGCCACGCCACCCACTTGCACCTACACCGTGCGAATGAACATGACGCGCGGATTCCTACGCGTGCAGGTCGAGTAAGATCGTCGGATCATCGAAAGCCAGCGCGGCCAAAGCTTGATCGAAATGCGCCGGTGTCCGTCCGCCAACGAGCACCGAAGCGATGCCCGGCTGGTGCAACGCCCAAGCAAGCGCAAGGTGCGCCTGCGAGTGGCCGGTGCGCGCAGCCACCGCCTCCAACCGCGCCAGCCCGCGATAGGCCTCTTCGTGAAAATAAACATCCTGATGTCCCGGCACCAAGTCGAAACGCGAGCCGGGCTGCACGCCGTTCCGGTGTTTGCCGGTGAGAAATCCGGCTCCGAGTGGGCTGTACGTGACGATAGCGATTTTCCGCGCAGCGCAGAACTGCTGGAACTCCGCGCTCACGTTGCTCACGGCGAGGTTGTTGTTGTTCTGCACCACGCTAAAACGTTCGAGTCCGTGCCGCTCCTGCAACGCCAGCGCCGTTTCGAGTTGCTGGAGGTCGTAATTGCTCGCTCCCAGCGCGCGGACTTTGCCTGTTCGCACAAGAGCGTCGAGTGCTGCGAGTGCCGCCGGCGACTCTGCGGTGGCATCCCAGCGATGGAGATACAACAGGTCAATCGCCGTGAGAGCAAGCCTCTGCGCACTTTCGCCGACGACATCGGCGAGTCGTGTCGGTTCGTAGGGCGGCAGAATCTTGGTGGCGACAGTCACCGCAGGACGACGTGAAGCCAGCCATCTACCGAGGATGCGCTCGGATACGCCCTGCGAGTAAGCGGTCGCAGTGTCGAAGAAGTTGACCCCGTGCGAGTACGCGTAGTCGAGCAGGAGATGCGCGGCGGCTTCGTCAATCTCCCGGCCAAACGTCACGCAACCGAGTCCGATCTCGCTGACTCGCAGGCGGGCGGGAGTGATGGTGGTGGTCTTCAGCGTTTCGCCTTCATCTCGTTGGCGCAGGCGATCACGGCGGCGGCCAGGTACTCAATCTGCTCCTGGCTGAACTTGTAGAGCGGCAGATGCGTAAACGTGTTCAGGAACGCATGTTCGGCGTTTGGGCATGTCGCCGCCATCACGGCGGTGTCGTAGCCGAGTTGCTTCAAGACCGAGAAGCGGTAGAGCGGCGCAAAGTGTGCAATCTGGGTGACGCCCTTGGCCGCGAGCCTCGCCTTGAATTCTTGGATGTTGCCGCCGAGTTTCTTCGGGTCAATCTGGAGAAGATAGAGGTGATGGGTGCTCTGAACCTCGTTCGAGTCGAGCGGCGGTGTGACGATGCCGTCCACGTCCGCAAAACGCCGGTTGAGATACTCCGCGACCTTTCTGCGCGCGGCGATGATCGGCTTCAGGCGTTTCAACTGCGAGAGAAGGCAGAGCGCCTGCAACTCGGTGACGGAATGGTTTCCCGGCGCGAATCGCTCGCCGCGCCACTGGAGCGCAACCACGTCGTAGAGCCAGTGCTCGATGGGATGCGCGATGTCGAAGCCGACGAAGCGCGCCTTTGGGAATTCGCTTCCGCACGCCTCGTTGGTCACCAGAATGCCGCCTTCGCCGAGCGAGTTGACGTTCTTCACCTCGTGGAAACTGAACGCGCCAAAGTGTCCAATGGTGCCGAGAGCTTTTCCGTTGTACCGACCGCCGAAACCGTGAGCCGCATCTTCGATCACGGTAATGCCGCGTGCGTTGGCGAGTTTCATGATCGGGTCCATGTCCACCGGGTAACCGCCGAGATGCACCGGCATGATCACCTTTGTTCGCGGCGTGATTTTGCGCGCGACATCCTCCGGATCCATGTTGAGCGTGACGGGATCAACGTCCGCGATCACGACCGTTGCGCCGCGGTGGAGCGGATACGCCATCGTCGCGGTGAAGGTGATGGCCGGCACGATGACCTCGTCGCCGGGCGCGAGTCCCGCGAACCGATGCGCGATCTCGAAGCCTGCGGTGGCGTTGGTGAGCAATACCGCGTATTTGCATTTAAGGAGCTCGCAAATCTTCTCCTCAAGTTCCTTCACCTTGTCGCCAAGCGTGAGCTTCGGCGCATACGAACCCATCGCACAAAGCTTCTCCAGTTCGCGGCCGACTTTCGCTGCCTGTGCCTTGTATTTTGCGGATGGAGCATTGCCGCGGGGCACCAGGAACTTGACGATCTCCATGATGTCCTCGGAACGGACGCTCTCGCCGACCGTCGCCCACGGCACTCTGGCCGGCCCGGTGCTGTACCGGAAATCACTCGCCTTTTGCTTCTTCATGATGATCCTCCTTCAGCGCTGGTTCCAACTCTTGTTCGGCGTTTTCCATTTGATGCGTGAAACGAAGACGGAGTTGTCGGAACCGTACTTCATGCACTTCGTGAAATCGTAGGGGTTCGGCGGCGTGGTCTGCATCCACTCGGCGACCGTCACCCATGTTTCGTTCGCGTTGACCTCCGTGACGCCGAAGTTACCGAGCCGTGCGCCGCGCTGCGGCACCAACTCACGCTCGCTGCTCCGGATGACACACAGTTTCTCTGCATCCACTTGTCCCATGAACAACGGCGCGCGATGACGGGGGATGTGGTCGTTATTCGCGCCGCGCCGGGTATAGACGAGGAACAACGCATCGTCGTGCGTCACCCAGTGCGCTTGTGTGTTGTAGCTACCGAGATCGGTGCCGTCCTCCCAAGTCCATTTTCTCGGCTCACTGAAATGCAGCCCGTCGTCGCTCGTCGAGATATAGGCTGCCTTGTCGTGACGCAACGTGAGATAGTAACGACCGCGAAAGCGCGTCAGTGACGGCTCGCCCAAACCACGATCCGTGTCCACGGCCAGTTCATTGCCTTGCTCGACAAACGTCAGCTTGGAACCGTCAAACCGGCACCGCAGGACGGTGACCTTCGAAAACTTCTCCGCCTCACCCTTGAAGTAAATCGGCAACAAAATGTCACCGTTGGGCAAATCGAGGCGCTGCACGCAGCCCGCCCCGGCGTTGAAAAACTTCGTCGTGTCCGGCATCGCGAGCGTATCCCACGCCGTCCAAGTGCGCTTCTTCGGATCATAAACCGAGTAAGCCGTCTCGCGCCGGCGGACTGACATAACCTTGTTGTCCTTGTAACGGACGGTGTGGCCGATGCCGAGTAGCTTCCCGGACTTCGCGTGCCATTTCGGCCAGAAATCGCACGCGCCAACGATGACCGCACCCGGTTCCTCGCGCCGGCCAAGCGTCGCAGCGTGCTCGGTTGGCCCGCGCCATGTCTTGCCGAGGTCGTCGGTGCGCATCTCGTTGAGGGCGTGGAACACGTCGCTGCCGCTCAGTTCCAGCTTCTGCATCGTCAGCACGACGCTCGGTGGATTGCTAGGAATCGCCCCCGCGCGCGGATGCACCCAACAGGTCTTCTTGTCGAACCCCGAACTGATCGTGTCGAGTTGGATATCGAAGTCCGGGGCGGCGGTTTGGCCGCAAAGAGGCGCAAGAAACGCAAGAGCAAAAAAGAGAATCTTCATTGTGTAGTAATCACCTTCATCGTTTTGGAAACGTTCGCTCCGGGTCCCAGACGATCACGGCCATGTGATAGTTCTTGTACGAAGCCGGCGGGTCGCCGGGCAACGCGGAAGCGTAGTAGGCGGTGACGACTTGGCCGTCGGCGCGTTGCACGGACGATGGGTAGCCGCCATCGAGACCGTTCCAGTCGGTGAGGCGCACCGGCTCACTCCACGTCTCGCCGGCGTCGGCGCTGATCATCGCTTCGAGTCCTTTCTTGCCGAACTCGGAAGCGCGGTCGCCGTAGCTGAACAACACCCGGCCATCGCGGAGTTTCGCAAGGTGGCCGTTGACGCGCTGGAGGGCGGTCATCTCGCGCTTGAACGTCCATGTGCGGCCATCGTCTGCCGACGCGTAAAGCTGCATGAAGTCCTTTTTCTCGACGCCGGTGCCGCCGCGTGCTGCGGCGAGCCAGCGGCCATTGCCGAGATGCAGCGGTGTCGTCTCATTCGAGTCGGGGCCGATGACGACTGATTCGCCCCACGTTTTGCCGTCGTCCTTGCTGCGGTAAAGCCACGAACGGAACTTGCGCTCCTCGTATTTCTCCCAAGGCCCTTGCGTCGAATAGACGGAGACGCAGATGTCGCCGTTCTTTGCGATCTGCGCGTCGCCAAACGGCACCGCTGGCTGGCCGCTCGGCACGGTTTGCGGAAAGGCGTCCTTGCTCACCCACCACGATTTGCCGCTGTCAGGTGAACGACTCAACCAGGGGCCGAGCACTTCGTAGCGAAAACTCCCGCGCGTGCGCGGCACGTTCGGCGGCCAGCGGTTCGACCAGCCGGACGTTAGCACGATGAGGTCGCCGTTGGCTGCGAGTCCGGCGGCGCAGTTCATGCGAATGGTCTCCGGCTCGTGTTGCGTGGCGGCGCTGCCAAACTTCCACGTCGCGCCGCCATCGCTGCTGAGCCAACACTCGATGTCGCCGGGATGATGTCCGTGGCTTGGGTCGTTGAAAATCAGTGCGGTCAACATTCGTCCGTCCTTGAGCAGTTTCAGGTTCGGCCACGCGCAATGGTCGCGCGCCGTAATGACTGGCACAGGTCGCTGGCCGTTGCCGTCCACCGCGAACGGCATCTCCGCGCGCGCAGCCAGTGACACAAGCAGCAGCAAATGTAGCGGCGTTTGTGTCAAACGCCGATGTCGAGGGCCGCGCACCAGCACGGCGCTTCGCAGAAGCGCCGCTACATTAGCTCTCAAAGGTGCACAAGGGGTAATCATTCTTGCTTCACTGTTGTCGCCGGGCCTTCTTGCCTTTGCCTTTAGCTTTTGGCGGGCGCTCGTATTCGGCGGCGAGTTTTTGTTTGGCGGCGGCGAGGAGTTCCGGTTTGTCGCGGTGGGCAAACGCTTCGGCGAGCGGATCGCCGGTACGTTGCAGGAGGGCGAGCAGTTCTTTGCGGAACGATTCGATCTCGGCTTGACGCGAGGCGTTACCGATGAGGTTGCGGCGCTCGAAGCGGTCATTGGTCATGTCGTAGAATTCTTCCGGCACACGGTAGAGGTAGAAGTCGGTGCGCGCTTTGATGGCCGGGTTGGTCTCGGCGGCGGCGAGCATGGCTTTCCATGACAAGCCGGCCATGTTCTCGGCTCGGTATTGCATCTTGCCGTCGTTCCATGCGTTCCAAATGTAGGAGCGATCCTTGGTGCGGACGCAACGCATCAACAGCCATTGCCGCCCGGAGGTCTGGTTGTAGAAAGTGAACACCCGCTCCCAGCCGCTCATCTTCTCACCTTTCAACGCCAGCAGGAAAGAACGCCCGTCAATGTTCGGAATCGCCGGCAAGCCGAGGGCGTCGAGCAACGTCGGCGTGAAGTCGAGCGTCGAGACGAGGTGGTCGCGGTCCACGCCGCCGGGTTTGATGACGCCGGGCCAGCGCAGGATGAGGGCGCCGCGCGAGCTGTTTTCGTAGTCGTTCGACTTGGCGAAGGGGAACGACATCCCGTGGTCGCCGCCGTAGAACATGACGATGGTGTTGTCCTCGAAACCTTCGTCCTTCAGCGTTTTCAAGATCGCGCCGACGCAATCGTCGAGGCGTCGGACGTTGGTGTAGTAGCAAGCGACTTCCTTGCGCACGTTGGGCAGGTCTTCGAGGAAGCCGGGCACTCCCTTGACTTCCTCGGGTTTGATCCAGCGGCTGGGCGGTTCGCCTCCGGCGAGATCGTTCGGCCCGTTGGCACCGATGAATGGTCGGTGCGGGTCGGTGCAATTGACGTGATGGAAGAACGGACGTTTCTGGTCGCGCGCCATCGCGAGGAACTTTTTCGTGGCGGCAACGATCTTGGAAGGTTCACGCGTGATCCTCGTCTCCTCGTAATCAACGCAGAACTTCTCGGCTGGCTGGTAGTGCGGATTCTTGCCAAACATTGAGATAAGATAACCGGCATCGTGTAATTGCTGGTTTAGTGTGCGGACTTCGGGTTTCAACGGGAAGAACCCCATTGCGCCGTTGCGATGCGGGTAGAGACCCGTGTGCATGATCTCGCGCACCGGCTGGCAGACGGCAACTGTCGAGTAGGCGTAATGGAACCGCATTCCTTCGCTCGCGAGCCGGTCCATATTTGGCGTCAAATCCTTGATCGGACAACCGTAGCAGCCTGCCGAGTCGTGGTTCATGTCGTCAGCGGTGATGAAGACGAGATTGGGGCGTTGCGCGGCGTGAACCGTGCCGAGAATAACGAGGACCCAAAAGAGTGTGCATTTCATGGTTGAATTCTTAGCGGGGCGGGTGCAAACAATCAATGTTGTTTCAGGTTCGCCCGATGAAAACAAAATGGCTGAAACTGATGTCGGCAATCTGCTCGTTGGCAGCCTTACTCGCGTGTGGGCAAGACATTTCGCAAACGCAGGGCAAGCTGGAGCAGATGGCGCAAACTTATAGCCATTTTTCCCTGACCACCGTCATTCAGAATCGGCGACTACGGATTTGGCTCATCAATGTCCCGAGAGATAAGACAGATCAGTTGGTGGCCAAGCAAGATCAAATGGTGAAAGAACTTCGCGCGCTAAGCACGAACCGGGAAGTTCTGGCGTCGTTGCTCAAACACTCCGATCCCAAGGTGCGCACGTTGGCGTTGGGCGCGATTTTCCAGCGCGAAGATGGGCGCGACCTGCCGTTGATCGTCTCTCTGGCGGATGATGTTGCCGAAACTTTCCCGGACCTTCACGACTCGATGAGTCCAGGAGGGCCAAGAGGCATGTTTGATTTCGAAAATGCGCAGTCGGTCGCACACGTGGCGCACGCAATGGTCAGATTCTATCTCAAGGCCGCGTATTTTGCCGTGCCGGAGGATGATGTTTTCGAACAACGCAAGAGAACACTGCGCGGAGACACGGAAGCTTACAGCGAAGCGTTCTCGAAGTATTGGAGGCAGCGACAGAACCGCACACATTGCGCGAGCTGGTCTCTCGTCAAACTCAGGCGCGCCACGCGTCAGACTTCGCCGCTGCATGCGGAGTACAAACCGGATGTCGAACGCGTGATGGCGGAGATCAACGCACTGCGGCCGGTCGAGCGCGCGTGGACGCTGCTGTATGCCAGCCGGGGCATTTACCCCCACGACTTGGTCCCGACAAACACAGTGGTTGCGGCGCTGAAGACTGTCGGGGCAAAACCGCTTATGGATTTTCTCCAACACAAGCCCTGCACGGACGACCCCGACTTCTGGTTTGAAGATTCGCGCGAGGACCAGCGCAACGCGTTCTTCAGGCCGTTGGCTGTTTTCATCCTTCAGAATGCTCGCGACCTGTTGCGCCCCAGCGATGCCGATGCGGTGCTGGTGTGTGCGAACCAGAAACTTCCAAAATGGTGGGGCGGCGAGAACGCATGGTATGAGGCCGCGGCGGAGTTGCGCAGTCTTCAAACTCCAGCGCAGGCCGGCAGTGCCGTGCTGGCGGCCATGCAACAGTATCCTCTCTACGACGAGACGGAGAGGAGAAGTCAAGGCTTGCTGATGGGCGGCCTATGGAAGGCGCGAGGCATGGCGGAAAAGGATCGTCTGGTGGACTGGTTTTACCGCACTCTTCCGCAGACAGCTTACTACCCGGAGTATGACGGCCCGGTGCAGTTCCTTGAAGAGGTGCTCGCTGCCAAACGTCGCGACAACAAGGAACTGCTCACGGCTCTTGTTGGCGACCCGCGGTTTGACCGCACCGAGTGGGCCACTCTCAAGCACATGCTGGCCATCGCCAACGCAGACCTGCCGCTCGTCAACGAGAACGAGATTCGAGAGCTTGACTATAAACTGCTACAAGCTCGGGGTCCCGCACATCTCGTCAAGATACAGAATCAGGTTCTTGTTTTGTCCGCATGGCGCAACTCGCTCCGACGCTACTGCGGCCTGACGGAACGACTGCCATCTACACCGCCTGCGCCACGAAAGATTCTCAGCCAACCCGCTTCCTCCGCGCCGTATGCTGATCCACCGTTGCAAGGTGGCGCTAAACATTACGACCGGCCTTTGCAGATGAAGGTCTCCCCCGACGGCCACTGGTTGGCAATCCTCCAGCGCCGTCGTTTTGAAACCCGCGAGGCAGGCAACAAAAGATTCGTAGGTGCGATAAGAAGTCTTCCCTCACCAGTAGCCATTGGGTTCTTCGGAGACGAGAACACGCTGACCGTTTTTGATGCAGACAATGGAATCATAGACTGGGATGTACCCGCAACGAAGCGCACCGGGGAAAGGGGGCTAAAACGCCTCCGGGAAGAAAGGAGATGGGCCAGCTTTGGAGAATACGCTTTTGATTCCACCTGCACGCGGCTCGGAATCGCATTGCGTTCACGGGTTGCTTGTTATGAAACTCGCACACAGCAATTGTTGTGGCAGCACGAGAATCACCGTCAGACGGGGCCTCACATGTACGCGCCTGAGATGTCCTTGGGTGTGGCGCTGTCGCCGGATGGACAACGAATGGCCGCCAGCATAGACACGGGACGGTTGGTGAAACTTTTCGATGCCGGAAAAGGCACTGTCTTGCACGAGTTCGAAGATTTTGCCGGCCGCGTGCAAGCGATTGCGTTCTCGCCTGATGGAAGAATTCTGGCAACGGCCACAGTCGAAAGCGGCGTCAAACTCTGGGACACAGCGAGCGGCAAACTGGTGCGAGAAATGTTCTATCCGGTACTCAATGGCGCGGGGACGCTTGTGTTTTCTCCCGATGGCCGATGGCTCGCGGTCGCCGCATACAAAACCTCAGCGCCCGACTCAGATATTCGCGTTGGAGTTTTTCGCGCCGACACGGGAGACCTGCATTGGGAGCTTCCTGAAAACCGGACCAGCACTGAACATGAGTACAACGGAATCGGCGTTGCGATGGCTTTCTCGCCCGATGGACGCAGCCTCTACACTGCTGCTGGGAAGCGACTCGCCGTATGGCCGCTCGACTGAAGTTCCAGTTTTGTTCCGGCTGCACTTGCTTCAATTCTTAGCGGGACGAATAAAGACAATCAAGGCCGTTTCAAAGGACGGCGTGCGGAGGCGAAGCGTGCCGTGGTCGCATTTGGCGGCGAGCGGAGACTCTGGCGCTTCCGGCTGTACACATGTTGCGTTCACAGCGCGCCAGTTGTCCGGCAAACGAATGGTTGTCGTGATAGCCGGGGCGGGGCGGAGCGTGTCGGTTTCAACGTCGAGGTCGCAGTTGTTGAGGTCGAGCGTCAATGATGAGTCGGTGCAGACGTTGAGATTGAAGCCGACGGTGGCGGGGGCGTCAGTCGTGAGGCGTGGCTCGAAGTCGAGCAACTCGGCCATTTGTTTTGCACCCTCGGCTTTTCGCCAGTAGGCCGCGCCGGGTTTGTTGGTGACGACGCGCGCGCCGTCAATAGTGAATGGCTTCTCGCGCGGGAAGAGATGACGTTCGGGGC
>CAZNOK010000074.1:0-21536 GCA_964574605.1 uncultured Verrucomicrobiota bacterium
GTGTTATGACAGGCTTCATCTACGAGCCGCTGAAGCCTTACACGATCCAGGAATGGATGGTGAACCTCGGCAACCGGTTCGACGCCGATCAGTGGGTGAGAGATTTTAAGGAAGTCGGCGCGAGCCATGTCGTGTTCTACGACAAGTGGATTGACGGGCTGGTGTTTCACGACACGAAGACCACGAACTTCAAAACCAAACGCGACTTCGTGCGCGAACTAGCCGCCGCCTGTCAGCGGGGCGGATTGCCGCTGGTGTTCTATTTCAACGCGCTCAGTGACGGGAACCCGGAGTTCAATGAATGGTCGTTGATGGACAAGCAAGGCAATCCGATCGTGTTCGGCGCGCGTTGGCCGACGCGCTACCAGACGTTGCACTCGCCGTTCCGCGCGAAGTGCCTCGAACAAGTCCGCGAGCTTCTTGGCAACTACGGCCCTATCCACGGCATCTGGCACGACATCTTTCGCGAGCGGCTCAACACGACCAGCGAATGGACTGCGCGCGGCTATCAGAAGATGTTCGGCAAACCATTCGACAAGGCATCTCCGGAGAAGCTGAACGAATTCAATGCCCGCTCGCTGGCAGGCTACCTTGATGAAGCGGACGCGATTCGCCGCGAACGCCGCCAAAACCAGTGTGTGTTTACCGCCAACGGCTCGGGGAGCAGTTTCCTCGCGGGCGGTGTCTGGACGGAGCAAGTCGGCGCGCGGTTGCAGTACTTCTTCAATGAAGGTCACGGCTTCCAGAGAAACGAGCAGTTGGCGCGCATGGCGTGGGCGTTGCCGAAGCCGCTCGACGTCAACCTGCTGCTGGTCAGTTCGTGGTTCGTGCCGATGGAGAACACACCACCGCCCGCCAAATACAGCGTCGAGCAAGCCATCGCTGCTACTGCCATCGCTGTCTGCCAAGGTGTCGGCGTGAACTTTGCGCTGACACCGGGGCACGATGGGCGATTCGGCAGTGATGTGCAGTGCGGGAAGGCAGTCGGCAAGTGGTTCCGCAAAATCCAGCCGCGGCTCGAAGGCGCGCAACCCGCGGCTGATGTTGCCGTCGTTTACGGCTCATCGGCAAATGCGATCAGCGACGCGCTCGCTCGTGCCGGCGTTTTCAGCCGGTGGATTGCTCCCGATCAGTCGCTGCCGGCGTGTCGGGCGATTGTTGTTCCACCGGGTAGTCGTGCGGACGAGAGGTTCAACCGTTTTGCCAACGATGGCGGCACGCTGATCATCTACGGTGGCGCCGGTCCCGTAAAGAAACTCCAAGGCGCGAGCGTCAAGGTGGACTCGGAATACAACGAACAGTTCTCCGCCGACAATCTGCTCGACGATGACGAGCACACGGCGTGGGCATCGGGTGGCACGCCGATGCCGCATTGGGCGGAGATTACGCTGCCAGAGCCGGTCGAAGTGCAGACCGTGGAATTGGTCAGCCGTCAAGGGCCATACTTGGTGACCGACGTGGATATAGAAATCTCCGGTGCCACTGTCAAATCCATCCGCGACGCGAAGGATCGCAAGATCGTCGCTGAGCTTGATCCGCCGGTGAAGACCGATCGTGTCCGAGTAAAGATTGTCCGCGAGTTGTTTCAGGGCAAGGATCGCCAGCATGCCGACGTGGCGACGATTCGCGTCCTCGACCGCGCCGGACGCAACCACGCTCGCATTGAGAAGATACCCACGATCGTGCGGAACAAGGTCGGCAAAGGTCAGGCGGTGCAGGTTCCATGCAACACCGTGCCTCGCAGCGCGGAGTTCTGGAACGACTTGGTCAGGGTTGCGCTTGGCGGGCCGACGTATGTTGTAAGCGCGGATGATGCGAAACGATTTCGCTTCATTCTCACGCGAGTCGGTGACGCTCGCATCCTGCACGTGATTGACGCAGAAGTTCCCGCCAGCGACTACAAACCGAAGTCGTTCGAGATGTCTGTGGCTGGAGAACATTTCACTGTTCAGCCAAATCCGGTCGCAACCGTTGTGTTGAAAGGAGTAAAGCGATGAAAGCAATTCTTGGAGGGCCACGCTCTGTCGTGGCCTTGTGGCGCAAACGGACGCGACGGAGTGCGTCCCTCCAGCTTTTTCTGCTGATTGGCAGCGTCTGTCTCGCCGCGGATTTACTTAATCCCAAACCTGAAGCTGTCGAGGCATGGAAAGACATGCGGTTCGGCATGTTCATCTGCTGGGGACCGGTCAGCTTGACGGGTCATGAAATCGGTTGGTCGCGCGGCAGGGAAACGCCCATCGAGGAGTACGATGCGCTCTACAAGAAATGGAATCCAACAAAGTTCGACGCCCGCGAATGGGCGAAGGTCGTCAAGGACTCCGGCGCGCGTTACGTCGTGTTCCTGTTGAAGCACCATGACGGTTTCTGCCTCTGGGACACGAAGCAGACCGGCTACAACATCATGAACGGCCCGTTCAAACGCGATGCGACGAAGGAATTTGCCGCCGCTTTGCGCGAACAGGGCATCGGTTTCTTCCCGTATTACTCGACTTGCGACTGGTATCACACGGACTATCCGTTGACCAGTCCGGGCGGCAAGATCGAACGCCCCGTCTTCAACCTCGACCGTTACGCCAATTATCTTGAAGCGCAGTGCAAGGAGTTGATTGTGAATTACGGGCCGCTGGTCGGGATCTGGTTTGACGTGCCCCGAGGTTTTGACCGTGCCCACGGCGAGCACGCCATTCGTTTCGTCCGCGGACTTCAGCCCAACATCCTCGTGAACAACCGTACCGGCGCCGGGGGAGATTTCGACACGCCGGAACAAACCATCGGTCGCTGCCAATTTGACCGACCGTGGGAAAGTTGCATCACGCTCGGCACGCAATGGTCTTGGAAACCCGACGACACACTCAAACCGTACACCGACGCCATCCGCATTCTTGTGGCTTGCGCTGTCGGCGACGGCAACCTTGCGTTGAACACCAACCCGATGCCGGACGGACGAATCGAGCCGCGTCAGGTTGAGAGCTTCCGCAAAATCGGCGCATGGCTGACGCGATATGGCGAGTCCATCTTCGGCACAAGAGGCGGCCCGTTTGTCGCCGGCAGTGGTCGTTCGGTTCGCGCTCACGGCGACAAATTTGCCATGCCGACGGCGCCGTGGTGGGGTGGCAGCACGCAGAAAGGCAATGCCATTTACCTGCACATTCTCCAATGGCCGTCTGACTCCATCACGTTACCGGCAATCAAGCCGCGCATCGTCAAGCACACCGTCCTCACCGGCGGCAGAGCGACCGTGAAACAAACCGACACCGGCATCGAAGTCAGCGTGCCCGCCGCCCAGCGTGACGCCACCGACACAATCGTCAAACTCGAACTCGACGCTCCAGCCAAGAATATCCCCGTCATCATCCCGAAGCGCATTGTCACTCCATCACTGACCACCGGCAAGAAAGCCACCGCGTCGAACTGGTTTCGGAAGAGCGACAACTACGCGCCCGACAAAGCCGTGGACGGCGATTCCGACACGCGCTGGGGCTGCGACTACGGCACGCATTCGTGCTGGCTCGAAGTGGACCTCGGCGCGTCGCAAACCTTCGATCGCGCGGCGATCAGCGAGCCGTATGGTCGCGTGAAAGAATTCGAGTTGCAGGTTTGGCAGGATGGCGCGTGGAAAACTTTTCATCGCGGCACAACCATCGGCGACGACTTGAACATCAAGTTCGTTCCTGTTACCGGCCATCGCGTCCGCTTGAACCTGCTCAAGACTACCGAAGGTCCATCCATCTGGGAGTTTCAACTATTCAGACCGCCAAGCGGCACGAAGACAAACAATCAGGGAGAAGCGCAATGAAACATCAATTCTGCGCACTATTCACCGTGGTGCTGCTGTCGCCGTTGTCCGTGCTGCATGCAACAGAGGCCGCACATCCAGTTTCAATCGGAACGCGGCGTGAACTGTTTGTGGACAGTTATCTGGTGGAGTCGCTCAAAGGTGGAGCTGCGTTTGAGGTGCATCACCCCGTGCTCGCTCCGCCGGTTCCAGACGCGCAGCCGGTGGATCCGTGGGCAAACGTATTTAAGTCCAATGGCCGCTACCAAATGATCGTGCGCGGACTGAAAGATCCAAAAGTCGGCTGGAAAACACACGGGGCAGCGACGCATTACCTCAATCACATCCTGCTCTACTACGAGAGTCAGGACGGCATCCATTGGAAGGCGCCGAATCTGGGGCTGCACACGTTGCCCGCCTTTCCCGATGGGAATGTCATCATGGCCGATTACTTTGGCGTGGAACAAACTTTTGCCGCGTTTCTCGACCAACGTGTTGGTGTTCCGGCGGCGGAGCGCTACAAGGGACTCGGCGGCAAGAGCTATCCGGACACATTGCGCAAGGAGTTCACTGACAAATACGCTCCACCCGGCCTGCGTGCCTACGTTTCTGCGGATGGCATTCATTGGAAACGCCTGCAGGACGCGCCAGTCATCCCCGGCGCTTGGGGCAAGTTCGACTCACAAAACATCGTGTTCTGGTCGGAACAGGAGGGGTTGTATCTCTGCTACTTCCGCTCCTTCGAGAACAAGCTCAGCAAGGGTTTGCGCTCGGTGAAGCGCACCACGAGTCGTGATTTCCGCGAATGGACAAAGCCCGTGGATGTGCAGATCAACCTGCCGGGGGAGGAGCTTTACACCAGCAACGTGGAACCCTACTTCCGCGCGCCGCATCTCTACATCGGCCTGCCGACACGCTATCTGGCCAAACGTGGCTCGTCCACGGATATCATGTTTGTCTCCAGTCGCAACGGGCTGCGCTTTGCCCGCACGGCGAAGGATGCCTTCATCCGTCCCGGCCTTGATCCGAAAGCGTGGGGCAATCGCGCCAACTACGTCGCTTATCACATCATCCCGACTTCACCGGAGGAGATTTCCATCTACGCAACCGGTGGTCGCCGGTACACGTTGCGCACGGACGGGTTCATTTCCATCCACGCGCCCTATGAAGGCGGCGAGTTGATCACCAAACCGCTGATCTTCACGGGCGCAAAGCTCATGCTGAATTACGCCACCAGCGCCGGCGGACGAATCAGGATCGAATTGCAGGACGAACGCGGCCAGCCCATCAAAGGCTTCAGCCTTGCCGAGTCCAAGCCGCTCATCGGCGACGCCATCGAACGCGTGGTCACATGGACCGGCGGCGACGACCTCAGCGCCCTTGCTGGCACGCCGGTGAAGTTGCGCTTCGAGATGAGCGATGCAGACTTGTTCTCTCTGAAGTTCAACGAACGAGGCAGCCAATCGGGGAAACCATGACCTCACGCGAACGTGTTCTTGCCGCTTTCGCCCACGTCGAACCCGACATCGTGCCGCGCTGGTGCGGCGCATCGCCGGAGTTTCTCGCCAAGGCGCGCCGTCAACTGAACTTGCCGGATGACGAAAACTTTTCCGTCCGTATCGGCGACGATTTTCGTCGCGTGTTTGCCCAGTACATCGGTCCGGAACGTCCTGCGAACAGCACAATCTTCGGCATCGAACGTGCGGGGCTTGGTTACGGCCAGCCGCTCAGCCATCCGCTCGCCAACGCCACGTTGAAGGAAGTCCACGACTACCCATGGCCGGGTCCGAAGTGGCAGGACGTGTCACACATTCGCGCCGATGCCCTCGCTTGGAACCGACAATATGCGATTCTCGGCGGCGATTGGTCGCCGTTTTGGCATGACGCGATTGACTTGCTCGGCATGGAGAACCTCTACCTAAAGATGTATGACGAACCGAAAATCGTGGACGCGGTTCTCCAACACATCGTTGACTACTACGCCGCTGTCAGCCTACACATCTTCGACGCTGCCGCCAACGCGCTCGACATGTTTTTCATCGGCAACGATTTCGGCGGTCAGACCGGCCCGCTCCTCAGTCCCGCGCAGTTTGACCGTTTTATGTTGCCACACCTGAAACGCCTCATTGACCTCGGCCACGCCTACAACCTCAAAGTCCAACTCCACTGCTGCGGCGGCTACGAACCACTCATCCCGGCAATGATCGCTGCCGGTCTCGACGGGCTTCACGCCGTTCAACCATGCTGCGGCGGCATGGACTTGACCAAACTCAAAGCTAATTACGGCTCGAAGATTCTCTTCAACGGCGCGATTGATTCCCATCACGTCCTCATCAACGGCACGCCCGACCTCGTCCGCCAACGCACCCGCGAAGTCCTTGCCATCATGGCCCCCGGCGGCGGCTACGTTGCCGGCGCCAGCCACGATTACATCTTGGAGGAGACGCCAGTCGAGAACGTCGTCACCATGTTCGATACAGTCGCTGAATGGAGGCATAGATGACATCGAAAGAACGAATGATGCGGGCGTTGCGCCGCGAGAAACCCGACCGCCTGCCGGTCACGATTCACCAGTGGCAGGGGTTTCACCTCGACAACTACATGGGTGGCATGGATGCGCTCGATGCTTTCAAAACGTGCGGACTGGATGCGGCCATCCAATACTTCGAGGCGATGGGACAGTTCTGGATTCCCAACGCCGAGAAATACGCCGTCCAATCCGCTGAATGGCGCGATGAGATGGTGGTGGTGGACAACAATCCCGACCACAAGGTCATTCATCACACCGTCGTCACGCCGGGCGGCAACCTCACCTACAAGACCGAGGCGAACCGTCAGACGACGTGGATCACCGAGTATCTCATCAAGAAACCGGAAGACGTCGAGTTGATTGAGCGATATATGCCGGTGGCGAAGTTGAACAAGGCAGCCATCGCGAAAGAACACGACCGCATCGGCGACGCCGGGATCTTGCGCGGGTTTGTGTGGGGCGACCAAGCCGGTTGCTGGCAACATGCGTGCTGCCTGATGCCCGAACAAGACATGATCATGGCAGCGATGGACACGCCCGACTGGGTTCACCGGCTCTTGAAGGCGTTGCTGAAACGGAAGCTGCGGTTCATCGAGGAATCGCTCGACGGCGCAAAGTTCGACATCGTGGAGACCGGCGGCGGCGCAGCCAGCGACACGTTGATTTCCCCAGCGATGCACCGGGAATTCTGTCTGCCATACGACCGAGAGATTCACCGCGCATTGCACGCTGTCGGACAGATCAGCACCTATCACACATGCGGCGGCATGATGAACATTCTGGATTTGGTCGTCCAGAACGAGACCGACGCCTCCGAAACGCTCGCGCCGCCCGGCGTCGGCGGCAACATCACCGAGCCGTCAAAGGTGCGTGCGGTGTTTGGCGGGCGCGTGGCGATGATCGGCGGCATGGACCAGTTCAACATTCTCACCACCGGCACCAAGGAACAGATTCGCAACGAAGTATTCCGGTTGTTTGAGGGTTTCGGCAAGAACGGCGGTTACATCTGCGCCGCCTCCGACCATTTCTTCGACACCTCCATCGAAAACCTGAAAGCCTTCGCCGCCGCCGGCAAAGAATGCGTGTACTGAAAGGTGTGGCTATGAAATACACACCCACGCTCCTTATCTGCCTGCTACTGGTCACGTTTGAGATAAACGCCACTACACCGGTTGCCGACAAGGTGGACTGGCCGTCGTTTCTTGCGCGACACGACTTGATCTTCGAGACGTTGCCGACCCATTTCGATTACGGCGCGTTTCTCGGCAACGGGCTGCTTGGCGCGATGATTTACCGCGATGGCGACAACCGGGTCCGCTTTGAAGTGGGACGCTCCGATGTCACTGAACACCGACGCGACAACAACCGTCTGCCCATCGGCGGTCTCGTGTTGGAGACTGTCGGGAAGATTCAGGATGGCACGATGCGGCTCGATCTCTGGAACGCTGAAGCGCGCGGCAGCGTGACCACCGACAAAGGCACGCTCCAGTTTCGCGCGTTCATCCACACCGACGTGATGGCTTTGTTCCTTGACCTAGAAACCACCGGCGACGAGAAAGCCGCGACATTCGTCTGGGTTCCCGGCCACGGCCAAGACAAGCGCAACCGGCAACGATTCAAAGATGATCCGCCCAATCCACCGTCCACGACTCAGACGATTGACGGTCTGCCAGTCTGTATCCAACCCCGGCGCGCCGGCGGCGAGTTCGCTACGACGTGGAAAGAAATCGCGACGCCGAAAGGCCGTCGCATCGTTCTCTCGGTTGCTGATTCATTTCCCGGCAACACCGCGCGTCGAGAAGTCGTGGAGACCGTGCAGAAGACCGCCACCGCCGATTTCGACAAGCTCTTGGCCGGCCATCGCCAGTGGTGGCATGAGTTGTATCCGAAGAGCTTTGTGTCAGTGCCGGAACCGAAGCTGGAGAGTTTTTACTGGATTCAGTTTTACAAGCTCGGTTCCGCTTCTCGCCCGGAGCGTGTGCCGGTGGATTTGCTGGGGCCGTGGTTTCGGGATACCAATTGGCCGCGCATTTGGTGGAACCTCAACATCGAGACGCTTTACCTGCCGGTTTATACGGCCAACCAACTCGAACTCGGCGAGTCGTTCATCCGGTTCCTCGACGCCAAGCGCGCCAACTTCGTCCGCAACGCAAAGGAGATTTACGGCTTCGACGAGTGCGCGACAGTATCGCACACGACCTGTTATGAAGGATTGCGCGGCGATGGTTCGTGTGCGTCCGACAAGTTCATCAACCCCGGCGACTTCACTTGGGCGCTCCACAACTATTACCTGCATTACCGGCACTCGATGAACCACGCGCTTGTCACAAACCAGACACAGCACGCCTTCTATCCGTTGTTGCGCGGCAGCATCAACCTCTATCTGCGCCTCCTGAAGAAAGGCGACGACGGCAAGCTTCATCTGCCCGTCCTGCACTCGCCTGAGTACGGCGACGCCGCCGACAATAACTACAATCTCGCGCTCCTGCGGTGGGGCTGCCAGACGCTCATTGAGTTGAACCGACGTTACCGGCTCAACGACCCGCTCCTGCCTCGTTGGCATGAGACGCTTGCCAACCTCACGCCGTACCCCGTTGACGAGAACGGCCTGCGCATCGGCGCTGAGGTGGCGTTTACGAAATCCCACCGGCACTGGTCGCACATGCTCATGGTTCATCCGCTGCACATCATGGACGCCAACGATCCCGCCAACCGCGACCTGCTCTACAAATCCATCCACCACTGGCTCACTGTGGATGGCAGCCGTGGCGTGTACGGCTGGTCGCGTGCCGCTGCCGCGTCGCTCTACGCCGCGCTTGGCGATGGCGACAACGCCATTGCCAGCATCCACCAGCACATGGCTGACAAACGTTTCGTGCGTCCCAACACAATGTATATCGAAGGCAGCCCCGTCATCGAATGTTCCATCGTCCTCGCCCGTTCCCTGCAAGACATGCTGCTGCAAAGCCACAATAACATTATCCGTGTGTTCCCCGCTGTCCCCGCCGCGTGGACCAACGCCGCCTTCCACAATTTCCTCGCTGAAGGGGCCTTCCTCGTCAGTGCCGAACGCAAAAACGGCAGGACGCAATGGGTTCGCGTCAAAAGTCTCGCCGGCGAACCGTGCCGTATTCAGTTCGACGGCAACATCCACGAGTTGCGACTGGCGCAAGGTGAAGAACGGTTTTTGGGCAAAGGCCCCGCCGTCCTCGCGCCGCTTCCCATCTCCCCTGCCGACGCCAATCCGCACGGCTTCGAGAAAGTGGTTTCTGCCGGCAAACGCGCCACTGCCTCCAGCGTCTGGGGAAAGGGCTTCGAGGCCGACAAGGCATTCGACGGCAATTACTCCACGCGCTGGGGTGCAAAACAAAAATCGCGCAGCGGCTGGCTTGAGGTTGACCTCGGCGCGCCAACACCGGTGAGCCGCGCCATCGTCGTGGAATTCGCCTCTCGCCGAACCGAGCAATTCGCTATCGAATACAAAGATGGCGACACGTGGAAACCGTTGGTGACCGGCACGAGCATTGACAGCAGCAAGTCTTTCGATTTCCCGCCAGTCACCGCCCGCTATTTTCGCCTCAACATTCTCAAAGCAAACGAAGTCCCAACCATCACGGAATTTCAACTGTTCAATCCCGCAAAGTGAAAGGATAGCCATGAAACACAGACTCATCCACACTGTCCTGCTGCTGCTGCCATTAGTCGTGCTGCACGCCGTCGTGCTGGCGGCTAACCCGACAGATGGTCAGGGGGAATTTGGCGCATACGCGCCCAGCGGCAAATGGATGCCGCCAAGCGACCCGGCAGTGTTGAAGAAACTTCAGCAGTGGCAAGGGCACAAGTTCGGGGTGTTGCTTGACTGGCAAGCCTGCACGCAGTGGGGCATTGACTCGTGGCCGCTCTGTCCGGAACGCTATTCTTGGAATGTTCGCAAGGACTGGATTCACGGTGTGCCCGAAGCCGAAGAACAGGACAACCAGAAATACAAAGCGAACTACGAGGCGTTGAAGAACACCTTCAAGCCGGCCCGCTTCAATCCGGAGCAATGGGCTGATATGCTCAAGAACGCAGGCGTCAAATACGCGCTCATCATGTCGAAACACCACGACGGATTCTGTCTGTGGGACACCGCCCAGACCGACTACAAGACCACTTCCAAGGATTGCCCGTTCCACGCGCTTCCCGGAGCGGATACCGTGAAATCCATCGGCGATGCCCTGCGGAAACACGGAATCCGCGTTGGGATTTATTTTTCCAAGCCGGATTGGAACACGCCCTTTTACTGGGATCCGTCTCAGCCCCCGCCAAAGAACCGGAATGCGAACTACAGCCCGCGCCAGCGACCGGACGTCTGGAAGAAATTCAAGGATTTCACTTGGGCGCAAATCGAGGAACTGATGAAGAACTATGGTCCGATTGACATTCTCTGGCTTGATGGCGGTTGGGTGCGCCCCACTTCCAACGCGCAGGACATTGACATGGATGGCATCGCGGCCATGGCGCGCAAATACCAGCCCGGCTTGCTAGTGGTGGATCGCACCGTCAAAGGACCAAACGAAAACTACATCACCCCGGAAGGCGTGCACTCGATGCCGCGTTCGTATCAGCCCTATCCGTGGGAGGCGTGCATGCCCATTGGAAACCACTGGAATTATTTCCCCAACGACACGTATAAGAGTGTCACCACGTTGGTTCATTACCTGTGCCGTTGCGCAGCGCGCGGTGGCAACTACCTGCTCGGCATCGGGCCGGATGCCAGCGGCGCATTTGATCCGACCCTTATCGAGCGGATGGCTGGCATCGGTGCGTGGCTCAAAATCAACGGCGAGGCCATCTACGACACACGCCCCGTCAAACCTTACGAGCAAGGCGACTGCGTCTTCACGGGCAAGCGTGACGGCACCGCGTATGTCATCGTCCTTGCCGCAAATGACACCGCTGGCATGCCGGAGACCGTCACGCTCCCCTCCGAACTCGCCGCCAACGCCGCCAAGGTTGAAATGCTCGGTGCCAGCCGCCTCACGCTTGACGCTGCCGGTAAGATCAACATACCAACTGCCATTCGTGACAAACCACCGTGCGCTCATGCTTGGGCCATCAAACTCACCACGAGGAAAACGCCATGACCAAACTACTCCTTACCGGCATTCTTGCCGGAACCATCGTCACACACGCTGTTGAACCGGTGGACATGGCCAAGCGCGCGGAGGAACTCAAGAACCTCCGCTGGGGCATGTTCATCTGCTGGAGTTTCTCCACGTTCTCCGGCAAGGAATGGACCGGCGGCATTACCGACGTGAGCTTCTTTCGCGCCACCGACGTTGATACCGACCAATGGGCGCGCACCGCCAAGGAAGCGGAGATGGGTTACATCCTCTTTCTGACGAAGCATCACGATGGGTTCTGCCTCTGGGACACGAAGACCACCGACCGCAAAGTCACGAAAGCACCACTCGGTCGCGACGTGCTCGCGGAACTGAAGAAGAGTTGTAACAAATACGGCATCAAGCTGGCGCTCTATTTCTCCGAAGGCGACTGGACGTGGCCGGGCGCTGTGGATGGAAAGAGTCGTCGTGATGGCGTGGGGAAGAACCCGGAAATGAAGAAGGCACAGTTGAAGGAGTTGCTCACGCGATACGGTCCCATCGAATACATCTGGTTCGACCATGCTGTTGGCGACGGCGGTCTCAGCCATAAGGAAACCATCGCATTCTGCAAATCGCTCCAGCCAAGCTGTTTCATCGGCTTCAACCACGGCGACCAAGAAGGCGCGGACATTCGGCTCGGCGAAATGGGCAAGCCAGGGCCGCTCGCTGACCACGCTGCCGCCGGGCCGCACATGAAAGATGCACCGAGCAAGAGCTACCTTCTCGCCGAGTTCACGTATCCGATTTTGCCGCCGCACAAAGGCGGCGCGGTCTGGTTCTATTCGTTGCCGGAACATGACAACCTCTGTCATCCTGCCGAGAAACTTTACCGCGACTACCTCGGCGCGGTGAAATACGGCAACATCTTCTCCATTGATGTCGGCCCCGACTACAACGGCAAGCTCCGGGCCATTGATGTCGCCACGCTCCGCAAAGTCGGCGAGATGATTCGCAACAAGGTCGTCCTGCCGGAACCGATCCGCGCGTTCTGCGTGGACTTCAACTGGGGGCCGGGCGGCCCGAACGGGTTCGCTCCGCCGGGACTTTGGGCCAACGCCGATCCCACTAAGCACGTCGCATGGTATGAGGCGCTCGGTGCGAATGTCATCCAGACGTTTGCGGTCTCGTGCAACGGCTACGCTTGGTATAAAGGCGGCAAGGTTCCGCAGCAGCCGGGGCTAAAACACAATTTTCTTCCCGAAGTCGTGAAACTCGGCCACGCGAAAAAAATGCAGGTGATGGGCTACTTCTGCATCGGCGCGAACACGCGTTGGGGCGCAGAACATCCCGACCTCAGCTACGGCATACCGAGCACATATCACATCCCGTTCACCGACGAGTATCTCGACTACCTCGCCACCGCCATCGAGGAAGCGTTGACCAAGAGTGGCATGGACGGCTTCATGATTGACTGGATTTGGAATCCGAACGACAAAGCCCGCCGAGGCAAATGGCTGCTGTGCGAGAAGAAGTTATTCGAGAAACTTACCGGCCAGCCGTTCCCCGGTGAGGGCAAACTCTCACCGGAAGCGAAACTCGCCTACGAACGTAAAGCGATTGACCGTTGCTGGGAGCGCATTCGCTGTACCGCCAAGCGCGTGAATCCCAAGTGCATCATCTGGCTCTCGTGCAGTCGCGTCAAGGACCCGTCCATTGCCAGCACGCGGCTGCTGAAGGAAGTGGATTGGGTGATGGACGAGAGCGGCACACCGGAAGCGATGCGCGAGGTCGCGCCGATGTTCGGGCCGAAGACTCGCCAACTGCTCTGCGTCGTCGGATGGGGCGACCGTCACGATGCCCGCAAGATTGTTTCCGATGCCGCCAACGCCGACTACGGCATCTACGGTTTCAGCAGGCCGAATCCCGACTCGCTGCCGTTGCCCATCGAGACTTACTTGAAGCAACCCATCGAGTCATTCAAGGGCAACGACCGCAACATTGCCATCCTCGCCTATTTCTTCAACGACAAACCGATACCGAAACCCGCCGCGAAGCAGAAGTGACGAGAATGATGTAGCGGCGCTTGTGTCAAGCGCCACACTTGGGGAAGGAAGGAATCTGCGCTTCACAGAAGCGCAGCTACAACCCGTCGGCAAAGACGGTGCTGTTGGTGTCAGCGGTCGCCGCGGGTGAGCGCTTGGGCTTGGCGCACGAGGCAGATGAATTCTCCGCGATAACCGCCATCATCACGGCCACAAGTAAAACGGGCCAGATCAATGACGCTGTCGAAGTTGGCGTTGCCGCTGTACTGCGAGCCGCGCAGGAGCATCCCGAACTCGGCAACGGCAGCGGCGAAACGGAAGTCGTCGGAAGTCTTGCTCCAGCGCTGATGCGTGTCCTTCACGGCGGCGGTGAGCAGCTTGCTGGTGCCGCTGTCGGGTTCCTTGTAACGGAGCTTGACGGTCATCAATTCGTCGCTGACGCCGCGGCGCGGCAGCGGTGGCGGTTGGTACTTCAGCGGATCAACGCCGGGTTCGCCGGACGAGATGGCGGGGATGATTTCGTAGAGCGCCGTCACGGTGTGGCCGGCACCGACTTCACCGGCGTCTTTCCGGTCGTTGTTGAAATCCGCGTCGCGCAGCCGGCGTTTCTCGTAGCCGATGAGCCGGTAGGACTGCGCGACGGCGGGGTTGAACTCGACTTGGAGCTTCGCGTCCTTGGCGACGGTGACCAGCGTGGCTTGCAGTTGCTCGACGAACACTTTGCGGGCTTCGTCGAGGTCGTCAATGTAGGCGTAGTGGCCGTTGCCTTTGTCGGCGAGTTTCTGCATGGTCGAGTCCTTGACGTTGCCCATGCCGAAACCGAGCACGCTCAGGAACACGCCGCTCTTGGCCTCTTGCTGGATGAGCGCGACGAGCGGATTCTGGTCGGTGATGCCGACGTTGAAATCGCCGTCGGTGCAGAGAATGACGCGGTTGACGCCGCCTTCGATGAAATTCTGGCGGGCTTGCTCGTAGGCCCACTGGATGCCCTCGCCGCCGTTGGTGCAGCCGTCGGCTTTGAGCGAATCAATCGCGTCGAGGATCCGCTCTTTGTCTGTGGCGGAGGTCGAGCGCAACGCGATCCGGGCGTTGCTGGCATAGACGACGATGGCAACCCGGTCGCGTTCGTCAAGCTGATTGACCAACAGATGAAGTGCCCGCTTGATCAACGGTAGCTTGTTGACCGGTTGCATCGAGCCGCTGACATCAATGAGGAACACGAGGTTGGACGCGGGCCGTTTGTGCGCGGGAATCTCTTTCGCTTTCAGCCCGATCAACGCCAGCCGGTGCGCGGAATTCCACGGGCACTCGGCCATCTCGACGTATAATGAGAACGGCTGCCCGCTCGGTGGCGGCGCGTAGTTGTATTTGAAATAGTTGAGCATCTCCTCGATGCGCACTGCATCGCGGGGAGGCGTCTGACGTTCGGTGATGAACCGGCGGATGTTCGCATACGACGCGGTATCCACATCGAGGCCGAAGGTGGACAACGGTTGCTCCGTCACCATCACGAATGGATTCTCGCCGTACGCCTCGTAGGATTCGCCGCCGGGATAATACCGCCGGCCATCTTCTGGAGTTGGATGCTGCTGCCACGGCACTTGGCGGTCGGTCGAAGTCACTCGTTTAGGTCCAACTCTTCGTCCGAATCCGCCGCCACCGGGGCCGTAGATAACAGCGCCACCTGAATATACAAAGCCGTCCTGCCCAGCACGCTGTGCCAGCCCGCCTGCACCCAGTACACCACCGTACAAGTTGTATGTACTGTCGGCACGGACTGTGCCGCCAATCAAATTCACCGTGCCGCCGTTGATAACGGTACCACCTGTATACGTATTTGTTCCGGTAAGTATCAGCACGCCAGCGCCGAGCTTGGTGAGACCGCCGCTGCCGCTGACGTTGCCAGTGAGCGAGATGGCACTGCTGTCGAGCGTGAAATTAGTGTTGCCGCCGCCAATGAGCGTGACGGTCGGTGCGTTGGTGTAACCGACACCAGGGCTGGTCACAAGAATACCGGTGACGGTGCCGCTGGTGTAGTCGAACAGCGCCACCGCTGTGGCGCACGTGCTACCGCCGCCACCGCTGATTGCGACATACGGCGCGCCGAGGTAGTTGCTGAGGTTGAGCGAGGTGACATTGATGACACCGCCGCCGGTCAGCGCAGTCGAGGTAGGGGCGACCCGCCGGGTCGCCCGCTGGTCGGCGTCCCAAGGAAACGGACGAGCCAGCGGCTCGTCCCTACCAGCGGTTTGCCGGTGTTCGCGGCCGGAGAGGAACAGAGTTGCGAGCACAATCGCTGCGGCGCCTGCGAAGCCGAGCGTCCACCAGAGCCGCGACCAGTTGAATGACGGTTCCGTGGTCGTGAGTTCGTTGAGGCTTTCTTCGATGGCGCGCTGCTGTTGCGGTGTGAGTTCGGGACACGGTTCGGCTTGCAGTTCGGTGGCGAGCCGGTCGGTGGCGCGACGGATGTCGGCGACTTCGCGGCGGAGTTCGGGGTTGTCGCGCAACGCGGCGGCGATGGCGGCGCGCTCGGTTTCATCCAACTCGCCGAGCACGTAGGCGGTGAGTCGGGGATCGTTGGGGTCAAGTTTCATGGGATACTCCTTCCATGGCTTGGAATTGGCGGCGCATGGTCTTGATCGCCGTGTGAATCAACACGCCCACGTTGCTGACCGACAGATTCGTGATGCGGCTGATCTCGCGGTAACTCAGGCCGTTTTGGAATTTCAAACGAATGACTTCGCGCTGGTTGTCCGGCAGTGTCTCCAACAGCGCCAGCGCCTGTGAACGGGCTTCGCCTTGCTCCGCCGCGTCCGATGGCGGCGGGTCGGCGCTGGCACAACCGGCCAGTTGGTTGTCGCATAAAGGTTGCATGCGGCTCTCCTTTCGGCGCACGTCGAGCGCCCGGTTGCGGCAGACCGTGAAGAGCCATTCGGTCGCGTGACCTTGCAGACGGCCGGGTTGTTGGGCGCACAGCCGCACAAACGTGTCCTGCACGACATCGCGCGCTTGTTCGAGGTCGCCGGTGATGCTGGCGGCGTACCGAATCAGCGCGCCTTCGTGCTCGCGCATCTGGGAACGCACCCAGTCCTGCCGCGCGTGGTCATCCGCTCTGTTCATTCAGGCTCCACAAATAGTCGCCACTAAGATAACGCACAACTCCGCGTTTTCTTAGGCCGCGCACCCGTAAAGGGTGCGGCTACAGGAATTGCTGCTTCAACTTGGCCAACGCCTGTTGCTCGTGCTGTATCCGTTTAACAAGTTCGGCTTCTGGCAAATTGGTCTTTGCTCTGGAGAAGGTCAGTCTGAGGTTCGGAAACTCGCGATGGAACAGGAACTCGGCGCGGGGAACATGAAAGTCGGAGGTGACGACAATCAGATCAGTGATGCCGTGGCGCTCGATAATCGGTTTGGTGAGTTGGGCGTCTTGGATTGTGTTGGCGCTCTCGGCGCACTCTAAAATGTCGGCCTCGGGAACGCCGTGCACTGTCAGGTATTGCCGGATGTAGTGGCCGTGCGGTTTGTCTGTCGTGTTGAAGTGTTCGCCCCAGCCGCCCGTCGGCAGAATCTTGGCGCCGGGATTCCGTGCGTACTCGGCCAGTGCTTGCTGACATCGCTCGATGGCGATGGACGATAGGTTGCCCGCAGAGTTGTTGGGCGACACCAAAACGATGATGGTTAGTTTATTCATCCAGGATGAAGGTTACCGGAACAAAACCGGAACACAAGGCCAGCTTTGGGCTTGCTTTCGGCACGCGCTTCCGACATCGTCGCGTCCATCATGGACGAACGCGATATCTACGCAGAGAAACCGTTTTATCGTTGGCTGGCTCTGATTGCGGCCTTGCTGGCTTGGGGGTTCGATGGGGTGGAGCAGGGCGTCTATGCGCTCATGACCCGCGCGGCGCTCAAAGACCTTATTCCCGGCGGAATAGTGAATGAAGGCGACATCAGTTTTTATTTCAGTTTATCCATGGCGATGTGGCTGTGGGGCGCGGCGGTCGGAGGCGTGTTGTTTGGACGGCTGGGCGATCAGTATGGACGGGTGCGGACATTGCTCTTCGCGGTCTTCACGTACGCGGTGTTTACCGGGTTGTCGGCATTGTCAACGCACTGGTCGCATCTGGCGGCGTACCGGTTTCTCGGTGCGCTGGGGTTGGGTGGCACGTGGCCGCTTTCTGTGGCGCTGGTGGTGGAAACATGGCCGGAACGATACCGTGCGATGCTGGCAGGCGCGATTGGCGCATCGGCGAATCTCGGGTACTTGATTGCGGCGACGTACTCGCGACTCATGCTCTCGCACGGCGCGACATGGCGCTGGGTGATCGCCATGGGGTTCATCATCGGCATCGCGAGTTTGCCGGTGATTTGGTTCGTGCCGGAGCCGACGAAGTGGAAACGGTCGCGCGCCAAGCAGGAGAAAACCTCCTTGCGCGAGTTGTTCTCGCCGCAATACCGCCGCAGCGTCATCGTCGGGAGCTTGTTGTCCACTGTCGCGCTGCTTGGGGTTTGGGGCGCGTTCCTGTGGTTGGCAACGTACGTGGACAAGATTGCGGAGGGAACCCAATACGCCGGCACGGCGAAGGCGATCGTGTCGCAATGGGCATCCATCGGACAGGTCGTGGGTGGTTTCATGGGCGGCGTGCTGGCCGGCTGGCTCGGCAACAAGAAATCATGGTGCCTGCTCTGCGTCGCGACGTGGGTCTCGGTGATCGCGCTGTTTGGGTTGACCCGGCACTTTGACATGCGCGTGGGGCTGCTGGCCATGGTGGCAGGTTTGTTTGTGACGGGATACTTCGGCTGGCTGCCGAAGTATCTGCCGGAATTGTTCCCGACGCGCATCCGCGCCGCAGGACAAGGTTTCTGCTATAATGCGGGTCGTGTCCTGACGGGCATCGGCGTGCTTGGTGCGGGTGTTCTCGCGCAACTGTTCCACGGTGATTACCGGATTGCCGCGATGACGATTGCAACGGTTTATCTGCTCGGCCTCATCGTGATCCTGTTTGCCCCCGATACCGGCGGGCGGATGCAGGCTGACGAAGCAAAATGAAATCCGACATCCGACCAATCGGCACTGCATTGTATTTTCTCCCGGTGCAGACTCGGGTGCCGTTGAAGTTCGGGCCGGAGACTCTCACCGCTGTAACTTGCGCCCGGGCTTGCGTGAAAGTGACTGACACGACTGGCCGCACGGCGGTCGGTTGGGGGGAGACGCCGCTCAGCGTCCAATGGGTTTGGCCGAGCCAACAAACATACGAGTACCGTCACGTCGCTTTGAAGAAGTTCTGCCTCGCGCTGGCGGATGCGTGGGCTGGCTTCCAGTGTGCGGGTCATCCGATGGAAGTGGGCTACGAGTTTCAGAAACGTGTCTTGCCGGGGTTGGCCGCGCAAACAGACTTGCCGTGGTTGGCGGCGCTGGTCTGCTGTTCGGTGTTCGACATCGCGTTGCACGACGCCTACGGGCAATTAGTTGGTCATCCGACCTATCAGACCTATACGTCCAATTTCCTGAACCGCGATCTCGCCGCGTATCTCACGCCAGCCGAGCCATTCCGCGGAAAATTTCCGGTGGACTTTCTCGTCCCGCAGATGCCGACGCGTCTGCTCGCGTGGCATCTTGTGGGCGGCCTCGACCCGCTCGACGCCTCTGAACTCACCGGCTCGGAACCGAATGATGGTTACCCGGTGTTGCTCGCCGACTGGATTCGGCGCGACGGCTTGAAATGCCTCAAGATCAAGTTGCGCGGCACCGACGCTGCGTGGGATTACAAACGTCTCGTGCGCGTCGGTCAGATCGCGATTCAACACGGCGTCGAGAAACTCACCGCGGATTTCAACTGCACCGTCACCGACCCGCAATACGTCAACGACATCCTCGACCGGCTCCGCGCCGAGCAGCCGCGCATTTACGACATGATCGTCTATGTCGAACAACCGTTCCCGTACGACTTGGAAAACAACCGGATTGACGTTCACAGCGTCTCGTCGCGCAAACCGCTGTTCATGGACGAGAGCGCACACGACTGGCGATTGATCAAACTTGGCCGCAGCCTCGGCTGGACCGGCGTCGCACTCAAGACCTGCAAGACACAGACAGGCGCGTTGCTCAGCGCGTGCTGGGCGCGCGCACACGGAATGTCGTTGATGGTGCAGGACCTGACGAACCCGATGCTGGCGCAAATCCCGCACGTGTTGCTCGCCGCCAACATCGGCACCATCGCCGGCGTCGAGACCAACGGGATGCAGTTCTACCCCGACGCCTCCGCACCGGAGGCCGTTGTTCATCCCGGTATCTACCGGCGTCGCGATGGCTGCGTGGACTTGTCCACGATTCGCGGCAGCGGCTTCGGTTATCGTCTCACGGAGATTCAGCGGACACTGCCTGCACCGGCAAAGGAGAACGGTATATGAAGATCATAACCCTCGCACTGTTGGTTGGTGTGGCTGCGATGGGGCAGGAGAATCGCCTTGTGGTTCACGCCGACAAGGGCAAGGTGAAGATTGACCGGAACATCTACGGACATTTTGCCGAGCATCTTGGCCATTGCATCTACGGCGGCATCTGGGTTGGCCCCGACAGCCCGATCCCGAACACGCGCGGCATCCGCAACGACGTCGTCGCGGCATTGAAGGAAATCAAGATTCCCGTGCTCCGATGGCCGGGCGGCTGTTTCGCCGACGAGTATCACTGGATGGACGGCATCGGCCCGCGCGAGAAACGTCCCTCGATGATCAACACCCACTGGGGCGGCGTCACCGAGAACAACCACTTCGGCACACACGAGTTTATGGATCTGTGCGAGCAACTCGGTTGCGAGCCGTACATCTGCGGCAACGTCGGCAGCGGCAGCGTTCGGGAGATGCAGCAATGGATTGAGTACATTACGTCCGACGCGATCAGCCCGATGACCGAGTTGCGCAAGACGAACGGGCGCGCTGAGCCGTGGAAACTGACCTACTTCGGCGTCGGCAACGAGAACTGGGGTTGCGGCGGCAACATGACCCCCGCCTTCTACGCCGACCAATACAAACGCTACGCCACCTACGTCCGCAACTTCGGCGCGAATCGCATCTTTAAGATCGCTTGTGGTCCCAGCGGCGCCAACTACGAATGGACCGAGACGTTGATGCGCGAAGCCGGCAGACGGATGCAAGGCCTCGCGCCGCACTACTACTGCGGCAGCGGTAGAAAGAAACAGCTTGCCGCCAGGTTCGACGAAGGCGACTGGGCCGCCCTGCTCAAGCGGGCGCTCCGCATTGACGAACTCGTCACCAAACACTCCGAGATCATGGACAAGTATGACCCGCAGAAGAAGGTCGCCATGTGTTTTGACGAATGGGGCGCTTGGCACGAAGTCGAACCCGGCACCAACCCCGGTTTCCTTTTCCAGCAGAACACCCTGCGCGATGCCCTCGTTGCCGGTGTCACGCTCAACATCTTCAACCAGCACGCTGCCCGCGTGAAGATGGCCAACATCGCCCAGACCATCAATGTTCTCCAAGCCATGATCCTCACCGACGGCCCGAAGATGGTTCGCACACCGACCTTCTACGTCTATCAGATGTTCACGCCTCACCACGACGCCACGCTTTTGCCGAGTGAATTGACCTGTGCCGAGTACGGCTGCGGCGAAGACAAGATGCCCGGCCTCAGCGCCTCCGCCTCGCGCGACAAGGCCGGCAAGATTCACGTCACGCTCTGCAATCTCAACCCGAACAAGCCCGCCGACCTCGTCATCGAACTCGTCGGCAAAAAGGTCAAGCCAGTAAGTGCTTGCGTGTTGACGAGCGAAGCGATGCAAGACCACAACACCTTCGAACACACGAACACCGTAGAGCCTGCCGCCTTCAACGCCTTCAAGCCGACCGGCAAAGGCCTGATCGTGGCGTTACCCGCGAAGTCGGTCGTCGTGCTGGAGCTTGAGTAACACTCTGCCACAATGAAAGGAGCACGTGATGAACTCTGGTCAACTAACAGAGCAGATTAAAGCCGCAGGTCTTTATCCAATAACGATCGAAGCAATTGTAAGTCAGAAAGAGAGAGTCGGTCTAGGAGTCTGTCCAAGTATTTATGTTGGGTGGTGAGTGAGGTGGGCGAGGCG
>CAZNOK010000075.1:0-21382 GCA_964574605.1 uncultured Verrucomicrobiota bacterium
GGCGGTGCTGGCGGGGGTTCAACCGGTGCAACCTCCACCGGGGCCGCCGGAATGTTCAACTCCGCCATGCGGGTTTGGACTTGTGCCAAGACGCGCTTGGTACTGGCCAACTGGGTCTTGAGGTTTGCTTGTTCCCAATCCAAGTCGGCCAGTTTCTTCTGGGTTTCGGCGACTTCTCGGAATTCATCCTTGATGGCGTCGGTGACCTTGCCCATGCGGACGACACTGTTTGTTTGGTCTTGTTGGTGCTCTTCGTTCCGTGCGCCCTCCTTTCGCCCTTTCTTGCTGCTCGAGTGGACGGTAGTCTTGAAACCGCCGGCAGCCTTCTGTGCAGCCACACGCAGTGCGTTCTGTGCCTCGTCGTGGGCTTCCTTGGCGGAGGCGGTGGCAGCGCTGTTGGATACGGACATCTCTTCGAGAGTCGCCAGCGACTGTTGGAGCGACTGGAGCCAGTCCTGATAGGTTTTCACGCGCATCTCTTGCGCCGTGGCAACGAGGTTGGACGGGACGTTGCTGACCAAGAGCTTGTCGAGCAACGGCAAAGCGATATCGTAGCGGCGGTTGGCCAGCGCGTTGTGGGTTTGCTGGAGCAACTGGTTGGCATTGGCGGTGGCGATCATCTCGGCCGTGAGCCATTGCCCGTGGAGCTTGAGTTGCCCGGCGGCAACCTTGTCGCGCTCCGCCTGCCAAACAACAATGCGTTCGCGCACTTCCACAGCGAAGGGCGAATTTGGATAATCGGAAAGGAATTTTTGAAACGATCCGCTGAGAACCTGATCGTAGTAGTCTTTTGTATAGCTGTTGTTCGGATCCAGTTGATAACGTTTGGTGGCCTCGTGCGCTTCCTTCATCGCCGCGGCCGCCTTCTGTTCCGGAGTGGAGCGAATGATTTCAGCCACATCGGTCGTGCGAATGGTCTCCTTCGATTTGATGGACCCGCCGGCAAAGGATTTCTCGATGACGATTTCGATATCCGTCTCCGTGAGGATGTTGCCTTCCACCGCCGCACCGTTCTTCAATTTCACGGTGTCAGCGTGCGCACAAACAGTTAGAAACAAAAACAGAAGCAGCCAATGCGTTCTCCGAAACGCATTTCGTTCAGGGTATATTGAAGTGTTCAAGCTCATCACGCTGACCAATTTGGCGAGCGGGTCTTATTGAGGGGGCCGGGTAGGCGACGGAGCCGTCGGTGGAGGCTGCTCTGCTTTCGGTTTGATGTTCAGTTCCGTCATGCGGGCTTGGATTTGAGTCGAGTAACGGGTGATGGCGGTCAAGTGGGCGTTGAGATATTGTTGTTGCCGTTCGAGGTCGTTCACGTTCTTTTCGGCGCTGGACACGGCCTTCATCTCATCAGCCAGAGCGCCGCTCAATTTGCCCATCTTAGAACTGCCGCCAGAGGAACCGGCACCTTTTCTGCCTCCGGCACTGCCCGCCTTGAAGCCGCTTCCGGCTTTTGTGGTTTCGGCGGCGAAAGCCTCGCGCGCCTTACGGAGGTCTTCCTTGGCTGCGGTAAGAGCTGTGCTGTTGGAGGTGATCATCTGGTTGAGTGTCGCCTGCGATTGTTGGAGCCACTGGAACCAGTCCTGATAGGTTGTTGCGCGCAACTCCTGCGCGGTGGCAACAACGTTGGACGGGGCGCTTCCGGCGAGAATCTTTTCGAGCAACGGCGCTGCGAGATCGTAGCGCTTGTTGGTCACTGCGCTCTGCGCCTGCTGCAGCAGCGCGGCTGGATCGCTCGGCGTTTGGGCGTGTAACCCGACAGTCAGACACATAAGCAATAGTAGGTAACGCATAGTCAGATGCTCCTTTGTAGTTCCACCGACACGTATTTTGCGCGGGGGATGCTGAATTTCCTGACTTCGACGGTGACGGTGACGGCCATGCGGCGGTAGAGGATTTCGCGGGCGACCTCCAAGGCCATCGCTTCGATCAGTTTGCGGGGGCGCTCGGCGACGACGTCCTTGATGACTTGGACGACCTCGTCGTACGGCGTGGTGGCGGTCTCGGTGTCGGTGCGGCCCGCTTCGCCGAGGTCGCGTTCCAGAATGACGGTGAGAAGAACTTTCTGCAAGCGCGCGCGTTCTTCAGGGGTGACGCCGATGTGGGCGTCGAGTTCCAGGTCTTTGATCGTGATTTTATCCACAAAGCCTCTGTTGCAGTTCACCGAGGTGTTCGCACACCCAGTCCGGCTGCATCCCCCGTAGTTTCTCCGAATGATTATAGCCTGTCAAGACCGCACAGGTCCGCACTCCGCCGGCCTTGCCTGCGGCGATGTCGTGCGCCATGTCGCCGACAAACAGCGTCTCCTGTGGTGCCAGCACATTGTCGGCAAGGATGCGATGAATCTGTTCGGTCTTGTCGGGGATGGCGAGGTACGGACGCGTGACGTAGCCGGCGAGGCCGAAGCGGTTCATCTGAAGCGAGTAAGTTTCCTTGTCCGCCGAACTGGCCACGAACACCGGCATTGCCCGTTCTGCACAGAACCGCAGAAACGCTTCCGCATGCGGCAATGGTGTAATCTCATCGCGCACTTGCGCGTAGAATCCGATGAACACCTCCTCCAACCGTCGCATTGGCACCTGCGGCAGCCGTTCTGCGTAGAACCGGCTGACTGGCAAGTAGAACTCGCGGCGAAACTGTTCCAGCGTCAACGGCGCGAGACCGAACGTCTCGAAGACAAAATTCGTCGTCCGCCACACTGGCGGCAGGTCGTTGACGAGCGTGCCCGACCAATCAAGGATGATGTTTCGAATCCGCACGTCAAGACGATAACACATCACTTGGCCGGAACAAAACCGGAACATGACGCCAACATCAGCGGTCAGCGGCAGCGAGTCCTCGAACCGTACCTTGGAGCGCTGGTGATGCCAGTGCTCATTTAATATCTCGGAGATCCGGAAGTATGCGTGGCAACCACAGGCGCCATGAATCCTTGAGCTTTCGCAGAACTAACAGCTCCTGTGGGCTGTTCGTCAATAGGCTCGTGATTCGGGTCGTTCCGTCAACAAAACTGACATCCTCGACGGCGATCAGCTTCTTGGGAATGAGTGCCACCCAGTGATCATTCGTTGGAACAAGGTAGAGCCGCAAGGACCTGTCACCGTGTCCCGGACAGGTCTCGAATAGATTCGTCCCTTCGATCTCGAAGAATATCTCGTATCCACATGGCCAGCGGGGCCAAGTGCAGCCCTGCCAGAGCGACGACGAGCCGGAATAGAATGCCGCTCACTCGTTTCATCTTCGTGGGCATAGAATGTTAATGGGACAAAGTTCCTAGCGAAAGACAAACTCTGTAACCCTGTCCGATCGCGGGTGAGAATAAGTGGCGGAAAATGCGCTGTCAATCATGGCAGCAAGCAGTTGCATCCACGGGGCCAAGGCGACGAGGAGCCTCGCTTTCTCCCTCGCGTTTTTCCCCACCTCCGGAACAAAACCGGAACACGGCATGGGGCATAACGCTGATATAACGCGGCGCGATATATCGGCGGCCGGCGGTGTAGCTGAAGGGCTTGGCGAGAAGACACCAGGCCCGAAACAGCACAATACCTCGTAGTACGAGGTATCATCCATTGTAGCCGCAAGGTTACTCGCGGACTCGGTTGACAGCGTGAATGTGTCCATGCCGCGAGCAGGCTCGCGGCTCCAGAATCAACGGTTGCTTCGCAATTCAACGATGACAGCCCGTTCTTCAGCGGTGAGGCGATCACGCTTGGCTTGGTAGCGGTTGTATTCTGCGCGCTCGGCGTCGGTCCAGGCATTGGACTCGCGGTAGTCGGCGCAGTACGGCACGCCGAGATCAATCCACGCTTTGAGTTTGTCCATCTCTTCGCGCGAGAGTCTGACGCGATTGTGACCGGCTTCGAGTTGGGCGATGAGTTTGCTCTTGGCTGAACCGGCGGAGTACGGCGGCAACATCGGCGGCGCGCTCTGCACGCTGATCCAGTTGACGACCGGATGGTCCGGGTCGCCTGCGAAGGCGTTGCGACGGCCAATGTCGGCGTGAGTCAACGCAAGGTAGGCGCGCGACCAACGGCGTTTGGCCCGCACATCGGGAATCTCGTCGGCGATCAACGGGAATTTGTGTTTGTCGTTGTGGCATCCGACGCAGTGGCGGTCGAGGATCGGTTGAATCTGGTGCTGGAAACTGAATCCGCGCGGCGCGCCGTAAAACGGCCGGAGCATTTCCGGAACGCCGGTGTTGGCGGTGGCGACGATGGGCGTGCTGTTCTTGGTTTCGTGGCAACCAACGCAGGCGGCGTTTTCGCCGGGCTGAAGCGTAGCCCAGCTTCGCATCGAGGCGACCATCTGATTCTTGTCGTTGAGCAACTGGAAGTAAACCGGTGTGCGGGCGGGCACGCGGAAGAACGCGGAGCCGTCGGCGCGCACGGTGGCGTCGCCGAGGATGATCTTCGGGTCCCACGCGCCGTTGCCGATGGCGACGGGCGTGCTGATGAGGGCGCCGCCGCCGGGGCCGCCGTTACCGTTCTCGCCGATGCCGGCAGCGCGGAAGTCGAGAGCGACGACGCGGAGCGTCTTGACGGTGCCGCGCGGGACACCTTTGAGGCCGGGGCCGATGTACACGTCCTGAACGTAGCAAGTGCCATCAGCGCGGCGGTAATCAACATGGCTGGATCGGGGCGTCGGCGCGACGCGCGGCACGAGTGGCACGGGCCGGTTGCAGGGCAAGGCGGAATCAGAGACGAGTAGTTCTTTCTTGCCGTCAATCGTCACGTGGTAGATGCCGAAGTTCTTTTTGTTCTTCTTGCCGTCGGGATTGTAACTGACAAGGTACTCGGTCTCGCTGAGCGGGTATGGATAGGCAAAGAGTTCGTCGTCCTGCCCGTAGGCGTCCACCTTGACCGCGGGCGTGTTGCGGGCGGGCGCGATCAACTGGACACCTTCGTTTTCTTCGCGGCCTTTGGCCGGGTCAATGAGGATGAGTTTGCCGGGCTGGCGGGAGTGGTGGCCGGTCGCGATGGCGACGACTTTTTGCGAGCCGGGAATGGCGCGTGCGTGAAGAATCGTGGTGGGGAACCATGAGTTGACGCCGTAGAAGCCCGCTTGGCCAGTGCCATCGGGGTTCATCTGGAAAAGCGGTTGTGTGTAGATTTGGCCGCGGTCGTTGTACTCCCAGCGGGTGTAGAGGATGCGACCGTCCCACGTGATGGTGGGGAAGTTGTCGTGGACCTGGTCGAAGGTGAGCCGGCGGATGCGGTGGCCGTCCTTGTCGCAACGGTAAAGGTTGCTGACTTCAGTCCAGAAGCAGTCCACAGTCTGGACGCAACGGGTGGAGTTGAAGATGATGTCGCCGTCGGGGAGATAACAACCTTCGTAATCGGCGACGCCGGTGCCGGAAGTGAGCTGGCGGATTTGGCGAGTGGCCGCGTCCATTTCGTAGAGGTGGTAATCGTCGTCGTTGAGCGATTTTTTCCAGGCGAACAGGATTCGTTTGCCGTCCCATGAGACGTCGGGGTCGCGGATGACGCCGGTTTTGTCTTCGAGCAGTGTTTGCGCACCGTTGGCCGGGTCGAAGAGGCAAAGGGCGGAGCCGGGTTCGAAGTGGCGTTCGGCTTGGGCGTCGGACTGGCCTTCGGTGTAGGCGTAGTGGGAGCCGCCCATGATGGCATGTTTGACGAAGACGAAACGCGGCACGCCTGCCGCGGTGGCCATCATGGGCAACAGCAGGGCGAACAGGACCATGCGTATCATGTCGGCGTTCAGGGCGTGATGTGTTTCTCGAAGGGAACAACGACGGCGATGGTTTCGCGCAGTTTCTTTTCGCCGGCGTTGTGTTTGTCGGAAGCGTCGGTGTAGCCGGAGAAAAAGAACTGCTGGATCCGGTCGTTGAGGTCCCAACCGATGGTCCAGCCCTTGAATTTGTTGACAGCGAGTTTGATCAACTCGCGCGCTTCCTCCAGCGCCTTCGTCTCGCTGGTTAACGCGGGTTTAAGCAGGTCGTTGGCCTCGGCAAACAGCTTGAGTTTCTTTTGTAGCGGGTCGTCCATCTCCGCGACGGGGCCGCGGTAAACTTCCAAGGTTGCGGCAGCCTTGAAATCCGCCGCCACGGTGTCGAATGAAGCGCGCCAGAGGTCGAGGTTGGCGAGCAACTGCTGTTTCAGAGTGAGTTTTTCTGCGATGATCTTGTCGAAATAGTCTTGTTGCGTGGAGAAGACAGACAGCAGTTGGTTGCGGGCCGTGTCGATTTTTTTCTGGTCGTCGTCATTGCGGGCGTCGCGCGAAAGCGTTTTCAGTTCTTCGTTGATGCTCTGGATGTCGTTGACCAGACGGACGCTTTCGCGAACGATAACCGCTTCGGGCGTCTGCGGATTGTAACCTTTGACGCGGTCGAGCGTCTCGGTGACGCGCGCCTCGAACTGTTTGTCACGCAGCATTGCCAGTGCCTTGGTTTGGAGCGCCACCTGTTTGCTCTGCATGGCCGCCTGCTGGCCACGCACGGCTTTGTCTGTAGACGAATACAGCGGCGCAGAGGACGCCGACACCATCCGTCCCAGCAGGTCCGTGCTTTCGCGGCCGGGGCGAGACTCGACGGCGACGACGATGTTGGTGTTGCCTGCGCTCAGGGAAGCAACAACATTGCTCTGAAGCATCAGGCCGACGCCCAATCCGCACAGGCCACGCTCGAAGCGGGTCTGGGGATCGGTAGGAAGAAGAGCGACCAAGGCGTTGTAAACCGGGATCGCATCGGGGTACTGTTTCTGGCGCAGCAGACTCTGGCCGTACATGCGGTAGTATTTCGGTTCGGAACCGAAAAACTCGGCGCCTTTCTTGAAGTAGGAAACAGCGTTGGTGTAGTTGCGGTTGAGGTAGTTGACTTCGCCAAGCGCGAGGTAGAGGTTCTTGAGTTTCTCACGTTCCAGTTTCTCCGGGTTCGGCGTCAACTGAAGGAATTTTCCGAAGAACGCCGCGGCCTCGATGAGTTTGTTGGTTTGCAAACAGGCCTCGCCTGCTTTCAGGTAACATTCTTCCGCCACGCCAGCCAACTCGGTGGCCAGTGACGGGTTCAACGCCAGTGCCTGGTCAATGTGGTCGGCTGCCTCGATGTAGTTTTTCTGCTGGCGGAACGCCATGCCTTCATCGGCGAACACGAAGGAGCGCGCCTGTTGGCCGAGGTTCTGCAACAACGCCACGTGGCGCTGCGTCGTCGGCGTTGCCGCATACGGGCCTTGGAGGTCGGCGACGATCTTGACCGCCTGCGCCGCGTTGGAGCGTACGTTCAATGCGGTCAGCGCGCTCAACAGTGTGGCGGCCTGTTTTTCTTGGAGCTGGGCAATGCTTTTTTGCCACGTCGCCTTGCGGTTCTGGCAGGCCGCGGTGTCGCCGAAATTCGCCACGAAGGCGCGGTAGGCCGCCAGCGCCGGCTCCACCTGACCGCTTTTGTCCAACACCACCACGCGCGCCCACTCGATTTCGGCCTGCTGGTTGCGTATCGCGGCAAACTCCGCCTCCAGCGCGCCCGCTTTCACTTTCAGTTCAGCCGCGTTCGCCGCCGTCGGACAGGCGGCGAGAATCTGTTTCAACAGCGCCAGCGCCTCGGCTTTCTTGCCTTCCTTCAACAGCGGCCCGACTTTCACGGCTTCCGCTTCCGCGCGAGCGTTGACGATCAATTGTTCCACGCCGCGCGCGACACTTTCGAAATTCTTGAACGTCTCGGTGAGCATGTAATTCTTCTGGAGCTGGCGCAGGATGAACTGGCTGCGTTCAAACTGTTTCTCCTCCGCCATCCGCCGCGCCTCGACCAACAGCTCGCGCGCGACCCGTTCCCGCGCCTCCAAATACACGCTGCGGCCCATGTCCAGTGTGCGCAGCACCGTCTGCGAATGCCACGGCGCGACGCCGCCGATATCGCCGCCGCGCAACACGCCTGTCTGATCGATCACGAACGTCATCCGCCCCGTTGTCCCATAGCGCTCCGGCCTTGCCGACGCCGTGAACCCATCCACACCTTGCGGTTTCACCGTGAACAGATAACCTTCGGCGCGCTCGCTGAACTGTGCATTCGGCACAAACGGATTTGGCAACGTGCGCAACTGCTCCAGCGATGCAAATGCACTGCCGCCGTTATCCACCGGAATGGCACGCACCGCCTTCAGGTACTCCTCGACCACGGCGATCTCCTTCAACAAAAACGCCGCTTGGTCTTCATTGAGCTTCACCGCCGCCAGCGCTTCCTCTTTCAGCTTGCGCTCCTGACGGTATTGCTCGTACCAGAACCCGCCCGCGCCCATCGCCGCGATCCACAAGAATCCCAGCGTGATTCCCCACATCGCATAGCGGCGGTCGCGCACAAACCCGCCGCGCTGCCGGATCAACGTCAGGCTGATGAACCCAAAAATGATTCCCAGCAACCATCCGATCCCCAATACCACCGGACCGAACAGCCCGAAAAAGAAACTCAACATCGGGAGTATGCCGGCCCCGCGCGCCTGCGGCGACTGCATCGGCGCCACGTACAGGTCGGTCGGCGCCAGCGGCGTCGCGTCGGCGTTCCGCGGCTGGATCATTCCGCAGCGTGGACAATTCGGCTCCGATGCCAGCCGCGTGGCGCCGCAGTGCGGACACTGCAGTTGAGCGCTCAACTCCGTTCCTGCGCCGTCGCCGATACGCGCCAACGCCGTCATTACCGGCGCTTCCTCCAAAAACAGAATCGTCAGGTCGCCGACTTGTACCAGCGCCCGATGCCCGAGCACGAACCGCTCGACCGGCCGCCCGTCCACCACCAGCGATTCGTTTTCCCCGACATCCACGACCGTCACCAATCCGTCGCGCTGTTCGAACCGGAGTTGGTACGGTTCGACCCCCTCGGCGTCCACACAAACGTCGTTGTCTTCGGCGCTGCCGACTGTCAACGTCTCCGCGTCGAGAACCACGACTTCCGCGTCAGCGCCGTCTGGATTGAATACGAGTCTTGCCATGAATGTTCCGCGGCCTTCGCAGGATACAGCCTCTTTCGCTGCGATGTCAACCCGACCGCCGCAATAATTTCGATTTCTTGCTTTGTCGAATCTGGCTCCTATACTTCCCCCCATGAACCTCATCCTGCCATTGCTCCTTGCGACAGCCTTCGGCGCGATGGACTGGCCCGCGTGGCGCGGCCTGCTCGGCACCGGCATCTGCGACGAGAAGAATCTCCCAACCCACTGGAGCACCAACCAAAACGTCAAGTGGCGCGTCGCGTTGCCCGAACCCGGCAACTCGACGCCGATCATCTGGGGCGACCGCGTCTTCGTCACCCAACCCGTCGGCGACCGGCGCACGTTGACCTGTTTCGAGCGCACCGGCGGCAAACAACTCTGGCAGGGGGGCGTTGCCACACGCGAGAAAGAAAAAACGCATCGGACAAACCCGCATTGTTCCGCCTCGCCCGTAACCGATGGCGAGCGCATCATCGCCTCGTTCGCATCCGACGGCCTCTACTGCTTCGATCTGAACGGACGCGAACTCTGGCGTCGCACCGATCTCGGTCGGCAGGTTCACATCTGGGGCAATGGATCCTCACCGGTCATTGTCGGGAACTTCTGCTTCCTCAACTTCGGCCCCGGCGAGACAACCTACTTGCTGGCTGTTGACAAACGCACCGGCAAAACCATCTGGCGTCGCGACGAGCCAACCGGCTACGGCACATCCAGCCCCGACAATCGCAACCCGCAGTACGTCGGCTCTTGGACCACGCCCGTGCTGATGCAGAACCAGCTTCTCATGAGCTGGCCCCGGCGCCTCGCCGCCTACGATCCCTTCACCGGCAAGGAACTCTGGTCCTGCGCCGGGCTGACGCCGCTCGTGTACACCTCGCCGATTTACGGCGACGGTGTCACCGTGGCGCTGGGCGGTTTCAGCGGCTCCGCGCTCGCTGTTCGCGCCGGCGCGCAAGTCTGGCGTCACCCGCGTTCCCCGCAACGCATCGGCTCCGGCGTCGTCCACAACGGACGCATCTACATTCACAACGCTCCGGGCACCGCCATGTGCCTCGACCTGAAAACCGGCGAGAACATCTGGACCGAGCCGCTTCAAGGCGGCGTCAACTGGAGCAGCGTCATGCTCGCCGATGGCAACTGCTACACCATCACCCAGCGCGGCATTTGTTTCGTCTTCAAGGCCAGCCCGAAGTTCGAGCTTGTCGCCGCGAACCATCTCGGCGAACCGAGCAACTCCTCCATCGCGCCCAGTCGCGGCGACCTCTTCATCCGCACCCACCAAGCCCTCTGGTGCATCGGCGTCAAACGATAATCGCGCGCAACCAACGTCCTCGCCCCGGTGTTTCATTTCGCATGAAACTCTCCGCTCTCCTTGCCTTGCTTCTCGTGACCGGCTTTGCTTTTGCCGGTGAACCGATTGACTTCCAGAAAGCCCGCGGGTTACTCCAGCGGCGGCAACGCGGCGAACAACTTTCCGCCGACGAACAAGCCTACCTCCAACGCGCCATGGCCGCGCGCAGCGGCAAGGCCGGCCGCGCCGCCAACCAACGCAAAGCGCCCGAACATCTCACGCCACTCTGCGACATGACCGCCGCCGACCGTTACGAAGGCGAAGATGGCGGCCTCTCCGGCGCCGGCCAGAACACGCCGCCCGACACGCACCGCAAAGCCGCGCTCGCCCAACTCGCCCGGATCCGTCCGCTCAACGCCGCGGGACAGCCCGATGATAAGGGCGCCATCGGTTTCGTCGCCATCAGCATGTCGAACGCGACGCAGGAGTTTTCCAAGTTCAAACAAGTCGCCGACCAATCCCCGCGCAAATCGTCGAAGGTCACCATCGTTGACTGCGCGCAAGGCGGCCAGGCGATGGCCGAGTGGGCGCCGCCGGATGCGCGTCCGTGGACGGAAGCGAAACGGCGTTTGGAGGCCGCGCGCGTTTCGCCACAACAAGTGCAAGTCGCGTGGATCAAGCTCGCCAACAAAGCGCCCGGCGGCTCCTTGCAGGAGCACGGTCGCAAGCTCGAACGCGACACGCTCGCCGTGTTGCACAACGCGCGCGCGATGTTCCCGAATCTTCGCATCGCCTATCTCGGCAGCCGCACCTACGGCGGCTACGCCACCGGCGGACTGAACCCCGAACCTTATGCCTACGAAAGCGCCTTCCCTGCCCGCTGGCTGATTCAGCGTCAGATCAAAGGCGACCCCGAACTCGCCGAATCCAAATCGCCGCTGTTGCTCTGGGGGCCTTATCTCTGGGCCGAAGGCACAAAAGGCCGCAAGCTCGACAAACTCGTCTGGGAACGCAACGATTTCGCTGGCGATGGCGTCCATCCCAGCGACTCTGGCCGGATGAAAGTGGCCAACCTGCTGTTGGATTTCCTGACCACCGACCTGCTCGCCAGACCGTGGTTCGCCAAACCCTGACTTGTGTTTGGCCGACGCACCGGCTACTCTCGGCGCCAAGAAACGCAGGGATTGCCATGAAACGAATCCATTGTTTCGTTGCCGCGCTGGTGATGATGGCCGTGCCGTGGTGCACGCGAGCCGCCGATCCAAACGCTTGGTGCTACATGAGCTGGAAAGGCGAGATCACCCTCCCAAGGGGCAATTACCGGGGTTCCGACAAAAGTGTGCACATGGGAAGGAAATGTCACATCGCCGTTGCTCCCGGCACGCTGATCGAGAGGGCCTGTTTCGAAGGGGAGAATGACAGCAAGTGGAAGGTCGAGCGCAGCCTGTTTCGGAAGGTGGAAGTCAGCGGCGATTGCGGATCGCAATTCGAGGCAACGGACTCCGTGTTCGACGACTGCCACTTTCGCAAGCGCGGTCCTTGGTATGTTGCCTACTGGAGCACGCGGTGGAACTACGAGAACTGTGTGTTTGCAAAACGATTCCTCTCCGGCAAATTCAGCGTGGTGAATTACTCGGTAAGCGCCGTCGGCTGCACCTTCTGCGACATCACGCTGCCGAAGATCGAGTACAAGGACGACCCGTCCAAACGGGCGCAGAGCAAGGAACTGCGGTTCGAGCGCTGCCGGTTCGTCCACTGCGAGTTGCCCGAGTCGGCGCTGGCGACAACGATTGACTGCGTCTTCGATGATTGCCGATTTAGCACCGGTGACCATACTGACTGGTCGAAGGCAACCAAAATGATCGTCGTGAACGCCTTTTTTGTCCCCGCCCGGACCAAGCCGCCGCAATCTTACTCCAACGGCCCGGTTCAGGTGAATTTTCAGCCTGCCACACCGACGCAACGAGCCGGTGCGACTCTTGCCGTCAGCCGCACAGGCGGCAGCGCCCTGAAGTATGCTGCCGTTTCGGAGGCAGGCCCGGTTTTGGTCATTGGCCAAGCGGGGTCACCCGCTGTCGCAAAGCCCGAACCGCCAAAAGTTTCACCGGTCGTTCCTCCCGCCACGCTACCGCCGCTCCCGAAGGGATCGTCGCTTGCCGCCCGGTTGGCGGCGAATGCCGAGACGCGATACAACCAATCTTTGGCGGTCGCCACTCAACAGTATCTCACCGATCTCGATGCCGCAATGAAAGCCGCCATGCGCGCCAACAACCTTGATGACGCCAATACCATCCGCGACGCCATCCGCGAACTCAAGGATGGCAAACCGGCCAGTCCGCAATTCGAGAGCGCGTTCGCCAACACTGCAAAGAACCGCCACGAGCAAGCGGTTTCCTCGGCGTTGCAGCAATTCATCCGCGACCTCACCGCCGCGCAGAAGTCCGCGATGGATGACGGTAATCTCGACGAAGCCAACGCGATCAACGGGGTGCGCAAACAACTGGAGCCCGTGAAACAGTGACCCCCCGCGTGTCCAAAACGCAGTGGTTGATATGTCAACCATGATGGTTGAGATATCAACCACTGGAACGGAGAAGGAACGCAATCCGAGAAATCGAATCCCCATCGAAGGAGATAAGCCATGATTGATACGCGATACCAGCACTCCCAGTACGTGGTCCGACGCAAGGTGTTCAAGTTGTTCGGCGGCGCGTTCCACATCTATGACCCCACCGGCCAAGTGGTTTTGTTCGCCGACATGAAAGCGTTCAAGCTCAAGGAAGACATCCGCCTCTACACCGGCGAGGACAAACAGACCGAACTGCTCAGCATCAAAGCCCGCCAAGTCCTCGACATCTCCGCCACCTACGACGTCTTCGATTCCACCAACAACCAAAAGGTCGGCGCGCTCCGCCGCAAGGGATTGAAGTCCGTGCTCCGCGACGAATGGCTGTTGTTGGACACCACCGACAATGAAATCGGGTTGATTCAGGAGGACAGTTGGCTGCTCACCACTTTGCAGCGGTTCCTCACCAACCTGATCCCGCAGAAATATCACGGCGCCATCCGCGGCCAGACGGTTTGCGCTTTCAAGCAGAATTTCAACCCGTTCGTGCTGAGGATCACCCTCGACTTCGCGCCCGACACGATGAATTTGCTTGACCGTCGCCTTGGTCTTGCCGCCGCGATCCTGCTCTGCGCCATCGAAGGGCGTCAGCAGTAACCGTCGGTAGATTCTGGTTATTCTTCGTACTCAATGCCTTTGCGGGTGGCTTGGGCGCGGATGGTTTCGTTGACTTTCTCGTCGAAGGCGTCGCCCTTGCCGGTCGTGGCCAGGCGTTTCTTCTCAGCGGCGATGTAGGCATCGCGCTGCTTGTTCAACTCGGCAATCTTCTTCTGGATCGCGACGCGCTCGGCTTGTTGCTTGCCGACGTATAACTTCAACTCTGGCGCGCTGAGTTTCTGCAACGCCTCCGGCAAGTCCTCCTTCTTCACATCCTCCAGCTTCACCGTGCCGTCGCTCAGTGCGTCCAACAATTCGCCGCCGCCTTGCACGCTCTTGCCGGTGCGCGCGTTGTAAGCCAACCGACTGGCTGCGGCGGCGGGCGCGGCAGCCTCGGATGCGGCTTGTTTGGCGAACACTTCGCGCCGTAGCCCCGCGCCGCCGTACGCCACCAATGTCCTGCCCACCGCCCTGTTCAACTCGGCCAACTCGCCGTCCATCGGCGTGGCGATGGCAACCATGCCGCCGCTCTGTTCGATGGCGCTGTAGCTTCCCTCGCTGAGCTTGGCGATCTCGCGCCAGATGGGCGCCGTCTCGGCGATGCTCGCGCCGCACTGGACGGTGTTGATGACCAAGTCGCGTTTCACGGCCATCTGACAGACCTCCGGATACTTCACGTCTTCCTTGTAATCCATGTGCGGCGGCGCATCGCCGACGAGGAAGATGATCTTCAACACCTCACGGCTCTGGCTCCAATTGATCTTCGTCACCGCCTCGTGCAAGGCTTGGTTCACCGACTCCGGCGCGTCACCGCCTCCGCCGGCTTGGAACGCGCGCAGCTTGTCGTAGATCGCGTCAATGTCGTCGGTCAGGTCGGTCAGCTTCGTGACGTACTCGTCGCCGCGGTCCCGGTAACCGATCAGCGCCAGCTTCAACGCGGGCGTCGGTTTGGCGCTGACGATCTGGTTGGCGATGGACCAGATTTTCTGTTTCGCCCCCTCGATCAGTCCGCTCATCGAGCCGGTCGTGTCGAGCACGAAACAGACCTCGATGCGCGGTTTCGCTTCCTTGGCGGACGCGTTCAGCGTCAGCCCCAAAGCAAGCAATATCGTCATTAGTTTCATGGCATCCTCCTAATCTGTGATTTCATACACCGCGTCGCCGAGTGCGAACTGCACGTTGCGCCCGACGCTGAGCCACGCGGCGGCGTCCGGGTGTTTCGCGGCGAGCGCAAAATATTCGCTGCTGTTGAACTTCACTTGGATTCGCCGGGCGCTCTGGCGTTTCTGCACCTCGGCGTCAACCCATTGTTCGCCGTTCTGGAAAAAGTTCCGGCCGCGGACGAACCGACTCTGTTGCGTGTACTGCGCCAACCGTTCCGCAACCTGCTTGTCGGCAGCAATGCTGAAACCGGTCAGGCTCTCGTATTGTGCCGCCGCGCCCGGCGCAGCGGCCTGCTCGGCCTGTCGCAACGCGCCCTGACTGCGCGCGCCGCCGACCGCGCCCGCACCGGCCTTGGCCATGTTCATCGCCGTGTATGCCCGCCCAGCTTCGTGGCGCGCGAGGCTGTCGCTGTCGAAACCCTGCATCGAACGCACCGCCATCGGCACGTTGCGCTTCGACTCGTCCTCGACGATCAGATACGCCGTGTAAGGCGTCACGATGCCGTATTTGCGGGCCAGTTCGGTCACTTCGTCGCGCAGTTCCCTGTTCTCGCCGCGAAGACGGATTTCATCGAGCAGGAACCCGATCCGACGCGTCGCCCATAACCGCGGAATGAACTCGTGGTCGCTCGCTTTCTCCGGGAACTTCACATCGTATGCAAACCGTTTCGTCGCTCCGCCCGTTTGTCCCTCAATGGTTGCCGCGCTGCTGCCGCTGCCGCTGTAGCGGCCAACGACGAGGAGTTGATCGCCGCGGAAGATGTCCGGCAACGGCGACGGGTAGAGCTTGCTCGTCTTGATGTCGCCGGTGAACTTCAGCGTCGGGTCAGCCAGCACCGGATCTTTGATCTTGGTGTAAAAGTTGGAGACCTTCACCTCGATGTCCTCATCTGGAAGCACGTATTGGCTGAATGCCCGCGTCTGTTCGGTGATCCGGTCGAGCAGTCGCGCGTTCACGTCGGTGCCGATGCCAAAACAGAACACGCGCGTCTTGCCGGGATCGGTTTTCTTCACGGAGCCGAGGATGTCGTCGTCCTTGGTGTTGCCGACAGTCGGCTGGCCATCGGTGAGAAAGATGACGACGAACGGGCGCTCCGCCTTTTCGGGCCGGAGCTTGAGCGCCTTGACGAGCGCCTCCTCGATGGCCGTGCCGCCGATGGGCTTGAGATTCTTGATGAAGTCGCCGGCCTTCTTGCGGTTGCCGGCATCGACGGCGACGAGCTTCTCGAACAACGGCTCGGCCTCGGTCGAAAAGCGGATGATCTCGAAGCGGTCATTGTCGTTGAGGTTCTCGATGCAGAAGAGAATCGCTTTCTTGGCCTGTTCCAGTTTCTTGCCGGCCATCGAGCCGGAAGTGTCGAGCACAAACGCGACGTCCTTCGGCAACACCTTCTTGCCGGCCTTCTCGTCTGCGCCCGGCGATGCCAGCAACAGGAAATAACCATCCTCGCTTCCCTCCCGGAAACTGAGCAGGCTGACGCCGAGGTCTTTCGCCTCAGTCGCGTAAAAGATTTGGAAGTCGGTATCGGGCTTCACGTTCTTGGCCTCGAAACCGATGGTCGCCTTGGTGTCGCCGTGGCGTTTGATCTCGACGCTGTGGCTCGGCGAGTAGATGGACTTGAGCGGACGCTTGGCGTCAAGTTCGATCTTGACGCTGACCTCCTTGATCGGCGCTGATGAAAACTTTTCCGTGTTCAGCGGGTAGGTGTAACCGACGAGGCCGGTGTCCGCCTTGAGAACTTGGGAGTAGGAGAGCTTGATGCGTTTCGCGGCGCGCGGCTCGATGGGGAAGATGCGGACCTTGAACGTGTCGCGGTCCACATACTCCAGCAACGCCGGGTCTTTCATCTTGCGGACGATGTCCTCGTAGATTCTTCGCGCCTTCTCGGCCGGCAACAGCTCCGCCTCGACCTGTTTGCCGTCAATGTCCATCGAGAACTTGTTCAGTTGCGCGCCCTTCGGGACGGGGAAAAGGTAGGTGCCTTCGAGGCGCTGGTTGTTCGGGTTGAAGAACTCCTGATCAATCGAGGTGGTCGCGATCTGGCCGTCAATCTTGACGTTGACGTGGTGATAAACGACTTCGAGCGGCGCGAAATAATAGATGCGCGGCGGCATCGGCCACGGTCGCGGGTGGATGATGGGTGGACGCGGATGCCACGGCGGCGGATCGTGGATCACGATGAGACCGTCAGCTCGGCCAGAGACGACCAGCCCCAGCCACAGCAGTGAGAGACACAATGCCTTTTTCATACGCCTCATTAGACCACAGTTTGTGGCCGATGTTCCGTAAAACCCTTGTAAAAAACCGTCGCCCTCAGATCACGGGCGCGTTCCTACTTCGGCCCCGCCCACTTCGGAACTTTGACTTTTGAGGCCGCATCCTGGCCGGGGGCGTATGGTTTGAGGTCGAGCACCGGCGTGCTTTCGAAAGCGTCAATCTTGTCCACCTCGACCACGTTGTCCTTGACGGAGATGATCTTGCAAAGACTCAAGGCGATCAGGTTGGGACGCACCGGGGCGCGACAGGCGAAAACGCCGGTGAGCGGTTTGTTCTTGTCGCCGCGCGGATGGACTTGAAGCACGGCCCGATGCTCTGGCGTGTCGTTCTTGTCAAACCACCAGAAGACTTGCACGTGCGACCACTGTTCCAAACCGAGCAGGCCGTCCTGGTATTTCTTGTCGAGCACAATCACCATGCGCCCGTCCTGCTTCTGGATTTGTCCGATGGGATGGACTGAGAACGTTTTTCCCGGCTGCTCCGTGGCGGCGGCACTCAAGACGCCTATCAAAACCGCGATTCCTGTAGCCGCACCCTTTACGGGTGCGCAAGAAACGCAGGCATAAAGCCTGCGGCTACGAGTCTTGTTAGCAACTCGTATGGCAAACAACACCATGCTAAGAATCAGATATTGCATTTTACTCTCCTTGGACTGGTGAAATTATTTTCGCGCTGACTTCCAACTTCCGAGTTCTTCCCCCACACCGCTTCGCCCTTTTTGCAGTATTCCCGGCCGAATGATTCCGAGCGTGCGACGGATGCCTTGGGAGCTTTCCACTTCCTTGACAAGTTTGCCGATTTCATCGGCATGACGGACAGCTTCTTTCAGGAATTTCACATCGCCTGTGGCCTTGAACGACGAAAACGCGTCCCGTCCTCGTCGCAAGTGTTTGGCGTAATTGAAATGATCCACGATAGGCTGAAGTCGTTCCTGCGTTTCCCCGGACGCTGCCGCAGCTGTCTGAGCTTTCTCAAGGAGGATTTCGGCTTCATCCACCACTCCTTTCGTCATGTACGACAATACATCGGCGAGATCCGTCGGACGCGTGTCGTGCTTGTATGGATGTGGATATTGTTTCCGTGCTTTCTCCAGCACTTGGAAGAAACGTTCCACGTGACTCGCTGCCTTGCCATACATTCCTTGATAGAACGATTCCATCTCCTTCCTCAAATTCAGGGCGGGATTCCACATCGTGCGGGCGCCGGCATAGTAAATGGGCAGGTACATTCCGGGCGAGGTGCCGGACTGCAATTCAAAATACGGACAATTCAAAGCATGCACGGCTCGAATGTCCGACGATACTTTCTCGATGGCCACAAGCGGCAGGGACCGGTACTTTGAGAACGGATAGTAATCGTACACCCCGACTCCACCCGGCACCGACTGACCCCACTTTTTATACAGGTCCAGAAAGCGCTGTTTCGACAGGCTCTTTTCGTACTCGTGAAACTGATCAAACAAGCTGATGCTGTGGACATACACCACGATGACGCTCTTGTTCATTTCAAAGTCCATGCCCACAGGGTCCGAGGCCGAACTGTACGCCAGCGTGTAGAATTTTTTCTGCGGCCAACTCCGAGTGATCTTTTCGGCGGTTTTGTTGACAAAAGACATCCATGCTTTCGTCACATTCGGTTGCCCACTGATTCCGCTCGATTCATCATACAACGTCATCTTGCCATACAACTTCAGGCAGTCGGAACATTGACAAAATCGCGTGCCATCCGCCTGAGTTATGGGGAACAGTTCAACGTCAGGATGCGTCTTGATGTATTGGATGATCGTGTCGGCGTACACCGAAACAGCCTTTGGCGCTGAAAAACAGAATTGTTGAGAATGCGCGTTTAATACCGCTTTGCCATTCGAGTCCCGGGCAAAAACGTCGGGGTGTTTTTCGTATAGTTCTTTCGTCAGGATATACCCGGAAATGTGCGTATTGTTGATCCCTCGGACGCCTCCCCGTTGCATGATTTCCCGCGAAAATGGAGCATCCAGCTTCCGTTCCGTAATCATGTTGATTTTGTTTTTTACCGCCCAGTCTGTGCATTGGATTTCAGACTCCGACGATGTTGATGTTTTTATGTATCGTAATACCCGGTATTTGATTCCCGGCGAATACGCCTGACGACCAGCCGGGATTGCAATCTGTTCTTGCTGGGGAACGTGATCTATTCCAGGCGCCACCCAGACACACCCCAGTTTTTCCAAAAAGGTGTACACAGCATATAACGTCGCGCGATCACCATTGCCGGCGAGAACGACTTTGTCGTCATCCACGGCAATCATGAAAGATTCCGGGTCCTTTCCGCCGATCTGTTTTGCCGCTTCCCGGCTTGGAAGAGTGTTGCCCACATAAATGCACTTTTTCTGGGTTCTTTGCTTATCCTCACACTTGACCGCGACATCCTTGCTATTGGTTATTCTCACGACGTACCGGCACAATTCATTGGCCGCGAACTCCTCCGTCATGCTTGGCTTTTGCGGGATGACAATGGCACACCCCTGATCACTGGATAGCGTAAAACCAGATGCAGAGTTGTTGAAGATAAAGACACCCAGCGTAAGTGCCAAAACACATTGTATCGTTGTTGCAGTTGTGTGTCGTGCCTCCATTGCAAGTCTCCTGAAAATGTCACTTATTCGAATTTCACGCCCAGCGTCCACGACGGGCCTTTGCCGCAATCGTAGGTTTTCAGCGGCGTGAGCGCGCCGGTTTGCGGGTTGCGACGAAACACGATGAGCCGGTGCGAGCCTTCTCCTGCCGAGACAACGAAGTTGTGGATCAGACAAAACGAGCGCGGCGTTTTCTCTGTGGGCGTTTGGCCGAGCGACTTCAGTTCGCCGGTGCCGGGGTTGACGGAGAACACGGCGAGACTGTCGTGGCCGCGATTGGAGGCATAGACGAAACGTCCGTCGGCGCTGACGTGGATGTCGGCGCAGGAACCTTTGGTCTTGTCCCAGTCCGCGGGAATCGTCGTAACGCTCTGGCGAATCTTCAACGTCCCCGCTCGCTGATCGTAGTCGCACAACGTCACGCTCTTGCCCTGCTCGTTGACCAGATAGACCCATCGTCCGTTCGGATGAAACTGCATGTGACGCGGGCCTTGTCCCTCACCGCCGGGCATTGAGCGCGGCGTGTTCGGCTTGAGCGTGCCGGCGACGGCGTCGAAACGGAGTTGCTCGACTTTGTTCAACTCGCCGACGTGCGGCACGAAGGCGAATCGGTTGGCAGGGTCGGTCCGGATGCAGTGGGCTTTCTTGCCGGTTTCGAGCGTGACGACGGGCGGCCCTTCGATCACGCCGTTCTTGATCCGGCTCAGCCCGGCGACACCCTCGCCGTATGCGGCGGCCAGCAACCAGTTGCCGGTCTTGTCAACGTGGACGTAGGCGGCGTTGAAGCCAGTGGGACTCATAATGGGATTGGAGAGCAACCCGGTCTTGCGGTCCACCGACACGGTCGCGAACTGTTTGGCCGAACGCACCGCGACGTAGAGGCGCGCGCGGTCTTTGCTGATGTCGAGGCTGCCCGGCGCGCCGGGAAGATCGAGTGCGCCTGCGCGGGTCAGGTCACCCGTCGTTTCGTTCATCGTGTAAACGGCAATGCGTTTGCTTCCGCCTTCGGAGACGTACAAGACGATCAGCCCCCCCCACACGGTGCTGGCGACGGGAAAAGCAAGAGCGAACAAAAGAACAAACCTCAGAGTTCTCATGGCGCGACTGTAACGATTCGTCGCGCGAGCGACAAGAAAGGAATCCGCCGCCCCGCCCTCGCTCTACTCCGATTGAATCCTGTGTTGCCGCCGTTTCTTCAACAGCGTCGCCCGGTTCATTCGCAGCGCGCGCGACAACGCCGTCGGGCTGTGCTCGAATCGCGACATCAAATGCCTCAGCACCGCCGCGTCGAGGTCGGCGGCAATTTCCTTGTAGGTCGCGCCGCCCCGCAATCGTGCGTCGAGCCAGTTCGCCAGCGCCGCGTTGAACTTGTCGCCCGCCACCGACGCCGGACGCAAATGACGAGGCAGATGTTGCGGCAAAATTGTCCGGCCGGTCGAGACGGCCAACGCGTGCTCCAACGCGTTGCGAAGCTCGCGCACGTTGCCGGGCCACGAATACGCCGACAGCAACGCCAATGCATCCACCGACATCTCGGCTTTGCGCTGCGGGGCAAGGCTGCCGAGGAAAAAGGCGCACAACGCCGGCAAGTCCTCCTTGCGCGCCGTCAACGACGGCAGTTCGATCTCCAGCACGCGCAACCGGAAATACAAATCCTGCCGGAACCGGCCCGCTGTGACTTCCGCCGCTAAATCCCGGTTCGTCGCCGCGATCAACCGCAGGTCCACCCGCAAGTCCTCGCGTCCGCCGACGCGCACAAACGTTCTGTCCTCCACGAACCGCAACAGCTTCGCCTGCGTCGCCGTCGGAATGTCCGCGATCTCGTCGAGCAACAGCGTTCCGCCCGCAGCGCGCTCGATGTGGCCGTGCCGCATCGTGTT
>CAZNOK010000076.1:0-21287 GCA_964574605.1 uncultured Verrucomicrobiota bacterium
CCGTCGCGCGTCCACGTCGGATTGAAATCCGTGTGCGTGCCGTCGCTGAGGAAGTGTTGCTCCGTGCCGTCCGCGTTGATGATGAAGATCGCGCTCTTCCAGTTGACGACGACGGGATCGTCCTTGAGCCTGCGGAAACAGACGAGGTGATTACCGGTCTTCGACCACGACGGTTTGAAGTCCCAATAGGGCTGCCCCGGGGTTAGCGGTTTGCCTTCCGGCTTGCCGACTTCGTTCACGTGAATCTGGCCGTTGCAGAAATACGAGATTCGCGATCCGCGTGGAGCAGCATAGGCAAAGAGCGGCGCGGCGACGGTTGCTTGCGTGATCCGTTTCAGAAACTCGCGGCGTGTCAGTGGTTGGTTGTGTGTGTTCATGGTCTGGTCCTTTCCGATTGATTATTGTTTATCTTACCAGCGGTTCTCTTAGTTGCCGAGCTTCCCCCGGTAAATCCACGCGGTGTTGTGGGAGGGAACGGAGTTGCAGTCGTAGCCGCCGAAGTAGAACGCTTTCCCTTGGTCTTCCGGGAACGGGGACACGGCGATGGTGCGGGTCGCCACCAGTTGCGGCTCGCGTGGGTCGGTGATTTCAGCCACTTCATAGGTGATGTCTGCCCCCTTCGCGTGGCGGATGCAGTAACGCCCGTTGCCAGAGCAGCCCGTCCGACGGGAGTCCTTCTTTTGCATGCGGGCTTTGATGCGCGGATGCGAGTTGATGACCGTCGCCGGGTGGGAACTCTCAAATCCAAACAGCCAAATCGTTTCGCCCGTGCCGGGCATCACGTAAGGCTTCAACTCGTTGTAAGCGGAGAGAGCGCCAACCACGGGAAGGCCCAGCTTCTCCGTCAGGAACTCGGGCATGTCCAGTTCGATGGTTTCCTTGAAACCGGCGGCCGGGTCCAACCGGCGGACCTTCCGCAAGGCGACGAACCAGAGCACCTCGCCTTTTCCGCCCGGTTTCGGCACGGCCGTCAGGCCGCGAATGCCGACCGGGGGGATTTCTTTCTCGCAGAAATAGACATCTTTCCACGCCGGCGCCACGCCGTCGGTGCGCTGGTAGATGTGGCGCGTGGTGGCACAGTAAAGGATTCCGTTGCAATCGCAGAAGCCCATGACGCGCTCCCCGACCGGCGTCGGAAATTCGGGCGTCTTGTCCCAGCGGATGCGGCCCGGTGCCGCCGGGTCGTAAACGCCGCTAATCATGCCCAGCGGGCGATTGCCGGCGAAGATGCGGTCAATCCCCGTGACCTTGTCCCGGTGCAATCCCATCGCGCGGGTGGTGGCGCTCTTTGTGACCGTCCCCAACTCCGAGGCGACCCAATCGCCGGTCGCGTCATTCCGGCAATAAACCTTCACCGCCCCCTGGGCGACATCGGGTGCCGCCAGCAGCAGGGTAACCGGCGCAATCGCCTTACCGGTGGCGTCGGTGGAAAACGTGACCTCCCGCAGGCTGCCATACCGCAAGTTGTTCCTGGTGAATTGATGCTCCACACGCCACTGACCTTTGGGCGAATCCAGCACAAGAATCTGGCACGCCTTCGGGATGGATGGATCGCTTTCCATCCACAGGCTCGTGCTGGCGTAAAGCCGGCCTTGGTGCGGCACCAGATGCATTATCTCGGTGCCGGCGATGAGTTTGCCGTTGGCATCGCGGACACCCGCCTGCATGGACCGCTGGAAAGAAAGATGCGTGAGCGGTGAGTTGTCCGCGGCGGGGAGTGCGGCCAGTGAAGTTATCCAGAGGGCAGAGATAAGTGCGATGGCGTGTTTCATGGTGATGTGTTTGTTGTGCGCGATTCGACTGCCGATGTATTCCAACACCGCAGACAGAAGAACGTTTCACTGCCGGAATCGCAACGACCTTCCAAACGATTTCGCGACCGTGTTCCGGAAATGTTCCGGCTGTCTGATTCTCGCTTCCGCACAAAGCCGAGAGGCCGATTATCGGGGAGGTACGGGAATTCCGAGCTAATTCCAACCGCTTAGATTTTAGTTGGCTTTCCGAATTGATCTCATTTACAAATAACCATGCCAGCGGAGACCATCACCGAAATAGTTGATGATATCATTGAAGCTTACCAAGCCGATTCGAGACCTTGGGTGCTTGGATTCAGCGGCGGCAAAGATTCGACTGCACTCCTGCAGATGGCCTACACAGCTCTAAAACAAATCCCGGCGCAAAAGCGGACGAAGCATGTCTACGTGATTTGCACAGATACGAAGATCGAACCGCCGAACATCCTCGGCCACGTTGACGCAATGTTGGAACGTGTTGCCAACGCTGCTATATGCGACAAGCTTCCGCTCACAGTGCATAAGCTCGTGGCCAAGCCAAAGAACCGTTTTTTTGTGAAGCTGATTGGCCGTGGCTATCCTGCGCCGAATCGCTTCTTCCGCTGGTGCACTGATCGGCTGAAAATCCGACCATGCAATGATTTCATCAAGGAGAAAATTGCTGAGAGCGGCGAAGTCGTCGTGGTACTCGGTGTTCGTCACGCCGAAGGTGCGACCCGTTCAGGATCGATCACACGCCATCAAGTCAACGGCTCTCGGTTCGGTCATCACAGCACGCTGCCGAATGCTTGGATTTATGCTCCTATCAAACATTTTGAAACGGATCGCTTATGGCTTTACCTGACACTGAGCGAGACTCCCTGGGGAGGGAACAACGAGAAGCTTGCACAGTTGTATAAGCAAGCCAATGGCGAGTGTCCGTTGATCATCGACAAGTCGATGCCGTCATGTGGTGGCAGCCGCTTTGGCTGTTGGACCTGCACTGTAATTGGCTCCGACAAGAGCATGAAAGGCTTTGTGGAAAACGGCGACGCGTGGATGAACCCCTTACTGGACTTCCGTGATTGGCTCGCCGAGATGCGGAATGAGGCGCGCTACCGCAGACCCAAGCGCCGTGATGGAAAAGAAGGTTTAGGCCCGCACACTCTGAAAGCGCGGCGTGAGATATTTGAGCGTCTTATTATAGCCGAGGAGCTTGTTCGAGCGCATCCGAATGGGAGTGACATACAACTAATTGGCTCAGATGAGAAACAGTTAATTGAGAAACTCTGGCGGGAAGACAGGTACAAAGGTTTGCCATTATCTAAGCTAGAGACAAAAGCAAGAAAATCGGCGAGAGCACTGATTAAAGCGAAAGCGTGTGAAGCCCAGACAATTGTCCCGTTTCCGTCTACACACCCCACTCGTGGCTTAAACCACTCGCGGACGGACGCGCCTCGACTCCAAGTCGCGATTTAATTTCGCGGGCCAGTTCAATCGCGTGGCCTCCACGTGTGTTGTCAGTGAGAACGAACTTTGCGCCGGTAGCTCTGACATATTCCAAGGTGCCATAAAAATCCGCGTGATTAGAAAGCGCAACCCGAAATGATCTATCCGAGTATTGCATCACTGGATTGTCGGGTGGCGTCATAAATGCACTTAATGTGATCGTCGTTCCTCTCTCAAGCTCAACCGGGAATCCGTCACCCTTGCTGTAGAAGCGAGCGTACCGCTTACCCGACATCGCCTTCTTCCCATCAGAGCTATCGACCGCCAGCACATCGCCAATTCCATAGCCGCATTCCCTGTAAATGGCAACGTCTGCGCAAAAACGCGGGCTTCCGAGTAGTGGACAGTTCACACTCGCAGAAAGAAGCTGTAGTGCACGATGAAGTGTCCCGCGATGCGACAAGATATGTACTGGGCCTCGCTTCAGCTCGTGTAAGACAAGATCGATTAACCGGGATTCTACTTCGGCCTGAGTGTATTTCCTGACACTTTCCGGACTGCCGTACGTGCTATCAACAACCAGCGCATCGACTCGAATTACTTTGTCCAGTGGCCACTGAAAATCACTGGAGTATCCGAGTCTCATTCCGCTGGATAGCCGCACGGCCACCTGAACGCCGCCTAACATGTGGCCGCTCGATAGCAACGTGATTTCCTCATGGTTAATCTTCACGCGAGTACCCAGCTTCAAGATGCGAATGTTATCCCGCGTTTTGAGTTCCGCGTTGAATTCAGCAATGAGCAGTTTTTTGGTCGCTTCGCTCAACAGAATGTATTGAAGTCCCTTGCTTGTATCGAAACTGTCCATGTGATCATCGTGGATGTGCGTCTGGACGCGAAACTTGAAATCACGATGGAAACCATTGCAACTAATATTACCGCCCAGCAATACTGCCCCAGAACCTGAAACCTCTAGCGGAATTCGCTTCATACTTTCGGGCTTTCTTTCAGCAGTTCCGCATTGATAGCAGTCTCGAAATCCGCAGCATTTCCTTTGAGGACGTTTGCGACTTCGTCACCGCCAACAATTGTGAATCTCGAAGCTCCAAGGCGGCAGGCGAAGTCACGCAAAGCAGCGTAGCGTTTGCGCACAGCGCGCGTTAGAAGCTCGTCGCGGTCTTGCTGAAGCATGGCGGAAAGTCTGTCGCGAAGTCTTTCGGAAGTGATTGCCCCGATGAAAACATGCCGCCGCTCTATTTGTGGTCGCATGCGCAAAACGCCTTTTACGCATTCCGTGATTGGCTTGCCGGATCGAACGCGCAATTGAATCAACTGCACAACTTCGGGACTTGATAGTTGATGTTCGAGTATCGCGTTGCAAGCCTGTGTCTGATCTTTTGAATTGAACTGCGTCAACTTCCATGCAGATGAAAACGAAATGGTTGCATCGGACTGTCCCCAATCAACCACGTGCTGAATGTTCGGGTTGAGTTTCAGAAGCCGCATGAATCGAGAGACCATGCTGCTGCCCTTAAGTTGAACGGCATCGGCGCATTCCTGGAGAGACGCGCCACTATCGACAGCTTTCTTGAATCTCCGGCCGACCTCGACAGGAGTGTAACGTCGCTTTGCTCCGCGTGCCCCTACCGACATGATCAGAGACTGCAATTCTTCTGCCGAAAGACCACGCACGTTAGTCCTTTAGAAATCCCTTGCTGGTCAACCCTTCCTCAATCAATCCTCGTGCAGCATCATCCATCCCTGTGCCATCATCCTTAGCATATTCCTGAAGTGCTCGGTGCGCTTCTCCACCAAGCGTCACCAGAATTTGTGTCACCTTACCGCCCGTTTTGGCGCGTTCAATCACGTCGTCTGCGGATGCATCTGGTGTTTCTTCGCGTTCCTTGACGATCTTCTTTTGCTGAGCGCCGCTCATCGGCGTCATTTCCTTCGCAAGCTTGACGGCCTCTGCGGAGCTGAATTTCTTGCCAGTACTCGCTGCATCCTGAGCACGAAGCGCGGTCCTGAGCGGAACTTCACCCTTATCGACGACCTTCTGTAAGCTTGGATGCAACCGATCATATTTCACGTATTCGCACACAGCGTTGTATGGAATTCCAGTCTCATCTGCGACTGCCCTCGCGTTGCCGTATTTTCGATACAAGAAAGTGCAGGCATCGATCATGTCCTTAGCATTGAGTTGCTTTCTCAGCAGATTTTCAGTTAGCGAATAAATCTTGGCGGTGATTTCATCAACGCGCTTGTTGAAAATGGCAGACGGGATTGTCTTCCTTTTCAACATCTGGTGCGCAAGAAAACGACGCTGGCCAATCAGGATTTCGTATTTCCCCTTTTTCTCGGCAGGGCAAACTACAATCGGATGAAGCAGCCCGACCTCTGCAATGCTTTTTGCAAGTTCGTCAATACCTTCTGAAACACCACTCGTGCGAACTTGGCCCTTTGAAATCGTAAGTTGGTCGAGTGGCAAATCCTTATGGGCGGTAATCTTTGCTGTGATTTTCATTTTGGCCTCCTGTTTAGGTTAGTTGTGGTTTTACTCCGATGGAAGATCGCCGTCAATATCGCGGGCAGTCATGTCCAATATCGTCCGCAGTTCATCTCGGCTGAAAACTTTCACAATCGCGTTGTCCGCCATATCCACGTACTGCTCAAAGAGCTTTCGTTTCTTCCCAAGAATTTTCGCGATGCGTTCCTCGATGGAATTCGTGACTATGAAACGAAATACGTGCAGTGGTCGATCCCTCCCGAACCGATGAGCGCGCTGTATTGCTTGGTCTTCCAGTGCGGGATTCCACCAGCGATCAAAGAGCACGACCGCTGAAGCTTCCTGCAGATTCAGCCCGACGCCTCCAGCCATCAAAGAGACGAGCAAGGCACGTGGTCCGGGTTCTCCGCGGAACTTCGCCAAAACTGCGTCGCGTTCTGCCTCGGATTGCTTTCCGTGATAAAGCCCATGCGGGAAATCTCTCAGGTTTCTCGACAGCCATTCCAACGTCTTCACGTACTGCGAGAAAATAATCAGCTTGTCCGTCGGCTGCGATAAAGATTCAAGTATTACACTCAGCGCTTCCCATTTAACGGATTCGCCACTTTCGGGATCGTAGTTGCACAACTGTTTGAGTCTCGTTATCAGTGCCAATAGATTAGTCAGCGATACAGGAACACCACCCGCGAGGAGAATGTCGAACCGCGCATTCCAAAGCGTGTCGTACGCTTCCTTCTGCTTGCCTTGAAGTTCAAGAGGCAAGTCCTGAGCAATGATTGGCGGAAGCTCTCCTAACACTTCCTTCTTTCGCCGACGCAGAAAATGCCGCCGCATTCGGTCGTGAATTTCCGCTCGGCTCATGCCGGAGTATATCAACCCAAGTTTCAAGAATCCGAAAATCGACACGATGTCATCTGGTTTGTTCTCAACCGGCGTGCCAGTCAGTGCCCATGCGCGGGAGCGCGGAAGCAGCCGGCTCGCAAAAGCCGTTGCTGAACTTGTATTCTTGATTCTTTGGGCCTCATCTAAAATTACCACATCGAAATGAACGCGGGGATCAATGGTCGAAGCGTCTATTCGCATCTGTTCGTAAGACGCAATGAGGACCTGTATGGGTAGCAGGTACAAAGCAGCGCGTTCGCTGCTTGAGCCGCGAACCTGTCTTACGACCAAGTGAGACGCCCATCGAGCGAGTTCACGTTCCCAATTCAGTTTCAGTGCCGCCGGGGTCACGATCAAAGCTCGATCACAATCTCTGAGCCTAAGCACGAGTTGAAGTGCGATGGCCGCTTGAACCGTCTTCCCAAGCCCCATTTCATCCGCAAGGAGCGCATGACGGTTACGCGCTAAAAAACTGATTCCTTCCCACTGGTAGCCGCGAAGTGGAAACGGAAGTCCCAACTCCTTAACGTGTACGCGACCTCTCTGCTTGCTCGGCTTTGATTTCGGCTTCACGGTAAGAGCGGAGTATGCCACGCCAGCCGGTAGGAGCAAGCCTTACGTCGTGTTCCGGCTGTCCGGCCCGGCCAGCGACGTCAACCGCCGGGGAGCCATGAGAGCGATGGTGTGTCTCATGGTGTTTTCTTCTTGAGATGCTTAGTGAACCATTCCAATTCGAGCCGCGTCGCTTCCTCGAAACCAACGCGGTAAATATCGTAGTGCGTACCCTTGAGGACGTGATAGGCCACGGGCACGCCGCGCTTTTTCAGAATCTCGGCGACTTGCTCGCCATTCTTATGGCGGTCCATCAACTCCTCGTTCTCGGCGTCAATGATGATCATCGGTACGCGGATTTTCTCAGCGGCCTCGATGGCACTGTAGCCGATGCTCTTCACGGGATTGACTCGCATCTTCTCGTAACGCGCCATCTTCCCGCCCATCTTGCCGGTCTCAAACGGCACCGGCTCAGTCTCAGCGCGCGCCTGCTTTGTGGCGAGGTCGTAGGCGTGTTGCTCCGCTGCGGGGCGGCGTCCGCCACCCATGCCACCCACTTGGGCGGCGACACATTTGACGCGCGGATCGTTGCCGGCAGTCCATGTCACCAACCCGCCGCCGTAACTGGTGCCGAGGATGCCGATGCGTTGCGGGTCAACGTTCGGTTCGCCGGCGAGGAAACTGATTGCCGCGCGGATGTCCATCACTTGGTCAGCAAAATCCATTTGCCAGCGGATCGCGCGTGCGCGAATGGTGATTTCGCCCTTGGCGTCAGGCGCGGGCTGTTTGTCGAGCGACATCAACCGACTGTCGCTCTCTCCCCAACCGCGGTAGTCGAATGCCAAGAACACAAACCCGGCTTTCACAAACCGTGGCGCGAACTGTTGAGGCGTGCCCTTCTTGATGCCGCCGGTGCCGGCGCAAAACAACACCGCCGGCAACTTCTCATTCGGTTTCAGCGATTTCGGCAGATAGAGGTCGCCGGCCATCCGCACGCCGTCACTCCAGATGATCACCGCCCGCTTCTCGACGTCGCCCGGCAAAACCGGCGCCGCTGCCATCCCGGTGCCGCAAGCAATCAGTGACGCGGCGACGGTTGCCTGTGTGACCCGTTTTAGAAATTCGCGCCATGAAAGTTTCATCGTTGTTCCTTCGTTGAAGTTGGAGGATACCACGCCGCGCTGCATTGGCGAGCGGGAAGTTTTCCTTGTCATCCACAGGATGACTACTACACTTTCAAAGTGATATGAAACAACTGCCAGCACGAGTCATCGGAATTTTGGCGCTTCTTCTGACCATCTCGACGGGCGATTCCGCTGCTGCGGCTGGCTTGGGCCAATTCGACAGCGCGACGGACGTCGGCAAGATTGAACTCAAAGGTTCCTCCGAGTTCTCGGTACAGCCGGAACAATACCGGATCACCGGCAGCGGCGCGAACATCTGGGCCAACGAAGACGCGTTCCAGTTCCTCTGGAAGAAGCTCTCCGGCGACATCGTCTTCAGCATGGACACCGAGTGGGTCGGCAAAGGAAAGGTGAAACATCGCAAAGTATGCGCGATGGTCCGCCAGAGTTTGGAGGCCGATTCGCCATACGTTGACGTCGCGGTGCATGGCGACGGATTGATCCAGTTGCAGTACCGGAAAGAAAAAGGCGGCGCGACGTTTGGAGTGCGCACGCCGATCCAAGCACCCGCGACTGTCAAACTCGAACGCGACGGTGATGTTTTCACGGTTTCCGTTTCCAAAAACGGCGGCCCGTTCCAACCCGTCGGCGCGCTCTCGCTGGCGCTGCCGAGTGAGATGTGCGTCGGCGTTGCGGTTTGCTCGCACGACGCCTCGGTCTCCGAAACGGCGATCATCTCGCACCTGACGCTCAACAACCGTATTCCGAAACAGAACGAGAAGCGCGTCCGCGAAACCAGCTTGGAAACGATTAACATCGAAACCGGCGAGCGAAAGGTTGTTCTCCGCGAGCGGAAGAATTTCGAAGCGCCGAACTGGTCACCCGATGGAAAACTTTTCTACATCAACCGCGAAGGAGCGATATGCACATTGCCCGTCGAAGGCGGCGAACCAAAGCGCCTCGACACCGGCGATGTCAAAGGCTGCAACAACGACCACGGACTTTCCTTCGACGGCCAATGGCTCGCCATCAGCGCGGCCGGAGGAAAACCGGGGGGATCAAGAATCTACGTACTGCCAGCCGCAGGCGGCACACCTCGCTTGGTCACGCCGGCAGCGCCCTCCTACTGGCATGGCTGGTCACCGGACGGACAGACGCTGACGTATTGCGCCGTGCGCAACGGCAACTACGACATCTACACCATCCCAACCGCCGGTGGTGAAGAGAAACGGCTCACCACCGCCGAAGGATTGGACGACGGCCCGGAATACACGCCGGACGGAATGAAGATTTATTTTCAATCCGAACGCACCGGTGTGTTCCAAATTTGGCGGATGAATCCCGACGGTACGGAACAGGAACAAGTGACGACTGATCCGAATTTCAACGACTGGTTTCCTCATCCGTCGCCCGACGGCAAATGGCTGGTGTTCGTGTCTTTTGAAAAGGATGTGAAAGGTCATCCTGCCAACAAGAACGTGGTGTTGCGCCTGATGCCGCTCGCGGGCGGCAAACCCAAAGTCATCGCCACGCTGTTCGGCGGCCAAGGCACGATCAACGTGCCGTCGTGGTCGCCGGACAGCAAACACGTCGCGTTCGTCAGCTACCGTTATGTGCTGCCATGAATACCAACCAATCACGCCGCCAGTTTCTTCGCGCGAGTTCCGCGCTTGCTGCGGGTTTTGTTCTGTCGGTCCACGCTGAGCAATTTCCTCCGAAAGAATTTCGCCTTCTGTTCGACGGGAAAACCCTAACCGGTTGGCGCGCCGTGCCACGGTCTCAGCGCGAGCGGTCACTCAAAAGCTGCGGACGCTGGACGGTTGAGAACGGAATTATCGTCGGCGGACAAGACCCGCCCGGTTCCGGTCTCGGAGCCTATCTTGTTTCCGAGGAGGCGTTCGATGATTTCGAGCTTCTGATTGAAGCGCGTCCCGACTGGCGTGTGGACACCGGCATTCTGGTCCGGACGGCTCCCGAAGGAAACGTCGGCTTTCAAGTGCTGCTCGATCACCGGCCGCATGGTGGCATCGGCGGCTACTACGGAAACGGGCTCGGCGGTTTTCACGCGTGGGCGTACGGCTTCACCGGCGAAACCGATTCGGATAGCCGCCTGCTGCGACTCATCCCGGAAAAACCATCCGAGCCGGCGATGGGCAATCAAACCGTTTCGCTCGACTTCGCTGCGCCCGCCGAGGCGTTTCTGCGAGTCTGGAAACTGAATGACTGGAATCTTTTTCGGATTCGCTCCGTCGGCGCTGTGCCGCGCTTCACGACGTGGATCAACGGCGAGAAAATCGCCGAACTCGACACCGCCAAGATGAAAGCGACGCGCTGGGACCCGACAACCCTGCTCGACAAGGTTGGACGGAAAGGACACATCGCGCTTGAGGTGCACAGCAACGGGCCGAAGGATCCAATCGGCAAAGATCGCTGGGCGCCCGGCGCCGTCTGTCGCTGGCGAAACATCTACATCAAGCCGCTCAAGTGATGATAGTTGTAGGATTCCACGCCACGCCGCATTAGCGAGTGCAAAGCCGTCATGTTCCGGATGCGCCGACGCGGCTTTCAGGCTTTCCAGTTCACGCCGATATCGAGAGACTTTTTCGCGTATTCGATGCTGCGCTCGGAGTCTATACGCTGTTGCTGGACCAACGCGGCCTCGTATTCGGGCGGCTGTTTACCTTCGTCGGCGACGATCATGTTGCCGGTGAACGGCTGGCCTCTACGCGCGAGCGCGAGGAACTTCGCGAAGTCCGTGATCTCAGCCTTGGAATACACTTTCCAGAAATCGGGTTCCAAATAAGGCAGCACCTCGGCGCGACGACCCGTGACGATTTCGAGAAAGAAGACAGATTGCGGACACAACTCGGCGAATCGGCTGACGATGCGTTTGAAGTCAATCGTGCCGTCGCCCAACGCGACCCATTGGTAGGCCGCGCCGCGCGGGTGTTCGTACACCACCGAGTCGCGCATGTGCGTGGCGAAGGCGTAGGGGCCGAGAATCTCGAACGCTGCCACGGGATCTTCGAGCATCCGCACCGGGTTGCCGGCGTCGAAACAACAGCCGACGAAATCTTTGCCCGCTTCCTCGATCAGCGTCTTCAATTGCCGCGCGTGCAGGTCGCCGTGGTTTTCGAGCGCGATCTTCACGCCGGCATCCATCGCCTGTGAGCGGACGCTGCGCAGGCTTTTGATCGTGGCTTCCATCATGGCGTCAATCGGTAACAGTTGCTCGCGGTCCTGCGAGACGCCCATGAGCGTCCGGAAGCGGTCGGCACCGAGCGCTTTCGTCTGCTTGATGCATTCGAGCAGATACTTCACCGGGTCGCCCTGTTTCGGTTTCCAAGCCGTGGACCGCTCGCAAATGCAACCGAACGCCGGCTGAATCCTGATCCCCGTGCGGCGCGCTTGTTCGCCGAGTTGTTTGAAGTACGCTTCGTCGGTGCCTTCAAACGTCGCCGGGCTTATCATCACGGCGTCGAGTTTGAGACCGGCGGCGTACTCCAGAATCTTCGGCGCTTTCCATTTCAGTCCGCGGATCGAGTAGGTGTCGAGACCGAGACTGATGCGCGGTGTTGGTTGCGCTTGCAACGACGCCAGCGGCGTCATCGCCAGAGCGGCGGCGCCGGCCATGGCTTGCAGGAAACCGCGTCGGCTGGTGGTGGTTTGTGTGCGCATATATTGTTGCTGCCTTTGATTCATTTCAACGGCGTCGGGAGGAAGTCCCAGTCGAGGACCATCTTCTCCGTGAGCGCGCGTTTCAGTTCCAACTTGACATCCTGATATTTCGGGTCGCCATCGAGATTGTGGAGTTCGCCGGGATCGGCGTCGAGATCGTACAACTCGAAGGTCGGGCGCGGTGAAGTGAAGTAAGCTTTCACGAACGGCTCGGCGAGTTTGCCGGCGGCGTGCGCGGCCTGCATCTCCTGCCAGCCAGGGTCGCGCTGGCTGTCCATGGGCGCAACGGCGCCGTGCGGCGTGCAGTTGTAGATGAGCTTGAACTTGTCGGAACGCACGCAGCGGACGAGGTCGAAGGTCGAAGCGGGCACATCCGGTTTCATGGTGCCGTCGCCGCCGTGTGGGCCGCGTTCGGCGAAAAGATATTTGCGTGGCGTGAACGATGGATCGTCCCGCAACAGCTTGAGATAGCTGACGCCACTCATCTCCTTCGGCGGCGTGACGCCGGCGGCTTCGAGCATCGTCGGCGCGAAATCCTCGCCGGAAATCAGTGCGCGGGTGACGCGCCCCGGCTTGATTACGCCCGGCCAGCGAACAAGCAGCGGGACAGCGATGCCGGGATCGTGGAGCGCGCCTTTGCCGTGCGGCAACGCCATGCCGTTGTCGCCCATGAACACAACGAGCGTGTTGTCGGCAAGGCCGCGTTTCTGGAGCGTGTCGAGCACATCCTGCGCGTCGCCGTCGCAATGCTCGACCTCGGCGATGTAGCGCGCGAGGTCGCCACGCACGCCGGGTAAGTCGGGTAGGTGCGGCGGTAAAGTGAGTTTTGCCGCATTGGGCACGCCTTGCGGGCCTTTCATGTTCCACGGATGATGCGGGTCGGAGAAACCGAGCCAGAAGAACCACGGCTTCCCCACCGGCGCCTTGTCGAGGAATGCGGCGAGCTTGGCGCCAAAATCCTTCAAACCACCGGGCGCAGCTTTCTCAACGTAGTCCACACGATTGGTGAACGTGCGCAGACCGTGCTCATCCATGACCCGGCCTAACTCCGGACAAGTGCCTCGACCGGTGCCTTTCGATGACGGGCCGTCCAAATGATAGGTGCGCCCGCCAACACCGGTGAAATACCCCGCCTTGTCGCGCAACAAATCCGGCAGCGCCGGCACTTCCGTGGGTAGCGGCGACGTGAACCGGACCATCCGCACCGCGACGGGCGAGCGGCCTGTCATCAACGATGCGCGCGATGGGACGCATTGCGGGCAGCAGACGAACATCCGGTCGCAGCGCAAGCCTTGCGCGGCGAACCGGTCGAGGTTCGGCGTGCGCGTGTCCGGGTTGCCGTAACAGCCCAAGTAGGGATAGCTGTGGTCGTCGGAAAGCAGAAAGAGGATGTTTGGCTTTGCGGCGGCGAAACAATTGCCGCAAAGAAGCGCGAGAAGGACGGTGAAGAACGGTTTCATGTTTACGCCAGTCTAGCAAATCCCGACTGGCCTTGCGAGATGCCCGCCTCAGTCTGCAATCCTCCGGCACTGTGAAGCGTCGCCATCCCCTTGCAGGCTTCGTTGAACGCAGCCAGCAATGTGTCCACCTGCTCCGTCGTGTGCGGCCACATCACGTAATACTGGCCCGACGCGAGAATCCCGCGCTGGACCATTTTGCGAATGTAAAGCGTCTTCGCGGCCTGGCTGTCCGCGCCGAGATCGAAACCGACCGACGGCGAGCAGGGCATCCCGGCAATCTTGATACGCAACGCTGGATGGTTCGAGGCCACTTGCCGCAGGCCGGACTGAAGACGTTCGCCAAGCGTCCAAACGTGCTGCTGCGCTGACACTCGTTGCATCTTGCGCACGCACGCGAGCGCCGCGGCCGGGCCGACGCCATCCGTCCAATAACTACTGGAGATGAAACTGACGTTGGCGGCGTCCATGACTTCGGCGCGACCGATGACCGCCGCGCACGGGAAACCGTTGCTGATGGCTTTGGCGTAAATCGCCACGTCGGGTTGGACGCCGAGCCGCGCGCACGCGCCGGGGAAACCGAACCGCCAACCGCTGGTGACTTCGTCCACCATGAACACCGCGCTCGCCGCGCGGCACGCCGCGGCCACCTTGCGCAGGAAATCGTCGCGAGGTTCCTCTGAACGCATAGGTTCCATCAACACCGCGGCGAGCCGGCCGTCGAGCTTGCGCAGCGCGGCTTCAAACGACGCGAAATCGTTGTAGCGGAACGGCACCGCCGTGCCGGCCAGTTCGCGCGGGACGCCGAGCGGTTGCAGTCCCGGCAACAAATGACCATTGAGCGCGTCGGTCCCACCGAGGTTCGCCGCAAGATACCAGTCGCTCCAGCCGTGATAACCGCAAAACACGATGCCGCTGCGGCCAGTGGCCGCGCGCGCGATTCGCACCGCTTGCGCGAGCGCCTCGCCGCCGCCGCGCGCGTAGCGGACGCGTTGCGCCCACGGATGAAGCGCGAGCAACAGCTCGGCCAGGACGATTTCATCCGGCGACACGAGCGTGCAGTAGCTTCCAGAACCGATGCGGCGTTTGACGGCGACGTTGACGTCGGGATCGGAGTAGCCAAGCAACACCGCGCCGACGCCGCCGGTGAAATCGAGGTAACGCCGGCCATTCGTGTCCCAGATATGAACGCCTTCACAACGCGAGTAGTATTGCGGCCATGTCGCCGGGTCGAAACTCACCGCGCGCTTGGAAAGCAGGCCGGTGCCGCAACTGATGCGTTGCGTCGCCCGCGTCCAGAGTTCCGGTCCCGATGGTGCCGGCGGAACGTCTTTGGCGGCGAGGTGCGGTGCCAACAGGCGAAGAGCGTTGTTGCGAAAGATGTCGCGCAGGTCGGCTTCGCCCATGCCGGTGGTTTCGCAGGCTTCGCGCAGACAGAGCAACGACTCGATGCCGACGAGCGTGAAATTCTCGAACGGCGTCACCGCTTTCGCGGGCAGGTCGTCGGCATAAACCCACGTGAACCCGTCGCCCATCGTGAAGCATTTGCCGCGCAAGTTGCTGATTGGGTAGTCGGAGCCGTAAAGCACGCGGCGCGGCCCGAGTGTTTCCAGCGCGGCGCGCATCGCCTCCGTCTCGGTCACGCCGGCAGTGTCCACGACCACGTTGTCGAGGTCGCACAACGTTGCCAGCCCGGCAAGCGCGTTGCGATAGTTGAAGGAGCGCGCGACGTGGGCGAGCACGACGCGGCAGCGCGGGTATTTCCGGCACAAACGAAACAGGCAATCGCGGTTCTGCTGGTCGGCGATGCCGAGGCTGCGCACGATGTGCAACATCAGCACGCCGTCGCGTTCGTGGCAAATTTTCCACATCCACTCCGGCGCGAACTCCCCGATCGTCGCCTGCGCCGTGTCGGCGACGGGCGCGTAGAGCCGGTATGGTTTGATTCCGACGAAACGGCGCCTCGCGATGAGCTGTCGCGCCCACGACGGGTCATCCTCCGTCGCCAGCAACGCAAGCGCGCGGCTCACCCCGCCGTCCATCTCACCGGCGACGAAAGCGTTCTCACCGGGGCGGTCATTACCGGGGCTGGGGTAACCGAAGAACAACCCGTCCACCGCGCGACCGGGAAGCCAGCGCGCCATCGTCTCTCGAAACTCGCGCAATCCGAAGGCGGTGTCCGCCGGGACGAATTCAGGGCGCTTGTCCTTGGCAAAATGTCCGCTGTGGAAAAGGTGCGCGTGCGCGTCGAAGATCTCGCGCGGCACGAAATCATCAAGGCGCGTCTTGACCAGCCGCGCGTCGGCTTCCGTCAGCTCAGCGCAGAAACGGATACTCATGGAGTGGTGATCTTCAACTGTGAAATCGCGCCGCGGAAGGGAGCGGTGGCAGGATAGTTCGCCACGGGTTTCTTGTTGTCGTGGCCAATGCAAAAGTCTTCCTGCGGCTGGCGGGTGATGAGGCCGGACGCTTTACCGGTGGCGGCGATCTTGTCATTTACCGTCAGCGTCATGGTGTGGTCTGCCGCCAATGTTGCGCGGAGGCGCACGGAACCGGCCACGGCATCGGGCGCGGCGATTTCGCTTACGGAGCCGCCGGTGCGAATCGCAAACACCGGGCGTCCAGCCTTGAGATACAGCGCATAGCCGACGGCACTGCCACCGTGCGCCACAAGAACGGCGTCCGGCTGGGTTGTCTCCACAACGCACGCAATCACGAACGCTTTGCCGCCGACCTGCGGGGCGGACTCGGAGTCCAAGACGTCACCGGGATGAAGCGTGTCGAGCGCAACGCGCTTTGATTTTGCTTTCTTCGGTTTTCCGCCCTCGCTGGGGTAGAGCGTTTGTGGATTTGCAGTCTCACCGGCGGGACGACGGTTGGCGGTGATCTCAGCGTCCATCTTTTCGGCCAGAGCCTTGAGCTTCGCGACGATGTCGGGATGTTTGTCTGCGAGATTGGTTTGCTCGCCGATTTCAGTGTCGAGATTGTACAGGCGCAGGCCTTTGTCCGTAATGTCCTTCTGCGGCATGATGGCGAGTTTCCACGGGCCTTGACGGACGGCCTGAAGATTGTAGCCGGAGAAATAATAGTGCGCCTCGCGCTGTGATTGTTTCGACTTGCCGAACAACAACGGCGAGATGTCCCGCCCGTCAATGACCGGTTTCGCCGGCACACCGCCGCCGGCAACCGCGACGCACGTCGGTAACATGTCAATCGTCCCCGCGACAGCGTCGCACACGCTGCCCGGCGCGATCTTGACGGGCCACCACGCCAGCGTTGGAACGCGGACGCCGCCTTCCCACGTGCTACCTTTGCCGCCGCGCAACGGCCCGGCGCTGCCGCCGTCGGCGCCCTTGACGAGCCACGGACCGTTGTCGCTGGTGAAAACGACGAGCGTGTTCTTATCGAGCTTCAGTTCGCGGAGCGTATCGAGCACGCGCCCGACGCTCCAGTCAACCTCCTCGACCCAGTCGCCGAAACGACCGTTGGCGGACTTGCCGGCGAACGCGGCGCCGGGATGAATCGGACAATGGACAGCCGTGTGCGGCAGGTAGAGGAAGAACGACCGACTCCTGTTGTCGCGGATGAATTTCACGGCCTCCTCGGTGTAGCGCTCGACGATCCGGTTCTGCGCGTCGTCGGTCAGCAGTTCGAGCACCTTGTCGTCGCGCACCAGCGGCACGACGCGTTCGCCGGTCTGTGTGGATTTGCGTTGCATGTCGTTGGAGTACGGAATGCCGAAATAATGATCGAAGCCCTGTTTCATCGGCAAGAACTCCGGCGCGTCGCCGAGGTGCCATTTGCCGATGCACATTGTGGCGTAGCCACGTTCCTTCAAGCGCTCCGCGATGGTGAACTCCGCCGGATTCAACCCGTTCTTGCTGCCCGGACTGTAAACGCCCGGCACGGAGACGCGCACACCGTAGCACCCCGTCATCATCTGCGCGCGCGAAACCGAGCAGACCGGCGCTGCATAGAAACTCGTCAGCTTCATTCCCTCGCGCGCCATGCGGTCGAGCTGCGGCGTCTTTTGTTTCGTCGCGCCAAACGGCCCGATGTCGCCGTAACCCATGTCGTCAATGAAGATGATGACGATGTTTGGCTTTTCGGCAACAGCCAGTGGCGCGAGCAACAAGGCAATAGGCAAGAGAATCTTCATTTGATCGGCTCCAATTTGCGGATGGTAACATAAAAAGCCCCGCACAACGCAGTGCCGGCTTGGTCGAGCAACGTGGCTTCGATGCCGGCGGGGCCGGCATCCATCTTGGACGTGAAGATGGCCGCTTTGTCGCTGCCGGCCACGGCAACCTCTTGGATGTTCGCGCCGATCTTGAGACGAACACGCGCGACGGGCAACGCTTTGGGCGCTCCGCCGTAGAGCAGTCCGCTGACCGGTTGGTCGCGGAGGTACGCATCCACGTTCTTCTGGCCGGTGGGAATCCCAGCGAGAGGCGCGTCCGTTTCGCGCGGCCAACGCCGGACCTCGACACAGTAAACACCGGCCTTGGCAACACGCACCGGCCACCGGCCAAACAACGCGCCGCCCCCGGCCACCGCAGCTTGGTTCCACGGACAATTCCCCTGCGTGGGATACCAATCTTCGGAGCACAATCCGACTTCCGTCGCTTGCGGGGAACCGATGATGGGACGTCCGTGCCAGCCTTTGTCGCGCGCGCTCACGCTGGTCCAGTAACGTTGATAGGCGGCGCGCAATTCGTTGACAACCCGTGGTTGTTCGCGCGCAAGGTCGCGCTGTTGACCGGGATCGGTCGTCATGTCGTAGAGTTCCTTGTCGTTCACCAGCCGCCAACGCTCGGTCATCACCGAGCAACTCTCCCCGAAGCGCGGCGGCGTCGGATTCGCGCGGACTTGATTGTGCGGCGTGCCAAGGACGAGCGTGCGTTCGGGTTGCGGCGCGCGCGGATCGGCAAGCAACGGTTTCAGACTGACGCCGTCGAAGCGGATCGGCTTCGGCAACCGCAACGCGCAGAGGTCCACGAACGTCGGCAGCCAATCAAGATGCGCCGTGAGACGGTCCACCGTGACCGGCTTGTCGAACCCGCCCGCCGGCCAGTGGAGGAAACAGGGAACGCGATGACCGCCGTCGTACGGCGAACCTTTCTTGCCGCGCATCCCGGCGTTGAAGACATTCTCGCCCTCGGCGGTGCCGTTGTCGGTAAAGAAAAGTAACAGCGTATTGTCGTGGAGTCCCTCCGACTGGAGGAACTCGCGCAACCGGCCAAGATTTTCGTCCACGCGCGTGATGGTCGCATAGAAATCCGACGGTCCCTTCCCCCGGTAAGGCCTGACCCATTCTTGTTCGGCAATGCTGCACGGATTGTGCGGATTGTAGGGGGCGAGATAGACGAAGAATGGACGGCGTTTGTTGTCGCGGATGAATTGCATCGCCGCATCGAAGAACACATCGCACTCGTAGCCAGCGCGGGGTTTGTCTTCCCAACGGCCGTTGTGAATGTAGTGGTCGTTGACCCGGTCGTTGCCCCAGAAATCGGTCGCGCAGCCGGTGCCGCCGTCGCCTTTGCCGAGCCATTCGTCGAAGCCGCGATCAATCGGACGGTAGGGATAATTCGTGCCGAGATGCCATTTGCCGAAGTGGCCGGTGCGGTAGCCGTTGTGACGAAACACATCGGCCATCGTCACTTCGCCGTCGCGGAGCATGTTGCGACCGCTGATCGTTCCCCAACCGCCGACCCGGTGGGCGTAGCGTCCCGTCATGAACGCCGCGCGCGTCGGCGTGCAATAGCTGTCCGCGTGGAAATTGGTGAAGCGCACCGATTCGTCGTGAAGCCGGTCGAGATGCGGCGTCTTGATGACGGGATTGCCGTGGCGAGCGATATCGCCGTAACCTTGGTCATCGGTCAGCAGCACAATGACGTTCGGTTTGGCTTTCTCTCCAGCGTGCGATTGAGCCAGTGACAACAGTAACGCGGCGAGTGTGAGAAGCGGCGTTTTCATCGTTGTGGGATTGGATGGCGGAATCGGCCCAAACTTCAAGCCGGAAATCCGAGAATTGACTGTGATGATCATCCCGGACGCGAACCGACCGAACCACAATGTGCCCGTCAGCCGTGTACACCGAGTCCAGTTTGGCGGCTCGCTGACAGCGAGCGATAATTCCGTAGTTGTTCAACTACGGAATTATTTTTGTCTCCCACTCCACTGCCACCAGTTCCAACAGCTTGGCGTGCACAGGGCACTGCGCTTGCTCTGCCAAACGATAGGTGATTTCCCTTCCAATCGCGTCCGTCCGCAAATAGCCGCGGCGGCCAAGTTTCATCGTGTGCCGGCACAACGCGGGTGGGGAGATGCTCAGTTCGTTCGACAACTCCTCCGTCGTTGCCGGCCCGGATTGCCGCAACCGCCGCAAAAGCTGCAGTCGCCGCACGTTGGTGAACGCGGTGAAGGCATGGAAGAGCACGGCATGCAACGCGCGGTCCACCTCTGCTTGCGACAATTTGCGTCCCGGTGCCTGGCCGCAATCGCTCAACACCTCCCTTGGATGGCGCAGAACGTCGTACAGCCACGCCGCGATGCGTCCACTGAAGGCCTGCTTGGTGTATGGTGACGCAGCCACACCGTAACACCACAGCCCGGATCGGCGGCGCTGAATCAAGCCGGCGGTCACCAGATGTTTGAGGTGGACACTGATCAGATCACGTCCTTGATCGAGGTCATTGGCCAGTTGGGATGGTGGGCACTCGCCCTCCCGTGCCAACGCGCTGAGAATGCGCAAGCGCGCAGTGCAGGCCACCGTGCGAGCCACACGCACAATGATTTCATCCATGCGAACCTCCACAAGTAATTCCGTAGTTGTTCAACTGCGGAATTATAATCTCTGCCTACCTTTGTTGACAAGCGCGCAACGTGTATTGCGCCCAGTGAGTTCTCTCAATGACGCGCAGAGATGAATTGCGCCGCCAGCGGGGCAACAGTTCACTTTCTACGGGAAAAAGACAGGGACGGCCCATTTGCCGATGATGATCGTTTCGCCGGCGGCGCAGTCTTTCTGATAGAGCGCGCAATAGTTGGCAGATGATGCAGGGGCAAACAGGCGCACCTCCGGCAGCGCGACCTTCTCAACGCCTTGGTTCAGCAGCGTCTGCGTCTGGGAATCGCGGTTGCGTTCCAACACGGGCGTGAGGAACCAGACCGCACCGGCACGCTTGCAGGTCAATGATTTGTTGCCGTTCATCGCGACGCAGAGGAACCGCGCATCTTTCAGCGCGGCCGATAATTCGGCGACAAGATAGTTGCGGTCGGTGAACAGCTTTGCGCCAAGCTGCAACGGTTACGGTTCAGCGCCGGTGATGGCGAGCGTGCCGGGTTTGGTCTTCTGCAGCGGTTTGCCATCGGCGTTTGGGTTCACGGGTGCGGTCGAGGTCTTTGGTTTCTCCTGTCCGCCGGACGCCTTGCTCACGAGTTGGCGGAGGCGCACGGCATCGCTTACGGCTTTGCCGGCAGCGGCATCTTCTTCGCGGAACGTCGCCATCAAAATGTTCCGGTCGCCGGTGCGGCTGTAATCGTAGATGATGCGAATCAATCCATCGGGCGTCTGCTGGCCATCGGGATACGAGACCCCCAGACGCTCATCCAGCATCAAGCCGCCGCCCCAAGTGTGACCGTCATCTTTGGAAACGAACGCGGTCAAGTGTGACCGGCTGGTTTTGGTGTCGAGCGGGCCGTGTTTGACGAGCAGCAGGTTGCCGGAGGCGAGACGGCTGATGAAGAAACGCGAGGGCGTGTGAAGGAGCGCGATGGTTTCAGTTCCGGCCACGTTTTGCCGCGGTCGGCAGAAATACTTTCGCCGATGCCATACTTGGTTCGGACGAGCAGCCAGAGCGAGCCG
>CAZNOK010000077.1:0-21156 GCA_964574605.1 uncultured Verrucomicrobiota bacterium
ACCAGCAGCATTGGAACACGCTCGGGTTCATCAACCCGGAAGTGAAGACGCCCAACCTCGACCGGCTCGCCCGGCAGGGCACGAGCTTCACCCGCGCCTACACGGTCAACCCGACCTGTACGCCCACGCGCGCTTCGATCCTGACCGGCCAATACATGCACCACCATCACGTCGTTGACAACCAACGTCCTGAGCCGGCTGACATCCGCTTTTTCCCGGAGTATCTGCGCGCGGCGGGTTACAAGACTGCGTTCTTTGGCAAATGGCACATGGGGCACGACAGCGATGAGCCACGCAAAGGGTTCGACCACTGGGCCGGCTTCCGCGGCCAAGGCGAATACTTCGAAACGACCCTGAACGTCAACGGCACGCGCCGGCAGTTCAAAGGTTACAGCACCGACACACTGACTGATCTCGCGTTGGAGTGGATGGGGCAGCAACGGGGCAAACCGTTCTTCCTCTACCTCTCGTTCAAGGCGCCGCATTTCCCCTTCGAGCCGGCGCCGCGCCACCGGGGCCGGTACGACAAATCGCCAGTGCGTTATCCGCCGACGATGGCCAACACCGAGGCGAATTACGCGACGCAGCCGCGCTGGATTCGCGAGCGTCGCTACGGCATCCACGGCGTGGACCACATGGAGACGGGACGCTTCGACAACGATCCGGTGCCGTCGTTCGAGGATTTGTTTCGCCGATACAGCGAGTCGGTACACTCGATTGACGAGAATGTCGGTCGCGTGCTGAAACAACTCGACGACGCCGGGCTGCGCAACTCGACGCTCGTGGTCTATATGGGCGACAACGGTTTCGCGCTGGGCGAGCACGGCTTTTACGACAAACGCGACGCCTTCGAGACGAGCATTCGCGTGCCGTTGCTGATGCGCGCGCCGGGCACCATCAAGCCGGACAGCGTCGTGAAACAGATGGTGCAGAACATTGACATCGCGCCCACGCTGCTCGAAGCCGCCGGTGTGAAGCAACCGTCGAACACGCCGCGGATGGACGGCCAATCCTTCTGGTCGTTGTTGCAGGGGCGGCGGGTGCCATGGCGCGATCACATTCTGTACGAGTATCACTGGGAGTGGAACTTCCCTGCCACGCCGACGTTGTTCGCCATCCGGACCGACCGCTGGAAATACATTTATTATCACGGTGTCTGGGACAAGGACAGTTTCCACGACCTCCAGACCGACCCGTTGGAGCGCCACAACCTCATTGACGTGCCGTCCTACAAGGAGCAGATCACGAAGCTGAAGAAGCAACTCTTCGACGAGCTGGAAGAATCCGGCGCGCTCCAAGTGCCGCTGCTCCGTCCCGAAGGCGAACCGTTGCATGATCGGAAACTGATGCGATGACCAACTCCGACTCGACGCCACGCGTGCGGAACATGGTGATCGTGTTTGCGATTACGCTGGCCGTCATCACTTATGTTGACCGCGTCTGCATTTCGCAGGCGGCGGGCGACATCCAACGCGACCTCGGGTTCAGCAAGGAGGACATGAGCCTCGTGTTCGCCGTGTTCACGCTGGCCTACGGAATCTTCGAAGTGCCGTGCGGCTGGATGGGCGACAAGTTCGGTCCGCGCCGGATGCTGATGCGGGTGGTGATGATGTGGTCAATCTTCACGGCGGCAACCGGCTGGGCGTGGAACTGGATTTCGATGATCGTCTGCCGGTTCATGTTCGGAGCGGGCGAGGCCGGCTGTTTCCCGAATATCACGAAGGTGTTCACGATCTGGCTGCCGAAACAGGAGCGTGTTCGCGCGCAGGGCTTGATGTGGCTGAGCGCCCGCTGGGGCGGCGCGTTCACGCCGCTGCTGGTGGTCTGGGTGCTGGGTCTGGTGAGTTGGCGGTGGGCGTTTGGGATTTTCGGACTGCTCGGCGTGGCGTGGGCGGTGTGGTTCTACCGCTGGTTCCGCGACAACCCGCGCGAGCACCCCGACATGAGCGAAGAGGAACTGGCGTTGCTCGACGCCTCGGAGATGTGCGCCATCGGGCACACGAAGGTGCCATGGCGAAAAATGCTGAGCAGTCCGCGAATCTGGCTGTTGTTCGTGCCGTACTGGTGCATGAACTACGGCTGGTACTTTTACGTGACATGGCTGCCGACGTACCTGCGCGAGGTGCGCCACGTCAGCCTCGAAAAAGGCGCGCTGCTGGCCGGACTGCCGTTGTTCTTTGGCGGACTCGGCAGTTTGTTCACTGGCCTGATCGCCACGCGGGCCGCGAACTGGCTCGGCAGCACCGCCCGCGCCCGCCGCGCGCTGGCGTTCATCGGCTTGGCCGCCGCAGCGGCGATGTTGTTGTGGTCGCCGTACATCGAGAGCGCGACGTTGGCGATGATCGTGCTCGGCGTGGCCAGTTTCTCCAACGACCTTGCCATGCCCGGCGCGTGGGGCGCGTGCATGGATATCGGCGGCCGCTGTGCCGGGTCGCTTTCGGGCATGATGAACATGATCGGTCAGGCCGGCGGCACGGTCTGCCCGATTGCCATCGCTTACATTCTCAGATACACCAACAACAATTGGAACGTCGCCTTCTGGGCCGCCGCCGCCGCCTACGCCATCGGGGCGATCTGCTGGTTGTTCATTGACCCGGTGACACCGCTGGAGGAATCTCAGACGAAAGGAACAACATGAACCGTCGCCAATTCCTCAAAACCAGCGTAGTTGCCAGTGCCGCGTTGACTGCGTGGCCGATGCTTCGGGCAGAAACGTCTGCAAAGAAATATCGCACCGCGTTGATCGGCTGTGGCTGGTGGGGCAACAACATTCTCGGCGAAGCGATGGCCAGCGGCTCGTGTCCGGTCGTCGCGCTTTGCGACGTTGACCAGCGCCAGCTTGACCGCACCGTCGAGCGCGTCCAAAAGCTCACGAGCGACAAGCCAAAGTGTTATCGCGACTACCGCGAACTGCTCGACAAGGAGAAACCCGACATCTCCATCGTGGCGACGCCGGACCATTGGCACGCGTTGCCGATGATCGCCGCCGTAAAATCGGGTGCACATGTTTACGTGGAGAAACCGATCAGTCACACCGTCGCCGAGGGACGCGCGATGGTGAACGCCGCCCGCGCCGCCGGCCGCGTCGTGCAAGTCGGCACGCACCGTCGCATTTCGCCGCACAATGTCAGCGGCCGCGAGTTCCTCCGCTCCGGCAAAGCCGGCAAGATTGGCATGGTCCGCTGTTTCGTGTTGTACGGCGGCGGCTCGGAAACACCTCAGAAGAACTCAGAGCCGCCGAAGGAACTCGATTGGGATTTCTGGTGCGGCCCGGCGCCGTTGCGTCCGTTCAACCCGCGCATCCACCCAAAGGGTTTTCGCAGTTTCCTCGATTACGCCAACGGCACACTCGGCGACTGGGGTATTCACTGGCTCGACCAAGTTCTCTGGGTCACCGGCGAGAAATGGCCGCGCAAGGTATTCTCGCACGGCGGGCGCCCGATCAAAGGCGCTCCCGTGTTTACGAAGGACGAACAGACCAGCGACGCACCGGATCATCAGGTCGCAACGTGGGAGTTCGAGTCGTTCACGATGCAATGGGAACACCGCCAGTTCGCCGGCAATGGCGCGGAGAAAGGCGAGAGCGTCGGCTGCTATTTCTACGGCACGAAAGGCACGTTCCACATGGGCTGGCAGCAGGGCTGGACATTTTATCCAACCGGCAAGAAAGAAGATATTGTCCACGAAGACCCGAAGCTGGGACAACCAGACAGCCAGAACATCAAGGAACTCTGGGCCGATTTCCTCGACGCCATCGCGACGAACCGCAAACCCGTCAGCGACATCGAGGAAGTCCAGCGTTCCACCAACTGCGCCCTGCTCGGCATGCTCTCCTACAAACTGGGACGCAGCATCGTCTGGGACGGTGCCAAAGAAACCATCGTCGGCGATGCCGACGCCAACAAACTGTTGCGCCGCGACTACCGTGGCCCTTGGAAATACCCCGCATGAAAACCATCGCACTACTCATCGCATTCACCATCGCTGCCCACGCCGACGAATCGCTCTTCGACGGCAAATCCTTCAAAGGCTGGCGTCCTTACAATAAACCCGCCGGCACCCCCATCGGTGCCGGCTGGAAAGTCGAGGACGGCATGCTCCGGAAACTCGCCGGCGTCCGCGGCGGCGACATCATCACCGAGAACACCTACAACAACTTCGACCTGACGTGGGAATGGCGTCTTGCTCCGAACGGCAACAACGGCGTGAAGTATTTCGTCACCGAAAAACGCCCGCAAGCGCCCGGCCACGAGTATCAGATGCTGGACGACAACTGCGAGAAATGGGGAAAGATTCTCGACAAGTCGAAGACTGCTTCCTTTTACGAGGTGCTGGCGCCCGCCGCCGACAAGCCGTTGAAACCGCCCGGCCAGTGGAACACCTCGCGAATTGTCGTCAACGGCAAACGCGTCGAGCACTGGCTGAACGGGAAAAAAGTTCTCGAATACGAACTTGGCAGTGAGGCTGTGAAGACCGGGATTGCGAACAGCAAGTTCAAGAAGTACCCGGACTTCGGCGAGAAGATTCGCGGCCACATCATGTTGACCGACCACCAAGACGAAGCGTGGTTCCGCAACATCAAGATTCGGGAGATGCCATGAACCGCCGCACCTTTCTCGGCAGCGTGTTGGCCGGTGCCGCGCTCGGTCGTGTGCCGGCAAATGCAGCGGGTTTCCAAGAGCCGGCACGTGACTTGCCGGTGCGGCCCGGGGCGGACGTTGTCGTCTGCGGCGCCGGCCCGGCGGGTGTTGCGGCGGCGATCAGCGCGGCACGCACGGGCGCAAAAACGTTGTTGCTCGAATTGCACGGCTGTCTCGGCGGCATCTGGACGACGGGGTTGCTGAGCTGGATTCTCGACCACTCCAACAAGACCGGCCTGATGATGGAGATCTTCGAGCGGCTCAAGAAACACGATGGCCGCTCCTCGACCAACAAGAACGGCTACGACCCCGAAATCATGAAGCTCGCGCTGGAAGAACTCTGCGCTGAGGCGGGCGTTGAGATCCAATTGTTCACACGCGTCTGCGCCGCCCAACGCAAGGGCAAACGCCTCTCGCACGTCATCACCGAGTCGAAGTCCGGCCGCGAAGCCGTGCCCGGCAAAGTCTTCATTGACTGCACCGGTGACGGCGACCTCGGCGCGCTGGCCGGTTGCGGGTTCGATTTCGGCCATCCGGAAACGGGACTGACCCAGCCGATGTCGTTGATGGCGCTGGTCAGCGGCATCGCGCCGGACGAGGTGAAGGAGTTTTATCGCAACGACGATACGAAAGACTGGTCAAGCCCGAAAGACCAGTTGCGGGCGGCGATGGAGAAAGGCGGGCATTCGCCGTCGTATGCGAAGCCGACGATGTTCCGGTTGCGCGACGACCTGTTCGCGTTGATGGCCAACCACGAGTACAAGGTTCGCGGCACCGACGCCCGCGATCTCACCGCCGCGACGTTGCGCGCCCGCAAGGAACTGCACCTACTCGTCAACGGACTGCGTTCGCTCGGCGCGCCGTGGAAGAACCTCCACATCGTCGCCACCGCCGCGCAGATTGGCGTGCGCGAAGGCCGGCGGATTCACGGGCGTTACACCGTGACCACCGATGACCTGCGCGAGGGGCGCAAACACGAGGACGCCGTCTGCCGGGTGACGTTCAATATTGACGTGCATTCGACTGACCCGACAAAAGAAAAAGGCATCGCCAAGACCGGGTTCCGCGCCAAACCGTACGACATCCCATTGCGCGCGCTGATTGCGAAGGATGTGGACGGCCTCTTCATGGCGGGGCGTTGCATCAGCGGCGATTTCATCGCGCACGCCAGTTACCGCGTCACCGGCAACGCCGTCGCGATGGGCGAAGCCGCCGGCAAAGCGGCAGCGAAGACGTTATGAACACGCCGGTTCCGCGTCGCGCGTTTCTCGGCAGCTTGATTGGCGGCGCTGTCGGCATGGCGATGAACGTGCCGCTGCGCGATGACGCGGACGTGATTGTGTGCGGCGGCGGCCCGGCGGGATTTGCCGCGGCGGTCAGCGCGGCACGCGCAGGCGCGCGGACACGGTTGTTCGAAATGCACGACTGTCTCGGCGGCGTCTGGACGGCGGGACTGCTGACGTACATTTTCGATTTTGACAAGCCCGGCCTGACCGACGAGTTGAAGCGGAAACTCGACGAGCGCAACGCCCGCCGCCAGAAGAATCCGAGCCGTTTCGTCTATGAACCGGAGGCGATGAAGCTATTGCTCGAAGAAATGTGCGAGGAAGCCGGCGTGAAGACGTTGCTGCTTGCGCCGGTGGTGGCCGCGTATCGCGAAGGCCGGCGCCTCGCAACCATCGTGACCGAATCGAAGTCCGGCCGCGAAGCGTGGCGAGCAAAGATGTTCATTGACGCCACCGGCGACGGCGACCTCGGCGCGCTGGCCGGTTGCGGCTGGGACTTCGGACACGAGCCGGACTGTGAATGCCAGCCGATGACGCTCAACGCGCTAGCTTTAGTGCGCGACGCGGCGGCGCTCGGCGAGTTCATGTCATTTTACAGGAGCGATGGCCGGCACATTCAGGCCGTCGAGGCATTCCAACGCGAGCTGCACCGTGCCGGCGTGACGACTTCGTATGGCCACCCGACGTTGTTTCACGTGCGCGATAATCTTGTAATGGTGATGATCAACCACGAATACGGCGTCAAGCCGTTCGATGCCCGGCAGGTCACCGCCGCGACGTTGCGTGCGCGTGCCGAGGTTCACCGGGTCGTGGGCGCGTTACGCGGACTCGGCGGGCCGTGGGAGGGAATGTGTGTCGTGGCTAGCGCCGAACAGATCGGTGTGCGCGATGGCCGTCGAATCCACGGTCGCTACACAGTGACCGCCGATGACCTGCGCGAGGGACGCCGGCACGCGGATGCCGTCTGCCGGGCGGCGTTCAACGTGGACATCCACGCTGCCACGTTGGACAAGAACAAGCAGGAGACGATCTCGCACGGCGGATTCAAGACGAAACCGTACGATATTCCGTTGCGCGCACTGATCGCGAAGGACGTGGACGGTTTGCTGATGGTGGGTCGGTGCATTAGCGGCGATTTCATCGCGCACGCCAGTTACCGCGTCACCGGCAACGCCGTCGCGATGGGCGAAGCCGCCGGCAAAACAGCCGCGGAAGCGGCAAAGACAGGACGATTACCGTGAAGAGACTACTGATATTGTTGGTGGCTGCCAGCGCATTGGCAGCGGACAAGCCAAACATCGTTTACATCCTTTGCGACGATCTCGGCTACGGCGACGTGCACTCCTTGAACCCGCAACGCAACAAGATCGCGACGCCGAACATGGATCGCCTCGTGTCGCAAGGGATGGCCTTTACCGACGCGCACTCCAGTTCAGCGGTCTGTACGCCGACGCGCTACGGCATTCTCACCGGCCGTTACAACTGGCGCTCACGCCTCCAGCACAGCGTGCTCGGCGGATTCAGTCTCCCGTTGATCGCCGCCGACCGGCTCACCGTGCCAAAGCTGCTCAAACAACACGGCTATGCGACCGCTTGCGTCGGCAAATGGCACCTCGGCATGACCATGCCGGCCAAACCGGGCGTGACATACCAAGACAGAATTGAAGATTCCAGCGCCGAGCAGTTCGACGTGCACGGTCGCATCGCCGACGGACCGACCACGCGCGGGTTCGATTATTACTTTGGCATCAGCGCGTCGCTGGACATGACGCCGTTTGCGTTCATCGAGAACGACCGCTTTACCGAGGCGCCCACTGCCACGAAGAAATGGATCCGCACCGGCCCCGCCGCGTCGAGCTTCGAGGCAGTGGACGTGTTACCGACGCTCACGCGCAAGGCGGTTGAGTTCATCGGCAAAGCCAAGTCTCCGTTTTTTCTCTACCTGCCGTTAAACTCGCCGCACACGCCGATTGTGCCGAGCAAGGAATGGCAGGGCAAAAGCGGCCTCAACGATTACGGCGATTTCGTGATGCAGACCGACGCGACACTCGGCGCAGTGATGAAGGCGCTCGACAAAACCGGCGTCGCCGACAAGACGCTTCTCATTTTCACCAGCGACAACGGTTGCTCGCCGTCGGCCAACACCAAGTTCCTCGAAGAGCGCGGCCACTTTGCCAGCGAGCAGCGTCGCGGCTACAAAGCCGACATCTTCGACGGCGGTCATCGCATTCCGTTCGTCGTCCGCTGGCCCGGCAGAGTCAAAGCCGGGACAACAAGCGACCAACTCACTTGCCTCACCGACCTGATGGCAACGTGCGCCGACATCCTCGGCGCGAAGTTGCCCGACAGCGCCGGCGAAGACAGTGTCAGCATTCTGCCGGCGCTGCGTGGCAAGACGTGGTCGCGCGCCGTTGTCCACCACTCGATCAACGGTTCGTTTGCGATTCGTGAAGGTAAATGGAAACTCGAACTTTGCGCCGACTCCGGTGGCTGGAGCGCGCCCCGTCCCGGCAGCAAAGAGGCGCAGGGATTGCCGCCGACGCAACTCTACGACATGAGCAAGGACATCGGCGAACGCGCCAATGAATACAAGAACCAACCGGAAATCGTCGGGCGATTGACGAAGCTGCTGGAGAAATATGTCGCCGATGGCCGGAGCACTTCCGGAACACGGCAGTCGAACGATGTGCCGATCGAGCTGCGCAAGAAGACAGCACCGAGGGCGAAAAAGAAATGACAAGCGGTACGCCACCGCTGATTCAACCGAAGCCGTGGGGATTCTGGGCGACGGTCGGGTTGGGCATGGCAATTCTTGGCGTGTTTATCGCGGTGCAGACGTTCGTGACGGTTGGGTTCGTCGTGGTACAACATCTGCCGATCACAGACAACAAGGAGCTGGAAAGCAATGGCCTGTTGTTGTGCCTTGCCACGCTGACTTCCGCGCCGCTGGCCGGCGGATTGACCGTGCTGTTTGCCAGCCTCCGCAAGCCGATGACGGCAGGGGAGTATCTGGCGCTGAAGTTACCGACGTGGCGACAGGTCTGGCCGTCGGTGCTGGCGTTGGTGGCGTATTGCGTGACAACCGACTGGGTGTCAGTGTCGCTGGGCCGTCCCCTCGTGCCGGATGTGATGGTGGATGCGTACCGCAGCGCCGGCAACGTGCCGTTGATCTGGGTGACGTTGGTGGTGGTGGCGCCGTTGTTCGAAGAGGTTTTTTTTCGTGGTTTTCTGTTCACCGGCCTGCAACACAGCCGGCTTGGCGGCATCGGCGCGATCACACTGACCTCACTGGCATGGGCAACGATTCATCTCCAATACGACTGGATTGGGATGCTCTACATTCTGGCGGCAGGGTTTCTGTTGGGAACGGTGCGGGTGCGAACTGGCTCGGTCTGGCTCTGCATTCTGCTCCACGCGCTGATGAACGCTGCCGCGACACTCGAAACGATCTGGCTGCTCCAGTACCGCTAGTCAGAACGCGCACGGCAACGAGATCGCCCGCTTTAGTTGCCGCAGATACTCGCGGCGCGGAATCTCCATCGTGCCGAACTGCACCAAGTGTGGAGTTTGCCATTGTGTGTCGAGCAGCACGAATCCCCGGTCGCGCAGCCGCTCGACCAGCGCGACGAGCGCCACCTTCGAGGCGTCCGTCGCCCGGTGAAACATGCTCTCGCCGAAGAACGCGCCGCCGATGTGCACGCCGTACAATCCGCCGACAAGTTTGCTGGCGAGCCGCGTCTCGACGCTGTGGGCGAAGCCGAGTCGGTGAAACTCGCAGTAACTCACAACGAACTCCTCCGAGATCCATGTTCCCGTGTTGTCCCGGTCCGCGCACGCCCGCATCACGGCCTCGAACTCGCGGTCGAACGTCACGGTGAACGGGTTCTTCTTCAGTGTCCGACGTAACCCGTGCGGGATGTGGAACCGGTCATCGAGCGGAATCACGCCGCGCGGGTCCGGCGAGAACCAGCCGACCTCGCGCTGGTCGTTGATCGCCATGGGAAAGATTCCCCGGCAATAAGCGGCCAGCAGGATTTCGGGCGTCAGCATGGTTTGATTCTAGCACACGTTTCCCCTAGGATGCGCGGCCATTGTGACGGAACGACAAAAAGGAATCATTGCCTTGGCAATCGTGCTCGCGGTCTGGAGTCTGTCGAGCGTGTTCGTGAAGTATCTGATCCGCGAAGGCTACGATGCGCACACGCAGAACTTTTACCGCTACGCCGCCGGCACATTGGTCATGGCGCCATTTCTGGTTCGCCACGCACGGCAATCATCGGGCAGAACCAACCGTCGCCTGCTCCTGTTGTTGCTGGTGGCGACCGTTCCGAACCTCTGCCACCAGATTTCATGGACGGTGTCGTTGAACTGGATCAACCCGGGCCTTGCTGCGTTCCTGAACAAGTCCAGCGTGTTGTTCGCGGCGGTGCTGGCGTTCGCGCTCTACGCCGAGGAACGCTGGCTCCTGCGTTCCCGGCGCTTCATGACCGGCTTGGCACTGACGCTTCTCGGCACGGTCGGGCTGGCGTTGCTGCGCGGCGACCTCGACAAGATGGAGGCGAACCTCGGTGTGGCGCTGGCGTTGTTCGCGGGAATGTCGTGGGCCACATACAGCGTCGTGGTGAAACGGCCAGCCGCCGAGCTTGGCTCAATGGTCGCCTTCGGCATCGTCGGCGTTTACACGACCGTGGTGCTGCTGCTGGTGGCGTTGCGCTGGGGCAACCTTGGACAATGGAACCGCGTGCCGTGGCACGTCAACGTCATCCTGATCGTCTCCGGCATACTCTGCATTGGCATCGGCCACTCGTTCTACTACTACGCCATGCAACGGCTGACCGTGTCGGTGTGCGCGACGGTGCTGTTGACCAGCCCGCTCGGGACGTTGTTGATCTCGTACTTTTTGTTTGGCGAGACCATGACCGCGGGCCAAATCCTTTCCGGCCTTGCCCTGATTGTCGGCGGCGTGTTGACCCTGCTGGCGAAGGACAAGGGCATGTCGCCCGTCCTCGCGCAGGCCACCGAAGCCGCCGACGCCTGAGCCGGCTACTTCCGTCGCCGGACCAAGCCCACCAGTGCCCACAACGCGCCGAACCCGGCCAACGCCAAGCCAACGGTGGCCGTCACGCCGAGACCTTTGCTCTCGGCGGCGAGGAACTGGAGCGTCATCGGCTTGCGAACCTCGGTCTGCAACGTCTGCGTGAACGTTAGGTGGACGCCGCGCTTCGGCAGGTTGACCCGCAACGGCAACGCCTTCGCCACGGTGATCTCCTGCGCCTTCGCCACCTTGTCCGCCTGTTGCTCGGCGGCATCGGCATCAATCATCCCCCACTGCGTGACCTGCACTTGCTGCGCCACTTGTTGCTGTGGCTTTGGCTGCCTCGCCGTGTGGAGCGTGTATTCCCGGGGTGCTTGTAAAGTCTGCGGCGCTTGCGGCACCGCTGAGTTGCCGATCATAAACAACTTCTGGGCTTCGATCAGTTGGTTGCCCTGCGCTTGGCGCACGTCCTTGTCTAACTGCTTCAACTCATCGCTTACAATTTCATTGTTGCCCCGGTACCGATTCCAGTTCTGCGCTGCCTCGTTGAGCTTGCCACTCTTCAGTTGCGCTCTCACGTTACTGATCGAGGACTGCAACTCCGACTCGCGCCACGCCTTGTTGCGCTGCTCGGTCACGGTGTAATCGCCGAGGCTGAACAACTCCACTACCGGCTTCGTTGCCTTGGCCACCACTGCCAGCAATTCCCGTTTCATCGTGCCATCGAACCGGCTGTAGTTGTATTCCGGCGGCAGATACAAATCCCAACGTCCGTTCTTGAACGGCACGTCCAGCGCCGGCGACGCCAGATCCACCGTGCCTCGCGTCCGCGGGAACTTGTCGCCGCCGATGAAGATCAACTCCACCGCAATCGCCGCTCCGTCCGCGCCGCTCCGCTCCAACGGCACCAGCAGTTTGCCGCCGCGCACGCTCGGCCGCACCGGCTGCCCTGCCACGAACGCGGCCCAGACATTGGTCGCATTCGCCGGCAACGTCACTTCGAGATACTGGCGGGCGTTGTTGCGGATCGCGAGGCTCATCTCCGTCATCATCTGGCCGTCCTCGCTCACCACCGTCGTCAGGGTCACATTGTCCACGAGCGCCTGCAAGACTTCCGCTTCCTCGAATCGTTGCGCCGCGAGTGACAGCTTGTAGCCGGGGCGCAGGTAACGGAACGCCAGCGTCGGTGTCTGGCCTGCCGCCTCGGCCCAATCGGGCAACTCGCGCCGGTCAATCTTCAGCAGCTCGACCGACATTTCCTTCGACTCGACCTTCAACGGTGGCCGCGCCAGCACCGCGATGGTGCCGTTTTCGCGTTCGACGCCGAGCGCCTCGACGCCGGGCAGATCGAACAATCCTTCCTTCACGTTCCACGGACGCTCCCACGTCACGGTCAGCATGATCGTCCCGCGCACCTTGTTCTGCAACTCGACGCGCCACTCACCGTTCTGCTCGTCCTTGCGGCGGATGTTCGCGCCGAGAATCTCGACATTGCGCCACGCCGCGGGAACCTTGAGACGAAGCTCTTTTGTCGGCGCGTTCTGGATTTCGTAACGCACCAGCGACCGGCCGCTCAGCAACGTCTCCGTCACCGTTGCCCAGTTCATCACCTCGGCGCGCACCCACGAATCAATCCGCTCCGTCGTCACCGTCAACTTCCATGCCGTCACACCCGTCTCCGCCGGCAGCAACTTGAACGCGAGCGCGTTGCCGCTTCGGCCTGCCCACTCGGCCACCATCGCCGACGGCACTTCCGTCAGGCCGTCGAAGCCTTCGCTCCGCAACTGCACGCCTTCCTCGCTGCTCGCCGACACAAACCCGGTCAGCTTCTGCACATCCAGTGGCCGCACGCCGGTCAGTTCCAGCTTTTTCGGCAGCTCCGTCAGCGTCCGGCGCAAGTTCACCTGCAACGTGTATGCGCCCATCGTCCGCTGTTTCAACGTCACTTCCAGAGTGGGAGCGGCCTCAGCGCCGCGACCGTCTTTCTTCTCGACGTGTTGCGCGATGTTCTGTCCCGTCACGCGCTCGACGCGATACTCCGGCGGCAACGCCAGCCGCAACGTGAACACGCCGGTCCGTTTGATCGTGTACTCGACCGTCGCCGACAAACTGATCTGCTCCGTGCCGACGCGAATCTGATTCCGCACCGCCGCCTCGATTTGCGGCTGCACCGCCTCGACGCGCGCCTTCAACTCAAACGCCGGCTTCAGGAACCGGTACGCGCTGCTTAGTTGAACAGGCGTCTCGCCTGTTCCTTTGGATATCAGGCCGCCCGTCGCCCGCGCGAACTCCTCGACGTCCACCTTCTGCAGTTCCGTCGCCGACTCGACCGTCACGCTCAACTCATCGCTCGCCTTGACTCCGATCAGTCCCGTTTCCCGTTTCACGTTTTCCGCATGCGGAACCTGCACCGCGATCAGATTGTTCGGCGCAGGTCTCCCGACCGCGCCGTCCGCTCCGACCGCCAGGTCTTCAGTCCGTTTCGGGAGACCTTCGGTCCCGCCCAGTGCGCGGTCAGGAGACCCGCGCACAACGGCTGTTTCCAACGACCGCTCCGTCTCCACCGTCAACCGGTACGCCGGCGACACGCCTTTCAACAACTCCACGCTCACCAAAGTGGGAGCGGCCTCAGCGCCGCGACCGGGTTCCGCGTCGAGCTTCCACGTCCGGATGCCTTCGCCCTCGACGCGCATCAACCGGTGCCCCACCGGCAGTTTCACCTGCATCTGGCGCAACTCGCCTTGCGTCACGTTGAAGTCCAGCGTCGAGCGCGTGTTCACCACGCCGCCGCCGAACGTCACCAGTGACGTGTTCTGGCAGAACACCGTCGCCGCGATTTCTCCCGCCTTCTTCATTCGCGGCGTCCAACTCAAGTCAACCTTCTCGCCCGAACCGATCACCGCCTCGACGCGCGTCTTTCCGGACAACGTGGGAGCGGCCTCAGCGCCGCGACCGGGCAGGGTCGGGGCACCAAGGCCCCTCCCACTTTCCGACAGATTGGTTGTTTTGAACGACACCGCCGTCGGCAACTCCACCACTGCCTGCGGTTCCTCCAGCGTCACCGCCAACCGCGACACCAACGCCGGCGGAATACCGAACTCCAGTTTCCGTTTCGTCACGTCGCCGCCGACTTTCACGAGGAACTTCAACCGCACCGACGCCGTCCCCTTGTCCGGCAACAACACGCCGACCGACTTGCCGTCGCGCACCAACCGCGCCTCCGTCGTCTCCTTCCGGCTGAACCACGAGCACCAGCCGCGTTTCACCTCGGCTTTCGGGCCACTGAACTCCTGCACCGCGACATCTTCGCCGAAGAGCCGCACCGTCTGGTTCGTCTCCGTCGCGCTCAACTCCAGCACCGCCTCGAACTGTGCCACGCCGCGCGTCTCCGCCGGTGCCGCTTGCCCCGCCGCAGGCGGGGTCGTCTCTGTCACCACGCCGGTGTACGACGCCGACAAAATCGTGACCTTCTCCATCGGCGCCGCCTGCACACTCGCCGCGCCAATCAGTGCGAGTGTCAGCAATGAAATCACCGGCGGTGGTGTAGCGGTCGCTGTGCCAGCGACCGTCTTCGCCGGGATCGCTCGCCACGCTTTGCGCGTCAACCAGCCCAACACCACCAACCCGATCAACGGCGCCGCCAGAATCAGCGCCGCATCGAGCACCCGCGCCGACAACAACAGCGCGCCCACGCCGCCCACGGCCAGCGCGATGCCGAGCGCGATGAGCAAACTCCGGCGACGCGTCGTCCGCCATTGCCATCCGAGCAACGCCAGCCCCGCGACGAACACCAGCGCTTGACCGATGCCGCGCGCAATCTTGAACACGTCGTTGTCCAGCGCCATCGCGCTCACCGACAGCGGCTCGCTCCGCACGTTCAACACCTTCGTGAACACGAACCGCGTCCCCGCCTTCGGAATCTCAATCCGAATCGGCCGCAACCCGGCCACTGACGCCGCTGTCACGCGGGAATAATCAGCGACCAATCCAAGATCAGTCCGGCCAAAATCAGTTCTCGCCGCAACCTCCGCCGGCGGCGCGGCCGGAGTTGGTGGCGCAGCCGGCCGCAATAGGCCACCGGCGACATACGTACCGCCGTAGGTGGCGTAACCACCAAGCACGCCGCCTACGCCCTGCTGTAAAGTGCCGCCGTTGATAACAGTGCCACCAGTGTATCTGTTACCACCACCCAACACGATCACGCCTTCGCGGGCAGCCCGCGAACGCAAGTCTTCAGACTCGTTAGCCCGCTCCATGTTGGGCACCTTCACCGGCAACGGCGTGCCGACGAACATCGGCTTCGGCACTTTGACCTTCAACTCCACCAGTTTTTCTTCAGTTACTTCTTTTCCTGCCCTGCCACCTTCACCGCTGGTGCCGCCCCCGTCTCGCCGCGCAGCTTCTGTCTCTGACAGCACTTGCGTTCGTCTCATTTCGCTAGCTCGCCGTGAACTCATCAGCACCGGCATCAGCATCCCCGCCAGCAACACAAACACCGCCACCACTCCCACGACCGCCAGCGCGCCGCGCCAGCCGCGACGAAACGCAGCGGCCATCAGGAATGCCAGCACAAACAAGACAGCGCACGCGATCATCGCCGGGAAATATTCGCTCACAAAATTGTCGTAGAACCGGATGAACTCACGCCAAGCGTCGCGCAGGCTGTAGGTCGTGCCGCGCGCGGCGATCATGTTGCCGCCGAAACTGGCCAGACGCGTCGCCGTCGGCACGAACAGTTCCCACTCGGCGTATGTCGTCTGCATGTCCGTCACCGGCGCCGACAACTCGATGTCGCGCCAGAGCGTTTTCAGCGAGCCGACCGATTTCTTATAGACGATGTCCACCGCAAACGCCTCGTCGCGGTTCGCGCCCCGCGGCAACGGCACCAGCAGTTTGTCGCCGCTGCGCTCCGGTTTCGCCGGCTCGCCGCGGACGTAGCACGACCAGAACTCCGCGCCCGCGGGCAGCGTGAAGCTCTGGAATTGTTTGTCGTTGTTCTTCACGAGGAACGACGCCTGCGTCAACGTCTGGCCGTCCTCGGTCACCACCGTCGTCAATTGCGTCCGGTCCGCGACCGCCTCGAGCACCGGCAATTCGTCAAACCGCGTGACCTCGGTGATGACCTCGTACGCGTCGCCCGTGTACTGGTACGCGAGCAACACCGGCCGCGTGATCAACGCGCGGTCGTGCGCCGCCAGTTCCCCCTCGTCCACGCGGCGAATCGTCGCCGTCATCCCCACGTCGTTCGGCGCAGGTCTCCCGACCGCGCCGCCGGTTCCCTGTGCGGGGTCAGGAGACCCTCGCACAACCCCGGAAGCCTCGACGCCGGCGCTCTTCTTGCCCTCGGCAATCTGCAAATTTGCCGCGCTGGTGACGGCGATGCTGCCGGTCTCGCGCTCGACTCCCGCGCAGTGAATGCCGCCGACGGGCAACGCGGCCTTGTGCGGGTCGAATTGCATGTCGTAGGTCACGACGAGCGTGTAGCCGCCCCATGCTTTTTCCTGAAGACCGATGACCCATTCATCGCCTTGTTGTTCCTTGCGGCGGATGTTCGGCCCGGTGAAGTCAATGTTCTTCCAGAGCGCCGGCAGTTTGACTCTAAATTCCTGCACGCCTTGGTTGAGGATGGCGTAACGGATCGTCGCGCTTCCGCCAACGATGCCGTCGCCGACGGTGACGAGGTTGAAGATGTCGGCGGTGATCCGCGCGGCCAGCCGCTCGGCGGTCAACGTCAGTTTCCAGTCCGCCTGCTCGGCGTTGTAGGCGAGCACTTCGTCGGTGCGGTTCGCCAGCGAGTTGATCGGAATCTCGCGCAGCCCCGCAAGGCCGTCCGCCGCCGTCTTGATCTGGATGCCCGCGACCGCCGCCGCGCCGACCTGCCCGGTCTCCTTCGCCGCGCCCGTCACGCGCAACGGCGCGATGGTGATGCGTTCAGGGAATGTAGGCCCGCTGACCTCAGCGGGCGCTGGGCCTGCCCCGCTGCGTGGGGGCACGCGGCCTACAGTGCGGAATGCCCGCTCCAACTGCACGTCCAACGTCCGTTTGCTGAGCACCCGACTCGCGAACGTCACCGTCAGTTTGCCGCCGGATGATTTCCAGTCTTCCACGCCATCGCCGCGCACGTCGGCGACAACGAAGCCTTGCTGCGGCGCGAGTTCGAGCGTGTAGATGCCGGCTTTCTCGATGGTCAACGTGAGCGCGTGCGTGACCAGCAACCGCGCTTCCTCCAGTCGCGTCGTCACGCGGTCAACAACGTTGATGAGCGGCTCGATCCGCCGCAGCTTCAATGCGAGCGCGATGGGACGGGCGTGGAACTGGTATGCCGCGAGCGCGCCCGCGGCAGCGTTGACTTGTCGCAAGCCGTCGGCCTTCTCGGTCTCGACGAGCACGTCTTCCGCCGACACCGTCATCGCGCCCGCTTCGCGTTCGACTTCGAGCGGTTGCGGCGGCGCGACGTTGACGCTGGCAGACGCACTCTCGACAGTCTGCTCGGAGAACAACGTCAGCACGTAACTCTTCTCGACGGGCCGGACGAACTCGACCGAAAGAACCTGTTCTGTTGTTGGTAGGGACGAGACGCCGTCTCGTCCGCTGCCTTCACCCGGCGGTCGCGTCGGCGACGCAACCCTACCTGCGGCTTCTGCACTTCGCACCTGCCAGTCACGAACATTCTCGCCCTGAAGCTTCGTAAGCGCCTGATTTGCCGGGAGCGAGATTTGCAACCGGGTCACGTTGCCTTGGAGGATTTCGTATTTCAGCGCCGTGTTGTACTTTACAACCGTTGGCGTGATCTGGACGGTGACGGAACTGTCGCACGTCAACAACGCCTTCCGCGTGATCTCGGCGATTTTGCTTTGCCAGCGTATCGCAACGGACTGCTCCGTGCCGAGAAATCCGGCAACTCGCGCCGGGCCACTTTCGGAAACGGTGCCTTTGAGCAACTGAACTTCGACGGCGCCTGTGGCGCCGCGAGCGCCATCGCCCGCAGCCTGCGCCTTCACCGATGCGATGGCGGCGATAGGACCGTTGAACGCAATCTGGTTCCACGGTTCGGCCTTTGTGATCTTCGCGAGCAGGTCGAGCTTGAGTTTGTGCCGGCCTTCCTTGGTGATAACGAGCGTGTACGCCGGGCCTTTGCGTTCCAGCGTCAGGCCCTCCGGAAACTTCGTCGTCAGCACGGCCACGTCGCCGTCGAATAACGGCACCACGGCTTCACCTTTGCCGGTGACTTCAAGATCAAGCTCGGCAACGAAGCGCGCTTCGTTGTCGGAGAGCTTGCCGTCGTAACGCACTTCGCGGACGGTGGCGTTCATCGCGGACAATTGCGTGGCAGCAAAAACAAAAGCGATCAGGCTGAACAAGCGGCGCATGGCATCCTCCATCGGTTGAGAGGTTGTTCTCACGCTTCGAGTCTAATGCAGCGCTGCCGTCTGTTAAGTAAAAGACCTGTAAAAGAATGTCTGCCTGCCATGTCCGGTCAAACGGAACGATCGTTCCTTCTGACCGGACATGGGAGGAAAAGTGCTCCTCACGCTCCGCGTGAGGCTCATTCTCAAAACCATCACGCGGAGCGTGATGACTACTTGTCGCGTTTGCGCTTGCGCAGAAAGCGGGAAGCACTACGATGCCAGCGATACGATATGGACTCGCGTGAAAGAGTTTTTCGGGCGCTCAAACATCAGGAGCCAGACCGCGTACCCCGCGATTTCTGGGCCACGTCGGAAACCTACGGCAAGCTTTGCCGGCGGCTGAACCTTCCCAACGCGGCGGCGGTGCTCGACCATTTCGACATTGATGTGCGCTACATCGAGGGGCCGCGCTACATCGGGCCGAAGCTGCTCGTGCATCCCGACGGCTCCGAGAACGACATCTGGAGCGTGCCGCGCATCAAGCAAATCGTCGGCGTCGGCGACAAGGCGCAGAGCTATCACTCGGTCACTCGTTTTCCGCTGGCGGAGGTCACCGAGGTGGGGCAATTGGACGACTACAAGTTCTGGCCGAGTCCGGACTGGTTCGATTACGCGCCGGTGTGCGCGGAGGCGAAGGCCGTGCGCGACCGCGGCCGGGTGGTGGCGTTCATGGGCGACCGGCTCAACCGGTTCGCCCAACTCAAACCGGTGATGTACCTGCGCGGCATTGATCAGGCGCTGATGGACATGCTCGTTGAGCCGGAGCTTTTTCAGGCGATCACCGACCGGTTGAGGGGCTTCTACAACGAATACATGACGCGGATTCTCGAATCGGCGCGCGGCATGATTGACATCGTGGTCACAGGCGATGACTTTGGCCAGCAGCAAGGATTGCTCTGCTCGCCTGAGCTCTGGGATCTCCGGTTGCGCGCGGGCTTTGAGGGCTACGTCAAGATCGCCCACGCCGCCGGTGTGCCGGTGATGCACCATACGTGCGGCTCGATTTACCGGCTCCTGCCAAAGTTCATCGAGTGCGGACTGGACATCTTGCAAGCGTTGCAGCCCGGCGCGGCGGAGATGGATTTCCGCCGGATCAAGGCGGGGTTCGGGAAACAGATTTGTTTCCAAGGCGCCATCAGCATCCAGCAGGCGCTGCCGTTTGGCTCGCCTGCCGACGTGCGCGCGGAAGTGAAGGAGCGAATCGAGGCGTTGGCGCCGGGCGGCGGCTACATCATTTGCACGTCGCACAACATCCAAGGCGATACGCCGGTCGAGAACGTGCTGGCGTTGGTCAAGGCGTACGACGAGTTTGGCCGGTATCGATAGCGCCGTTGCGGCGGCGCTCGACCTGCCAGAGGCAGGAGATGACCAGCGCGCCCGCCAACGCGCATCCAGCCCAGAACCGCACGGCCACCGGCCAGCCGTGACTCTGCGCGAGTTGTCCGGTCATCTGGTTGCCGACCGCTGCGCCCATATAGCCCATGAAATTGACAAGCCCCGCCGCCGCCGCCGCCGTGCCGCGTCGCGCCAAGTCCGCCGGCAACGTTCCCACCAACAGCACTTGCGGACCAAAGATGCAGAAGCCGACCAAGAACAGTGTCACGATGCTGGCGGCCAGACCCCAGCCGATCAAGGTGTCGTACGCGAACGTGAGCAGAGCCAGCGCGCCAAGCAACATCGCTATGACCGGCACGCGCCGGCCATTGAAGAACCGGTCTGTTGCCCAGCCGGCGAGGTAGGCGCCCGCGATGCCGCCGAACGGCAGCACCGCATACCGGAAAGCGGCGGAACTGACGCTGGCCTTTTGAATCTCCGTGAGATGTGTCACGCCCCAGTCCGTGTATCCGTAGCGGCAGGAGTCGAGCAGCCCGAGCGTGAGCGCCACGAACCAGAGCCAAGGATTGGTGAGCGTCACCGTGAGGTTCTGGAGCGCCGGAGTTGTTGTCATGCGGTTAGCGCCGGCGCTGGGAGACTCCTCTAACAAAAACCACATGTGCACGGCGCTCGCTGCCAGCAACGCCGACGGCACGAACAACGCGCCGCGCCAGCCAAATTTCTCCGCCGCCCAGCCGGCGACGACAAACGTCAGCGCGCCGCAGAGTTGATAGCCGGTGCCGATGATGCCCATCGCGCGGCCGCGGCGTTCGATGGGAAACCAGTTGGCCGTGACGCGAACACACGGCGCCCAGCCGAGCGCTTGGACGTAGCCGTTGCACGCCCAGACGAACGTCATGAAATAGAGCGCCGTCACCCAGCCGAACAGCACATTGAGTCCCGCCGACACGAGCAATCCGATCGCGAGCAGACGGCGCGGCGGAAACCGCTCGGCCAGTTGGCCGTTCACGAACTGCCCGATGCCGTACCCCATTTTCAACGCCATCAGCACCGTGCCCATCTGCGCCTTGGTGTAGCCGAGTTCGGCGCTGATGCCGGGCACGGCCATGCCGAGGTTGTTACGGCAAAAATAAAACGAACCGTACGTCAGCCAGATCACCCAAAGGACGAGTCGTTCGCGCGAGACGGTGTTGGAGGCGGCGGAGTTCAATGCCGCGCAGAAAACCGCAACCGGGCGGTGCTGTCAACATGAGAATCGGTTGTCGTGGTGCCAGCAAAATGTCACAGTTTGCGTTTCAGCAAGATGTCACTTTTGCAGAGAGGGGGTTGACAACGCACCTGCCGGGTCCAGACTCGCGCCGACCGAAAGCAGGATCGGGCTCTGCGGAAGCGCAACCGGCTCGGTAGCCGGCCGCCCGCCCCGTACAGTTTCGCGGCCAGCGAAGCGTTGC
>CAZNOK010000078.1:0-20926 GCA_964574605.1 uncultured Verrucomicrobiota bacterium
GGGGTTCGGTTGCGGCGCGGGTGTGACGCATCTTTACGTGGACGGCACCGGCGAAGTCTGTCCATGCAACCTCGTGCCGCTGTCGTTCGGCAACGCAGCGCGCGAACCGCTGGCGATGGCGTTGCAGCGAATGCGGCAGTTTTTCCGGACACCGCGCACCGGTTGCGTTGGGCGCGAACTGCGCGGGCGGATTCCACCGGGCGTGTTGCCGGCGTCGCCGGAAATCTCGGAGCGGGTTTGCGCGGCGTGTGTGTCGCGGGAGCACGAGGTTCCGGAGTTTGTGCGCGTGAGCGCGAAGGCGCACGCCAGCGGCGAGGTTGGCGTTGCCGAGTTGAAGGCGGCGTACGACCGAATCCATGGCGACTACGATGAGTTTTGGCTGAGCCGCGCCGGTGGGCCGGTGACGGAATTGATCGAGCGCCTGGCGCTGCGTGGTGGCGAGACGGTGTTCGAGGCCGGTTGCGGGACCGGGTTTGCGACAGCGCAGTTGGCGGCGCGGGCGGGCCGGGTGCTGGCGGTGGACATCTCGGAGGGGATGCTTTCGGAGGCGCGACGGCGAGTCGGACCGCGCGCGAACGTGGAATGGCGACGTGCCGATGCGCTGGCGGCGTTGCGCGCGGAAACGGCCTTGGACGCGGTGTTTTCAAGCTGGGTGCTTGGCTACATTTCGTTCACGCCGTTCCTCGCGGCGGCGGCGCAGGCGTTGAAGCCGGGTGGACGACTGGGGTTCGTGGTGCACCGTCAGGATTCGCCACGCGAGCCGCTGGAGATTTTTTGGGAACTTGTCGCGTCGGAGCCGGACGTGTTGATGAAACGGGTGTACTTCGATTTCCCGCGCGACGCCGCGCACGTGCGCGAGGAACTGGCGCGTGTGGGGTTGGAGCCGATGGACCTGCGCGAAGGTGCGGTGAGGTTCGAGTATGCGACGGCGGAGGAAGCGCTGGAACACCTCCTGAAGTCCGGCGCGGGGACGGCATTTTACGATGCGCTCGATCCATCGCGGCGACCAGCGTTGACGCGAGAGTTCATCCGTCGGCTCGGCGGTGGCACGGTCACACATGAATACGTTGCCTGCGTGGCCTCCAAACCTTCCGATAAGGAAACATCATGCAAACAATGAACGTCGTGTTCTTAGGAATTGCGCTTCTGGCAGCAAATGTGTCCGCCGGCGAAGTCGCCAAGCAAAGCGGGTTCGCGATGGATGGGTATTTTGTCTGGTGCGGCTCCTGCGTCAAAGTCGGCGACACGTATCATCTCTTCGCGTCGCGCTGGCCGGTCGAGACGAAATTTCCGGATGGCTACCGCCAGCACTCCGAAATTGTGCGCGCCACTGCATCCCGACCGGAAGGACCGTACAAGTTTCAAGAAGTCATCATCGGCGTGCGCGCGGCGGGAAAGTGGGACAGCGCGATGGCGCACAACCCGGCGATTTACAAGACCGGCGACACATTTGTCCTCTACTACAACGCCTCCGATGTCGGCTCGCGTTACCGGCAAATCGGCATCGCCACCGCGCCAACCGTTACCGGTCCGTGGAAGCGCCGTGACCAGCCGCTCGACCTCGGCCTCGCCACCGACGCCAACAATCCTGCCGCGTATTTTGAGCCGGACGGCAGCGTGAAACTCATCTGGCGCACCGTTGACTTGCGCGTGTGCATCTCGACCGCGAAATCCTACGAAGGCCCGTACACACTCGCCAACTCCAATGTCTGGCCGAAAGCGCGCTTGGAGGATTTCTTCCTCTTCAAGCAAGCCGGCAAATATCACCTCATCTGCGAGGACGCCGGTGCCAGCGTGACCGGGCAGAAGAAATGGGGCGCGCATTTGTATTCCGCCGACGGCATTCGCGACTGGCAACCGTGGATCAAACCAATCGCCTACGATCACACAATTCGTTGGAGCGACGGCACGACACTGACGGCCACTCGGTGCGAGCGTCCGTGGTTGTTGATTGAAGGCGGTCGAATCACACATCTGTTCACGTCGGTTTATGACGGCCAGCGGACTTGGAACCAGCCCGTCCCGTTCACGCTCGATCTCGGCGCGGACGCCGCGGAACACGCGCACGCCGAGCTTTGGCGGCGCTTCGTGGACAAACACAACCTTATCCTCGACTACACCGATCTCGACGGTTCGTTCCTCCAGCCGACGCCGCAGGATTGCCGCGAACACAAACCCAACGCGCTCTCGTGGGGCGTGCCGATTGAGGACGGGCCGATGTTCAATGGGCTGTATCTCGACGCGATGTGCAACCGCTGGAAACTCACACGTAACGACGCCGCCCGCGCCAAAGCGCGCCGGCTCGTGGGCGGTTTGCTCTTTGTTTCCTCGCTCGGCAACACGCCGGGCTTCATCGCGCGCGGCGTCGCCAGCGACGGCAAGACGACCTATCCGATGGGGTCCAACGACCAGACAACACCGTGGCTCTACGGCCTTTGGCGCTACATGCAGGATGGACTGGCCACGCCGGCGGAACGCAAGGAGTTGATCGTGAAGTTCAGCGAGATCGTGGCCGTGCTCGACAAAAACGATTGGCGGATGCCATGCGACGGCGGGCCATCGAAATATCGCGGCACGTTTGCGCCGTTGACATGGGAAGCCGCGCCGCGATTGCTCTTCGTGATGAAAGCGATGGCGGTGTTGACCAACGATGCACGCTGGGAACAACGTTACCGCGAGGCCGTTCTTCAGCGATTGGAAATCTGCCGCACCGGCATGGTGTTCCATCCCAATCAGGGACGACGCCACTCATGGACCGGTTCCGAAGGCGTCGTCTGCCTGCGCGCACTCTGGGAGATGGAGACCGACGCCAAGTTGCGCGAGGTTTACGCCCAAGGTTTGCGCGCCAGCGCGGAGCTTGCCGCGCAAAGCCTGCCGCTCTGCCGCGAGTTCAACGTCAACGGCACGGAACATTTCGAGCACGACTGGCGCGTGATGAATCAAGTGTGGAAACCGCAACACAGCGAGGCGGAGACCGTGGAAGTGGCCCAAGCCGGCCTGCGCGTGCAGGGCAAAGCTTCGCCGCGGATGGCGCTGGAAAAGAACCTCGTGCGCGAGCCGTGTTTCGCCGCGTGGGTGGTGACGCTCTGTCCCGACGCGACGTTCGTGGCGCAACACCGCGAGGCGATTCTCGAAGTCATCACGCATTACCGTTGCGACCGGCTCTACCTCTCGCAATTCTTCCCCATCGAATCCGCGTGGTATCGCCTGCTCACGGCGCAGTGATGTCGTGCAGGACAACTGCTGCTGTTGTGCGAAGGTCTCCTGACCTCGCACAAGCGGCGACCGCAGGTCTTCCGTAAGACCTGCGGTCACAGAGCGGCGCGGTCGGAGACCTGCGCCGAACCCGGAACCCGGGCCGCGGCAAGACCAACGCAACCTTCCCCTTGGCGTATTGTTTCTGGTAATATGGCCGTCATGAAATTCATCCTTGCCGTCACGTTACTGTTGTCCGTCAGCGCCAACGCGGCTACCAAGCCTGCTCGCGGGTTCATTGATGAACAAGCTGCCAAATTGGAACCGACCCGCGTGGTGGTTTACAAGAAAGTCGGCGGACGCGAACTGCACCTCAACATCTTCGAGCCGCCCGGCTTCAAGCGCGGCGACAAGCGTCCGTGTTTCCTCACGATCCACGGCGGCGGCTGGACCGGCATGACGCCGCGCCGGCAATATCCAACGGCGGCACACTTTGCAAAGTGTGACATGGTCGCCATCAGCGTGGAGTACCGCCTTTTCCAGAAAAAATCCGGCACCACGGTCTTCGATTGCGTCAAGGACGTGCGCTCGGCGATGCGTTACGTTCGCGCCCACGCGGCGGAACTCGGCATTGACCCGCAGAAGATCGCCGCCAACGGCGGTTCCGCCGGTGGCCATCTCGCGGCGGGCTTGGCGTTGTTTGATGGCGTGGACGAGACGGGCGAAGACACGAGCGTCTCGTGCATGCCGAACGCGCTGGTGCTGTTCTACCCGGTCATTGACACCTCAACGGAAGGCTACGGCAACGCCAAGATCGGCGAGCGTTGGAAAGAGATTTCGCCGGTGCATCACGTGAAACCCGGCGTGCCGCCCACGATCATCTTCCACGGCACCGGCGACACCACGACACCGTTCAAAGGCGCGAAAGCGTTTCACGAGGCGATGCTCAAAGCCGGCAACCGCTGCGAACTCGTCGTCAATGAAGGCGGCAAACACGGTCACATCATCTTCGACCCCGTGTTATGGGAAGATGCCTTGCGCAAGACCGAGGCGTTTCTGAAATCAGTCGGCCTTCTGTAGCCACGTGGCCACAATTCCCTGTTACCCCGCAACCATAAAGGTTGCGGCTACCTTCCTTCCCGTAGTCGCAGCCTTTACGGCTGCGGGGTCAAGGGGTTTCAGCGCGAAGCCGCTTCCATGATCAACTCGACGCCGCAAAGCAGCGGGCCGAACTTGGAAGCGGGTGATTGTTGCAGGCGCACTTCCAGTTGTGGATTCAAGACAACGCTCTTGAATTCGCGTGTCACGCCGCGAAGCGTGCCACCGGCGGTTTTGGCAACGTCAAAATCCTTCAACACCACTTGGCCTTGCAGCAGCACGTCGAACACACGCTGGCCCGGTTCAACCCGCTCCGGCTCCAAGAAGTGGAGCCGAACCGTGTAGAGCGCGGATGACTGTGGCGGTAGCGGTGTCGGCGATGACTCCGCAGCAACAGACTTGCGCTTGCCGGTGTCCTTGTCGCCGTCGTCGTCATCTTTCTGGCCCGTGGGCGTGGGTGGCAGCGGAGATTTCAAGGTCTGCGGCGTGATGATAATGGATTCGATGTCACGCAGCCCGGACGCAACGACCCAGGCTGGGCCATCCCCGGAAACGGCGCTGCTATGCCGGCGGAAACTGTTCGTCGAGGACGGAGTGAACGCCACCGGCAATTGCGGTGATGCGCCACCGGCGGATGGATATTCGAGCCACAACGTGCCGTCATCGGCGACGCGGTCGCCGGGCGCGCCGAGGTTGATGCCGACGCGCGTAATGCGTTTGCCTTCGGGCATGTCGAGGCCGGTGAAATTGCAGGTCCACATTTCCACTTCGGGCATTGAGACAAGCGCGAGCGACGTTTGGTTCTGGTAGGGACAACTGCACGTGCGCGTGTAGTCCGGGGCATTGAGGACTCCGTTGGCGATGATGAGATTGGCGGTGCAGCCGGATTTGAAGCCGCCGAGGTTGCCGGTGCCGGCGTGATGTTGCAGATCGTAGAACCCGGCGGCACCGGACCGGAATGTCATCATGTTTTCGGAAGCAACGGGAGTGTTGCAACCGACGGTGCGACAGACGCGCCACGGCTGTAACTCGCCGGTGAGTGGGTTGATGACGGTGTGTGGTTTGCCATCGAGCAGGCTGTAGGCGCCCGCAGACGGTTTGTAAGTTTCCGGCGTCGTGATGATGAGATCGTGATGGAGGATGCAGGGACCGGAGTATCTGAGTTCGGGATTCTTCCACAGCTCAGAACCGTCCTTGGCACGCAACACCCACATACCCTGCGGCGCCTCGTCCTTGAGACGGTCCTTGGCGCTCGCGCCGGCTTGAAGCAACAAGTCGCGCTCCTTCGAGTACGCCAGCCACGTGCCGAAAACATCCTTGGTGTATTCCCACAGTGGCCGCCCCGTGCGCAGATCGAACGCCGCGATGCGATAGTTGGCGGCCACGTCTTTCCCCGCGCGTTTGGCTTTCGCCTCGGCGCTCTTCGGCAGGCGGTCGAGGCAATAGACGCGGCCTCCGCCGGCGACGATGCCGTTGTGGATGAATCCGTGCCGCGCGTTGGTCTGCCACAGCACTTGGCCGGTGCGACGGTCAAACGCGACGAGACCGAGGCTGGCGGCGTAATCGCCGATGCCCGTCAGGAAATCGAGTCCGCCGGATGAAAAGTGTTTGCTGAAGTTGGCAAACCCCGCGCCGCCGAGCAACACCTCGCCGCACACGCCGATGTAACCCCACGATGCGCCGGCGGGCATTGCGATGGTCCGCGTGACACCGCCCGTGACGGCGTCGAGCACCACGCACCGGTTGCTGACGGCGACATAGACGCTGTCCGCCGTGGCAACGAAATTGGCGCCCCGCGCGTTCGCGCCGGCCATGTGACGCTGGCTGTATAACGTCGTCAGCGGATCGGCGAGGTGAGTGTTGTCGTAGTAGATCCCCGCCGTGTTCAAACTGGGGATGGTTGTCTTCCACAACCGGCGGCCTGTATAAACGTCGCGCGCGCTGAGGCAATCCATGCCTTCGATGAATAGCCGCCCGCCAATCACCTGTTCCGACGGCCCATGGCCGTGTCGCGGCAGGACGTCCATGTGCGTGTTGCCGCCGAACCAGAGCAAGCCGACTGGCAATTTCACCGCGTCGTCGGATTTCACCGTGTTCGCCACGTCGCCGTACTGGTGCGTCCAATCCGCCGCGCCGGGCAACGCGCCCTCGCGCACAATGCGCATGGCATTGCCGACAGTCTCGACTTTCGCCTTTGGCAATCCCGCGGCGTTCACTGTGCCGGCAATCCACAATGAGCCGCCGTAGGGGCGCACCGATTCATAAACCTTTCGCAACGTCTCCGCGTCGTTGAGCCGCGCTGCGAACGAACCGTCAGCCACGATGAGGCTGGCAACATAAGGCGGCGCGCCGAAGCCCGCCGGGTCCGCCGCCAACAACGCGATGCGCGTGCCGTAAAGACCTGTGGCATCGAATTGCCGGCGCAAGCGATCCACTTTTGCGGTATCGGCATCCACGCCGATGATGTGCAACTGCGCCGCCGCCGCCAGCGCCGCGACCAATTCACCGTCGCCCAAGCCGAGCACAAACGCATAGCCGTCGCGCACGCCGGTTCGCTCGATGATGGCGCGCGCCCGTTCATGCGCCGCGGGAACGCGAGCGACAGGCTTGTCAGCCGTCGCGACTTGGCCGCTGCCGGCGCCGAAGGCCATGATGCGTCCTTCGAGCGTGACGGCGAACAACATGCCGTTGGCCGCCAACAGCCGTCGCACGGTCCCTTTCACGGGTTGCGTCCACACGACGGCTGGACGCCCGCCCTGTTTGGGCGCCTCGATTGCCGCGATGCTGTTGGAGCCTGCGGCATAAAGCCGGTTGCCGGCGCGGATCAAATCACCGCTGCCGTCAGCTTCAATCTCCCACTGCACCGATTTGTCGGCCTTCCATGCTTGGACGACTTTCGCCGGTCGCGCCGGGCCGGACTCCTTGAGTCGTTTGACCGCGCTCTCGGCCTGCTGCAGCTTCTTGGCCGCTGAATCGCGCGAGGCAGTGGCTTTCGTAATGGCGACTTGGTCTCCCAGCGCCTGCGCATCCGTCAAATCGCCGGCAGCGCGGCTCAGACCGTAACGCGCCGCCTCCAACTTCGACTCGGCATCGGCGCGCTCCGTGAAATTCGTCGGGTAATCCGAAGCACAATAAATGTGCGTCTTCCCCAGAACAGGTTCGTTGACAGCGAAGGTGGATTTCTTTCCTGTCGCCAAGTCGTGTGCGCGCGTGCCGCGCGCGCGTGTGTGGGCGAAAAACTCCTTCTCGTTCGCCATCACCGTCGAACCGCCGATGGCTCTTCCGGAATCGCTGATCGGGAAATAAAGAAACCGTCCCGTGGCGCGGTCGAACGCGGCCGGGATGGACCGGCTGCCGGGCACGAGCAGGAGTTTCTCCGTCGCCACCAGAGAACCCTGCGGCGCAACGCCCGCGAACGAAGGCGCGTTGTGCGGTTGCTTGATGTATTGGGCGCTGGTGCTGTCGTTGGCCCAAACCACTTTGCCGGTAACCGCATCGAGCGCGTAGATGAACGTGCCCATGAACGGCCAGATGCTCGCCGCGAAATAAACCACGCCATCGCGAATCACCGGGCCTCCGCGCGCCGGCCACGCGGAGATCAGGCGGCTGTTGCCGAGCGCCTTGCGCTCCGTCGGGCCGCCGCGGAATTTCCACACCAGCGCCCCGTTCTCCGTGCTGACGCAATACAGGAAACCGTCGTCGCTGGCGAAATACACTTTGCCCTGCCACGCCGCCGGCGCGAGCCGCACCGGGCCGTCGGCGTAGAACCGCCAGAGTTCGCGCCCGCTGGCGATGTCCAGCGCCAGCAACTTATCGGAGTCGTTGAACCCGATGAATATCTTGTTGCCGAGCACCACCGGCTCAAACACCGTGTCAAACGACATGAGGTCCTGGTTCAGCGGATCCTCCCACGCCGGCACGCGCGGCGAAAACTCGCGCGCCCAGCGCAGCGTCACCTGCGCCGGCAATTTCTCCGGCGATTCCGCCGTGCGATTGGCATCGTAGCGCCACTGGGGCCAGTCGGCTGCATTCAGGGTTGCCGCCGCAATAACGACGGCGAGCACGAAGTGAAACGGTTGCATGGTCGCGTGAAACTAGCGTAACGCGACGCAAAGGCAAACGGAAACTTGCGCAATATTGCGCGCCGGCGGTACACTCGCGTCCACGATGAAACCGAATATTATTGTTGTTGCAGCCTGTGTCCTGTTTATTGCCGCCGCCAACGAACCGGCCCCCGGTAAACTCTTGTTGAACGAAGATTTCTCCGGCGCGTCGCTGCCCGCAAAGTGGCAACCCGGCGGGCGACCAAAAAGTTTCAGCATCGTGGACGGCGCGTTGCAGGGCGTCTGTTCGCCCGACGACAGTCATGGCCCAGCGATCAGTGTGCCGATGGAAGGACGCAATCTGACAATCCAGTTCTCGGTGAAACTGATGAAACCCGGTATGGTGTTGTTCCTTGTGGACGGCGACAGCCAGTTTGGCGGCACGGCGCATTTGTTGCGTGTCGCGCTCGGCGCGAAGTTCGCCGCGCTTCAACAGGATCGCGGCAGCCTCGAATCGAAGCAGGCACAAGCTGCCGAGAAAGCCAAAGGCCACAAGCTCGCGCCGCCGACCAAGGAACAACTCGCCGACCCGAAGTTCTACCGCACCGAGATGCTGGACCGGAAGACGGGGGATGTCGCCGATGGCAAATGGCATCGAGTACACGTCGAGATTCGCGGCAACGATGCCGTGGCAAAAGTGGACAATGTCGTATTGCGCGCGACCGGCACCGTGTTCGACGTGAAGAAATCGCGCATCGTCTTTCTTATCGGCCTCGCCGGCACGATGCAGATTGACGACGTGAAGGTTTGGCAAAACCCATGAAGTCCCTTGCGCTTGCCTCGCTGTTGCTGGCGCAGGATTATACGGTTGTTTTTCATAATCCCGACCGCGAGTTCTACGTCGAGGGCTGTGGCTTGGCGCGACTCGACGACGGCGCTTTGGTGGCGGTGGTGCCGGTGGTGCCACGCGCCGAGTGGAGCAAGGAACGGCGAGCCAAGCAGAGCCGGACACACGTGCTTCGCAGCGCCGACGCCGGTAAGACGTGGCAGGCGCTTGCGGAGTTGCCATACTACTCGGCTGTGCCGTGGGTGCATCAAGGATCGCTCTACCTCTTCGCCATGAAAGGCGGCACAGAGTTTCGGAACGACGACCTCTTGTTGTTGCGCAGCAGCGACGCCGGCAAAACGTGGTCCGCGCCGGTCACATTGTTCAGGGGTCATTTCTGGAATTGCCACACGGGCATGGTGATGCGTGACAATCGTCTTTACTGGGCGCTGTGCGATATTCCGGCCCGCCTTCAACTTGGCCCGCCACAGCGCCGCCCGCGAGTCGTCGCCGGCGATCTCTCCAAAGACCCGATGGAACCGCGTTCTTGGCGGCTGTCCGATGCGGCTTCCTTTCCGGAAGTGCCGCCGGCTCTGGTGAACCCGAAACGGGGAACGCGCTCTCATGCTCTCGAACCCAACGTGATCGAAGTAGCCGGCAAGATTCGCGTGATTTCCTGCGTCAAGCCGGCAGGACAGAGCACCGCGGGGCTGGCTGCCGTCTATGATCTGAATGACGATGGCGAAACGCTCCATCTCAAGTTCACACAGTATCATCCCCGACCCGGTGGCCAGCTCAAATTCTTTATTCTTTGGGACAATGTCTCACGGATGTTTTGGTCAACAGCAAACCTTGTCACAGACAGTCAGGGTGTGTTCGGCACCAAGGATGGCGGAAATGACCGGCGGTTCCTGATGTTGTTCTACGGCTTGGATGGTTTGAACTGGTTCCAAGCCGGCTGCGTGGCACAAGCAAAGACGATGGAGCAATCGTTCATGTACGCCGCCGCAGTGATAGACGGCAACGATATGGCCATCATCTCCCGGTCGAACATCAACGGCCCGAACCGGCACGATGCCGACTGCGCCACGTTCCATCGCGTGCGCGATTTCCGCCGGCTGGCGTTGAAGCTGGTTCCCGAACCCGAAGATGATTGACTCTGTGTATAGGATGATTCGAAAACTTCGGGGCCATCCGCTGTCAACGGCGCTGGTGGCGTTGTTCTGTGCCACGTGGGCGCTGGCCGCAACTAGGCCGTTCGACGACGCGATGGGAGTGTGGCATTTGGCGGATGAAAAAGATTCAGCCCGCAACCGTCACCTTCAAGTCGTTGGCGCGGTGAAGTTCGGTGTGGCGTTGGAAGGCGCCGAGGCGGAGGAATCACGGCGGCGTGGCGGGGATGGGAAGGCGGCGGTGTTCGATGGCGGCCACCTCGTCATCGGCGCGGGCGACGATGTGCTTGACGTGCGCGGCCGGGCCTTCACTCTCTCGTTGCGCGTGCGCGACCCTCAGGGCCGGTGGAACTACCCGCTGTTCGGCAGTTACGGCGACAAGACGCAAGTCGGCTGTTTCCTGCGCGCGGTGGACGGCACGACACTGCCGATGACGGATCGTCACCAGAAGAACCGCGAAGTGCCGACTGTGGCCCGGTGGTTGTTCGGCACGCCGGACGGGCCGAAGGCGATCCGCGGCAGCCAGTCGTTTCTCGAATTTATCTGGGGCGCGGCGCAGCCGGATGCGGCGCGATTGCAGAAGCTCGGCAAGATCGCCAACAAGGATTTCCCGCTGTACGACGATGTCAGCCACGGGTTGATGCGCATCGGTTTTCCGGCGCAGACGATGGGACTGACGGATTGGCACGATCTGGTCGTCCGGTTTACCGGGCCGAAGTTGCAGCTCTTTGTGGACGGTGTGCTCGTGGACGAGGAGTTCCCTGTCGGCGAGACACGGCGGAGTCGCGCGCCGTGTTTGATCGGCGCGGCGATGGAGAATGGCCGGATCACTGGAAGCTTTCGGGGACTCGTGGACCACGTTGCGGTCTGGCAACGGGCGCTGTCGGATGCGGAGATCGTTCCACTCAGCGGCGGCGCGGAGCGCGTGGCGCGGCGCGATGTGGAGTTGCTCGGCCCGTTGCCGGCGCAGATGCAGTATTTTCGCCCGCGCGGCTACAACACGAAGGCGGGGGACTGCATTCCGTTCTGGCACGACGGCACGCTGCACCTCTTCTACCTCTTCGAGCGGCGCAACCGGCACAGCAAATGGGATTGGGGCCACGGCGCGCTGGAGATTCACCACGCGTCCACCAAAGACCTTGTGACGTGGCGTCATCATCCCATCGCCGTGCCGGTCAGCGAGCAATGGGAAGCGTGGAACGGCACAGGCGCTCTCGCGTATCACGACGGCCAGTTCCACTTCTTTCATCCGTGCCCGAGTTACAACAAACAGTGGCCGTTCACCGGCATCCAGTTGGCCACCAGCCGCGACGGAGAGCATTTCACCAAACAGATGCCGCATCCGTTCCTGGAAGGCGGCGACTGTGAAATCTATCGCGAGGAGGCGACGGGACTGTTCCACATGCTCAAAGGCGGTGAGGCGGCGAAAGGCCGGAAGGCGCTCGTGCGTCTTGTGTCGCGCGACCTGCGCGAATGGAACAAAGCGCCGGGGCCATTCATGGAGGTGGACGAGAAATACGGTGTGCGCACCTGCCCGCATCTATTCGGCTGGAACGGCTGGTTCTATTTCATGGGCGGCAACACGATCTGGATCTCGCGCCAGCAGTTCGGCCCGTGGACGCTGCACGCGCCGAAACGGCTGGAACAACTCAGCGTGCCGAAGACCGCTCCGTTTGCGGATAATCGCCGGATTCTCGCGGGTTTCCTCATTGATGGCGATTGGGGCGGCAACATCGTCGTGCGCGAACTCGTGCAAGCCACCGACGGCACGCTCGGCTCGAAGTTCGTGCCGGAGATGATTCCGCGCGCAGGCGAACCCATCGCGTTCACGTTCCAGAAAGACGCCGGCGCTGCACCGGTGAAACTGGACGGCAACACGGCGTTGCTCGTTGCCGACGGCGGCCCGGCCTCCGCCTTCGTCGCGCGCGTGCCGCAGGACGCGCGGATTTCCCTCGAAGTCATACCCGGTTCCGGGCAGAGCATTTTCGGCGTCGGCTTGCGCGGGCGAGCCACGGCAAAGGAGAGTTGTCAGCTCGAACTCGACCCAGCGAAACGGCTCGCGCAGTTCCGCATCATGACCGACAGCGCCAGACGCCGCCTGCCCGGGCCGCGCGCAGAGAATGTCGGGCTTCCCGTTCGGCCGTTGCGGCTCGATATCATCTGCCGGCACGATCTCGTGGATGTCGAGATAGATGGTCGCCACACGCTGGCCAACCGTTACTGGAGTCCGAAAGGCGGTCGCCTTTACCTGTGGGTTGAGAAAGGCTCTGCCACGTTTCGCAAGCTGCAAATCCAACCACTGATTGAACAACCATGAAAAGAAATCCTGTCACCGTCATCGCCGTGGCGACTTGTTTGTGGATTGCCGTGGCCGGCGTTTTGTCTTCGCGGGCGGCAGAGCCTTCCATCGAGGCCGGTGTGCCCGTGTTTGCCAACCACGACAAGACTTACTATCGGCTGCCGAGCTTGATCGTCACCAGCCGCGGCACCGTGTTGGCGGCGTGCCAGAAGCGGCTCGGCCAAAGCGGCGATTTCGCGCCATCCGGCCTCGTGCTGCGCCGCAGCCGCGACGGCGGGAAGACCTTCGAGCCGGAACAGACGTTGTTTGAGCGCGACGGCTACTGCACATTCAATGGCAACCTCGTCGAGGATCGCCAGAGCGGAACGATATTCGCCTGTTTCATCGCGTTCCCGCAGGCTGAACATAAGAGTTGGTTCACAAAGAAGTGGATTCCGCAAGGCGGCGGCTTCTCGATTGTCAAAAGCACTGACGACGGCAAGACCTGGTCCGCCCCGATCGCAGTCATGCCGGAGCCGAACGCCGACGGTTGGCGTGGCGGCGGCGCGTTCAACAACAACCACGGCGTCCAACTCCAGCGTGGTCCGCACGCGGGCCGGCTCGTGATCTGCGCGCGGGTCTTCAAAGCGGGCGTCTATGAGGGCCGCGCCAAAGGCGGGTTGATTTACAGCGACGATCACGGAGCGACATGGCGCGTGGGCGGCGTGATGTTCAAGGACTGCGGCGACCTCAACGGCGAGGTCACCGTGGGTGAGACGCCAGACGGCGAAGTGTATGTCAACAGCCGGAACTCCAGCAGCAAACTCAAAAGCAGCCGGCCGAGCGATATCGTCGCATATCAACGCCTCTACTCGCGCAGCCGCGATGGCGGCGAAAGTTTTTACGCGGAAGGTTGTCACCCGGAATTGTTCGACGGTCCCTGCAACGCCGGCCAAACGCGCCTCGGCGAGTTGATGCTCTTCACCGCGCCTGCCGTTCGTGAACGGTCGCGCTTGACCGGCTACGTCAGTCGCGACGGTGGCCGGACGTGGACCGCCAGCAATGTGATCTCCAAAGACTCCGGCGGCTACTCGGACGTCGCGGTGCTGCCCGACAAAATGATTCTGACCCTCTACGAGAATACGCGCAGCGCCGCCAATCCTCGCGGCATGTTGTTCGCGCGCTACAATCTCGAATGGTTGATTGGAAAAAAATGAAATATCTGCTTGCTCTTATCTTCTGTGGCGTTTGTTTTGGCGACCCGGCGATCCTGCACAGCGTGATCGAACAAGCTGGCCCTGACATGCCGCGCGCGGACACGGCGTCAGTCGTCGAGTTGCCCGGCGGAAAATTGTGGGTCGTCTATCACAAATACGAGCCGGGCAAGAGCGCGGGGAAAGATCACGGGCTTTGCCGCATTTGGTCCCGAACGTCACACGATGGCGGACGCACTTGGGTCGAGCCGCGCATGTTGGTGGATGTCGCGCCGGGCGACATGAACGTCCAAGCTCCAGCGGCGCTCCGGCTGCCGTCGGGCGAGACGATCATGATTTGCCTGCGCGCCCACGGCAAAGGCTCCAGCAGTTCGATGTGTCTGTTCCGTTCGCGCGACGACGGCAAGACGTTTACCGAGGAACCGCCCATCTGGCGGCAGTCGCAAGGCCAGTGGTTACAGGGCGGCGCGAGTTCGCTGGTGCTGTTGAAATCAGGCCGCATCCTGTTGCCGTTCCACGGCGGCACGGGCAACCAGTGGAAGCAAAAGAACAGCATCGGGTGTTTTGTCAGCGACGATTCCGGCCACACGTGGAGACAGACCCCGGCCAAGATTGAATTGCCCAAACGCGGCGCGATGGAGGCGTCGGTGGCGGAACTTGCCAACGGCGAACTCGTAATGTCCATTCGCACACAACTCGGCGGCCCGTATTTGTCGCGGTCGCGGGACGCCGGCGAGACGTGGATGCCGGCGGAACCATCCGGCTTGGAGAGCGGCGAGTCCTGCACCTATTTGCGACGCATCCCCGGCACCGACACGCTGTTGCTTCTCTGGAACAACAGCAAATTTGTTCCCGAAGGACACCATCATTACGGCGAACGCACTCCACTCACCGCCGCCGTCTCCAGCGACGCCGGCAAAACGTGGCGCATTATCGGCGACATCGCCGGCGAGCCTGACGCCGAATACACCAATCTTGGCTGCACCTTCACCGCCAAAGGCCAAGCAGTCATCACCTACCTATTCGGCACGCCGGCATGGAACCGCGAGAAGCTCTCCCTTCACGCGGCCATAATCGAACCGGCGTGGTTTCGAACCCGCGCTCCCCACCAATTCGCCGTCGGTTTCTCCCCTAAAACCGCTTCCACGCTCACTCCCTCGAAAGTCGCCACCATGGAGTGCCGCTATTTCACCGAACTTTTGGGGACTACCTCAGCCAAATCCCTCGCGTCCCAGTTCGATCCCATCGAAAACACGCAAGTGGACACCATCGTCTGTTGCCCGATGGGTTGGCGGTTCTACAATTATCCTTCCCGCGTGGACCTCACTTGGAAAGAGCCTGACAAACACCCGCGTGACCTGAAGCTATTCCCCAGTTGGAAGAAAATGGTGGATAACCTCGCCAGCGGTGGCGACCCGTTGCGGGACGCCCTGCAACTCGCCCGCAAACAAAAGAAACGTTTCATCGTGAGCTTCCGGATGAACGACAGCCACTACATTCGACAAGAACAGTTCCCCACCCACAACAATTTCTGGCGCGACCACCCCGAATACCGTCTCGGCAACGACCCCAAATTCACCGGTACCCTCGGCTCGCTGCCCGTCTTCAACTACAGCGTCCCCCAAGTCCGCGATTTCTATTTCGCTGTCCTTGAGGACATCTGCGCGCACTACGACATGGACGGCGTCGAACTCGACTTCCAGCGTGCTCCCCGTTTCTTCTACCACGACGATTTGGACGCCGTCAGAACCGTCATGACCGCCCACGTCAAGCGCATCCGCGCGATGCTGGACAAAGTCGGCCAATCGCGCGGCCGGCGCCTTGAGCTTGGCGTCAGGGTCTTGCCCACAGTCCGAGCCAACTACGACATCGGCCTCGACGTTCTGGCATGGGACGCCGCCGGTTATCTCGACGGCATCACCGTCTCCTCCAGCTACGTGCAAACTGCCGATGTCGGCATCGAAGACTTCGTCGCCAGCCAGAAGAACGCCAAGATATTTGGCGAGCTAAACTACCTCCACGTCCAACTCGCCGGCACCGGCCACGACCCCAACGACCGTCGCTACGTCACCCCCGAAACCTACCGCGCCGCCGCCCTGAGTTTCCTCGAACGCGGCGCCGATGGCGTGAGCTTCTTCAACACCTACTGCGTTCCCCGCGCAGAGCTAAAAAAGCTGACCGCAGACATGCTCAGCAATTTCAAGGACCTCGACGTGCTGAATCGCTTCGACAAGCTCTACGCTTGTTATGCGACTCCCAACACGATGTTCGGCAGAATCTTCCCCGCGCGCAACGAGAAGTCCTTTGAGATGTTCATCGCCGACAAATTCCCCGGCCGCTGCAAGAACGCCATCCTCCGTTTCGAAACCAAAGCATCCTGCAAGGACATTCGTGTTGAGGCCTGGCTCAACGGAACCAAGCTCGATGCGCACACCCCCGACACCGCGGAACTCTTCCCTCCCATCACCGTCAACAAAGCATCCCCCAAGCCGGAGAACTTGAAATACTTCTCCGTTCCTCTCTCCGCCTTGAAGTTCGGCATCAACACCGTGAGAGTGAAAAACACGGACAGCGCCCGCCACCCTTGCGACTTCACCGCCGCCGAACTGGCCCTCTACATGAACCACGCCAACTGATTGACAACGAATCGTCCTTTTCTGAGAATGCTTCACAGCGACAACTCAATGAAACACACCCTCACACTCCTCGCCGCCTTGCTGCTGACGACGCTGGCCGCGATTTGCGCCGCTTCAACACAAACAACGCCTCTTGCCGGTAACGGTGCCGGGATCGAAACGTTGACGCCTTGCGAGGTGGACACGTTTCGCGTCGGCGCGGTGCTTTACACGGACCGGAAATACACGGTCAAGGAATGTCCCGATCACCTCAACGGGAAACTGTTTCTGCGCGGCAGCATCGGCGGACAACATTTCCGCTGCACTGCCGACGGTGTGTTGACGCTGCTGACGCCGGAGCCGGGCCACGAAAAGGCGTGCAGCCTCTACGAGGAACTCGAAGAGCGCGGCTTCGTGCGCGTTCTCCAGCCGGAACTGTTTCAATTATTCGGTGCGCAAGTCTTCGACCGCGTCCGCACCTACCAGAAACTCGTGAAGCGCGGCGAACGGTTTCATCTGCGGAAATGGGCGGTCGCGGTTGGTTTCGCCAAGGCGACGAAAGGGGGCACGACGAAAATCGCGTGGCGTGAGAACAAAGGCGAATTGCTCTACAACGGCATCCGCCTGCCGGAGGACTGGCCGCCGCAATACATTGATCCGCGCAGCACCGAACCGATGCCGGTGCCATATCTCGACGCGCCGCCGGCGGTGATCCCGATTGACGTGGGCCGGCAATTGTTCGTGGACGATTTTCTCATCCAGCAAACCGACCTGAAACGAACCTTTCACAAACCGGTGAAATACGAGGGCAACCCGATCCTGAAACCGGAGACCGAGTTGGAAATCAACCCGCAAGGCAACGCCATCGCCTGTCCGAAAAGCGGTGGCCTTTGGTGGGATCCCGCCGAGCAGATTTTCAAGCTCTGGTATGAAGCCGGCTGGCTCCACACAATCTGTTACGCCACCAGCCGCGACGGCCTGCGCTGGGATCGTCCGAAGCTCGACATCGAACCGGGCACCAACCGCATCCTGCCGCCTGACATGCGACCCGACTCTTGGACTGTCGTGTTGGATTACTGGACGCGAGACCCGAAACAGAAATACAAAATGTTCGTGCGCGGTCCCGGTCGCGAAGGTTCCGGCACGAGCATGGTTTCCGCCGACGGCATTCACTGGACCGACCGCACCAAAACCGGAACCACCGGCGACCGCAGCACGATGTTCTACAATCCGTTTCGCAAGAAATGGGTCTATAGCCTGCGCTCGTCGTTCCGCGGACGGTCGCGTCATTACTGGGAGGCCGACGATTTTCTGGCGGGCGCGAAGTGGAAGCCGGGCGAGCCGGTGATCTGGGCCGCCGCCGACAAGCTCGACCCGCCTGATCCGAATGTCGGCGACACGGCGCAACTCTACAACCTCGACGCGGTCGCTTACGAAAGCATCATGCTCGGCTTCTACGAAATCCATCTCGGCCCGGCCAACGACAAGTGCAAACTGACCGGCATCCCGAAGATCACCGAGTTGCAGTTCGCCTACAGCCGCGACGGGTTTCACTGGCATCGTCCCGACCGCGAGCCGGCGATTCGCGCCGAGCGACGCGACGTCTGGGATCGCGGCTACGTGCAATCGCTCGGCAACCTCTGTTGCGTCCGCGGTGACAAGCTCTGGTTCTACTACATCGGCTTCCAAGGCAACACGACCAAGCGCGACGGCTATTACGACCGCGGCTCGACCGGCGTCGCCATGCTGCGCCGCGACGGCTTCGTTTCGATGGACGGTACCGGCGCGTTGACGACACGTCCCGTGCGGTTCACCGGCACGCGGCTGTTTGTGAATGCGCAAGGCGAACTGCGCGCCGAAATCCTCGACGAGTCCGGCCAACTCATCGAGCCGTTCACACTGAAGAACTGCCGAAGCATCCGCGCCGACAGCACGTTGGAGCCGGTGAGTTGGGGCGATGCGGATTTGTCGGTGTTGCGGGATCGTCCGATGCGGTTCCGTTTCACGCTGCGCAGCGGCTCGCTCTATTCGTTCTGGGTCAGCCGCGACGCGACCGGCCGCAGCGACGGCTACGTCGCTGGCGGCGGCCCCGGCTTCACCGGCCCGACCGACACTGTGGGCCGCACATCGTATTGAACTTGTCATTCCGAGCCTGCGAGGAATCTCTGGAATCCCTCCGGAGAAAAGTTTGAGATTCCTCGCAGGCTCGGAATGACATGGACTTCATGGTCTGGAAGCCTTGGTATTGAGGATTGCATCCGTACATTACTCCGTTACACTCCTGTGCGGCCATGAAACTGTTCGCACTTCTTCCCTTGTTGCTTGCTACGTCAGTTCTGGCAGCGAGCCGGCCAAACATCCTGTTCATCTACTCTGACGACCAATCTCATCGGACGGTGAGCTGTTACGAGGAGGCGCATCCGTGGGTGAAGACGCCGAACATTGACCGGCTCGCGCAACGCGGCGTCCGTTTCACGCATTCCTACATCGGCACATGGTGCATGCCGTCACGCGCCACGATGTTGACGGGACTGCATCCGTACGGCGTCCAGACGATGCGGATGGAAGGCAAATACCCCGGCAGCACCTACGACCCGGCGCAATGCCGGTTCTGGCCGGCGGTGTTCCGTCAGAACGGCTATTGCACGGGACAAATCGGCAAGTGGCATACCGGCACCGACACCGGCTTCGGGCGCGACTGGGATTATCAGGCGGTCTGGAATCGGCCTGGCTTGCCCGACAACGCCGGCAATTACTACGACAACCAGATGATCAGTTTCAACGGCGCGGAAGCCAAGCTGGTGAAAGGTTATTCCACCGACAACTACACCCGCTGGGCCATCGAGTTCATCCGCGGCCAACACCGCGCGCCGGACAAACCGTGGTATCTCTGGCTCTGTTACGGCGCCGTGCACGGCCCGTACACGCCTGCCGAGCGCCACAAACAGGATTATCCCGGTGCCAAAGTCCCGACGCCGGCCGACATCTATCCGCCGCGTCCGGGCAAACCGGACTGGATGCAGAAAATCGAGACATGGGTGCCCGGCGAATCCGGTGAGCCAGTCCTCAAAGGCAAAAACCAAAAGAGGACGCTCAGTGATTGGGTTCGTCAATACAATCAGGCTGTGCGCGCGCTCGACGAAGGCATCGGCCAAGTCCTGGCCGCGCTCGAAGAAACCGGCCAGTTGAAAAACACGCTGGTCGTCTATACCGCCGACCAAGGATTCGCGTGGGGCTACCACGGGTTCCGTCACAAGCTCGCGCCGTACGATGACAACCTGCGCGCCCCGCTCATCGTCTCCATGCCCGGAACATTACCGGAACACAAGGTCTGCCGCTCGGTTGTGGGCGGCGCTGATTTGGTGCCGACGTTCTTCCGTTTTGCGAATCTCAAACTGCCGTGGCCGATGCACGGTCACGACCTGACGCCGTTACTCAAGGATCCCTCCGCACACTGGCCGCACCCGACGCTTCTCATCAACACCGGCGATCACTACGGCACGGACACCGACAGCGTCCCGATTGGCAAGAAAGCTTTCCACGGTCAAGTCCCGTGGTGGGTGTTCCTCGTGCGTGGCAACTACAAATACATCCGCTCGCTCATCGAAGGCGAACCGGAAGAACTCTACGATCTCAAGGCCGACCCCGACGAACTGAAGAACCTTGCGCCCGATCCGAAGTTCGCCGACACGCTCAAACAATTCCGTGCCGCCACCATCGCCGAACTGAAACGCACCAACGCCGGCATGGCAGATCACTTGACGCCGGTACGTTAGAAGGAAACGACGGCAACTATTGTAGGGCAACCGCTCCGGTTGCCATGATGGGAACAGCGGCAAGCGGGGCGCTTGCCCTACAATTCCAGTCGTCACCGGTCATTTCGCCGCAGTCAGTTCACGGAATCCAATGTTATACGGCCAATCCGTCCACTGGCGTACCAAACCTGCTCGCACCGGATTCGCGCGCATGTATTCCCATTTTGCTTGCGCCGATTCTTCCGTGCGCAGCAACCGGTCGAAACTCCCCGGTTGCCATTCCCACGATACCGATTTACCCGTAGCAGGCGGAGCGCCTGCCCTACAACCGGATTCCATTGTAGAGCAACCGCTCCGGTTGCCGTCGTTTCCGGATAACATCCCTTGCCGTATCCATCGCTTCAATGCGCCCGACAAATTACCGACAGAGGCGTCTCGGTCATCGGGTGCGGCGAGGATGTGTATATGGTCAGGCATCAGGATGGCCCCATAGACCCACCAATGTTCCAATCGTGCGACGGCGGAGCGCAACACCGTCAATGCCCGGTCATTGGCCAGTACGGGTTGGCGGTTCTTGACGCAGAGTGTTACAAAGTAAACGACTTCCTTTTCCAGCGGCAACCAGACTGGTATCCGTGGTGGATGTCCCATGCGCCGAGAATAGCAAGACTGCCATTGTAGCAACTGTCTTTTCATGTGGGTTGGAATGTGGGGTCTTGAAGGATGTGGT
>CAZNOK010000079.1:0-20922 GCA_964574605.1 uncultured Verrucomicrobiota bacterium
CCGCCTCGCCCACCTCACTCACCACCCAACATAAATACTTGGACAGACTCCTAGAACAGCGAATGGCGCCAGTTGCACCACGACAGCGGTGACCAGGGTCACCACCATCTGCCACGTCAATCCCTTCCGGCCCAGTGCCCGCGCCAGCGCCGCGCTGGCGACCGACATTGCCATCATCGTCAACACCAGCATTGCGAGGAACGCAAGGCCATGACAGCAAAAATAGAAGTTGCGCGGCAGTTGTCGCCACGCCCAGAGGAACGGGAACAGATAGACCAGCAACGCCGCCGCGATGAACAGACATCGCGCTGACTGCGCCCATTCCGTGCCGAGGCTTTTCACCCGCCGCAACCGCCACGCCCCGATCAACAGGGCCACCAGACTTGCTCCGCACAGCGCCGTGGAAAACGCATGAGCGGTCATCGCCACCGTCGTCTCCACGACCAACACGACCGATGCCAGTCCGCCGAAAAACAGGAAATAGAATCCCTGCACCAGCATCACCCGGTCGCGGACGGAAAGTGGCGGCGGGGCTGTCACGATTTGGTTCCGCTACAGGCGCTTGCGAAGCTCGGCGTAAATCTCGTCGAGCGCCTGCGGGATGACCCGCACGTCGCCGAGCACCGGCATGTAGTTGGTGTCGCCGTTCCAGCGCGGCACGATGTGAATATGGACGTGGTCCGCGACGCCCGCGCCGGCGACGCGGCCGAAGTTGATGCCGACATTGAAACCGTCGGGCTTGAGCGCCTTCGCGAGAAGCTGTTTGCAGCGGCGCGTCAACAACATCAGATCGGCCAGCTCCTGTTCGGCTAGGTCGTCGAGGTCGCCGCAATGTTTATACGGCGCAACCATCAGATGGCCGGCGTTGTACGGGTAAGTGTTCAACAGCGCGAAACAGGTGCGCTCGCGGATCAGGATGTGGTTCTTCGCGTCGTCGGCTTCCTGCGACTTGCGACAGAAGAAGCAGCCGGTTTCCTTCGGCCCCAAAATGTAGCGGATGCGCCAGGGCGCCCACAGATGTTCCATGCGCCTTTTATACGTCGCGCCGAGGATTGTCACAAGAGCGATTTCGTCGTGCGGCACCGGGATGCGGTGCATAACAAGCATTGACCTCGGCGCATGAGTCCCGTAAGGATGCGGCTTCATGATGAGCCAGCCAAGTGTTTTGCGCGAACGTCTCCGCCGGGTCCGGCATGTGGCGCTCGACATGGACGGCACGACTTACCGGGGCAAGACGCTGTTTGAGTTTACCAACTCGACGCTGGAGCTGTTCACGGAACTGGGCGTCGCATATTCGTTCCTGACGAACAACTGTTCAAAGAGCGTGGCGGATTATGTGGCCGCGCTTCAACGCATGGGCATCAAGGCGGACGCGTCGCAGATTTACACCTCGGCCCAAGCGACGATGGAGTATCTGCGGGCGGAACATCCGTCGGTGCGACGTTTGTTTCTGGTCGGCACGCCGAGCCTGCAACGCGAGTTTGTCGAAGCTGGTTATGAATTGACGGTGGACGCGCCGGATGCGGTGCTGGTGGGCTTCGATCCCGATGCGAAGTATTCGCATCTGTGCCGCGCGGCGTATTGGATCAAACAGGGACTGCCGTTCTTCGCAACGCATCCCGACCGGGTCTGCCCAACCGATCAACCGACGGTGCTCGTTGATTGCGGCTCGGTCTGCGCGGCGTTGACCGCCGCCACGGGACGCGTGCCGGATGCGGTGCCGGGCAAGCCGGATCCGCGGATGTTGTTTGGACTTTGCCATCGCCTCAGCCTGCGCCCCGACGAGATGGCGATGGTCGGTGACCGGATTTACACCGACGTGGAGATGGCGCTCCGCGCGGGCGCGCTCGGCGTGTTGGTGCTCACCGGCGACGCCACTCTCGATGACGTGGCGGCATCGGCGAGGAAACCGGATCTCGTGGTGCAGAATCTCGCCGAGTTCGGCGAACAACTGCGCCTCGCCCGCGCATGAACACGCTGCTCAAGCTCTTTGTCCAGCCGCCGCACATCGAGCCGTTGAAAGGCTCGAAGGAACAGATCGCGGCCATCTTCAAAGGCTGGCAGATTCGGATCCTGATGAGCACGATGCTGGGCTACATCCTGTTCTACTTCGTGCGGAAGAACCTGAGCATCGCCATGCCGGTGATGGGCAAGGAACTCGGCATCACCAAGGCCGACCTTGGCTTGTTTCTGACGCTGCACGGATTGATCTACGGCGTCTCGCGCTTCGCCAACGGCTGGCTGGCTGACCGCACCAACGCGCGGATGTTGATGACAACGGGCTTGCTCCTGTGCGCGGCGATGAACATCGGCTTCGGCCTCAGTTCGACGGTGATTGTGCTCGGCATCTTCTGGATGCTCAACGGCTGGGTCCAAGGCATGGGTTTCCCGCCGTGTGCCCGGCTGATGACGCATTGGTTCGAGCCGCGCGAACTGGCCACGAAACAATCCATCTGGAACACCTCGCACTCCATTGGCGCGGGTCTCGTCGTGATCCTGTGCGGCTACCTCGCAACCACGAGCTGGCGGTTGTGCTTCTTTGTTCCCGCCGCGCTAGCGTTGGCCGGCAGCGTCGTGCTCTGGCTGACGTTGCGCGACACGCCGCCCTCGATTGGATTGCCAGAAGTGCCCGGAACCGAAGGCAGCGCGCCAGCGCATGAGTCCAACGCCCAGCACGGCGCGTTCCTCAAGAAAACCGTGTTCGGCAATCGCTACATCTGGTTGCTCGCCACCGCCAACTTCTTCGTCTATATCGTTCGCTACGGCGTTCTCGACTGGGGACCGACCCTGCTGACCGAGGCCAAGGGCATCAAGCTGGAGCACGCCGGCTGGATGGTCGCCGCATTCGAGATTTCCGGTGTCGTCGGCATGTTGGTGGCGGGGTACGCCACGGATCGAATCTTCGGCGGACGCGGCGCGCGCACGTGTTTCTGCTGCATGGTCGGCGCCGGACTGGCGACGCTGGCATTTTGGAAACTCGACTCCCATTCCGTGCTCGCGAACACCGCGCTGTTGTGCGTCGCGGGATTTTTCATCTACGGCCCGCAGGCGCTGATCGGCATCGCCGTCGCGAACCTCGCGACTAAACGCGGCGCCGCGACCGCGGCCGGTTTCACCGGGATTTTCGGTTACGTGAGCACGTTGTTCTCCGGCTGGGGGCTCGGCAAACTTGTGGACCTGCGCGGCTGGGACGCCGGCCTGCTCGTCATCGTCATCGCCAGCGCGCTCGGCACGTTGGTCTTCGCCGTCGCGTGGCCCAGCAAGGCGCACGGGTACAGCACGTCTTCCTGAGAGAACTTTTCTACGGCGTTGGATTTTGGTACAAGCCCACCTATGCGACGCTGCTCCGCCATTTTGTTTGTGCGTTCTGCACTTTTCCCGACCACCGCTGTCTGAGCTTTCACACTTGACTTGGAGCGGTTCCCCTCTGTAAAAATTTTCCTTGTAAGAAGCAGGGGGAGACCAAATGAAACTCGGATTCGGTATTTCCACTGTTGCGCTCACAATTCGTGAATTGCTGCAAAGCAGATCACGGATATGTTGCTGCAAACTTCTTGTTTGGATTCTGCTTGGTATTGCGGTGATTGGGCACACCTTTGCGAACACCATCTCGCAATTGCCACAACTGAACTGGCCGTCCAAACGATCCGACTGGGTGAATGTGAAGACTGATGTTACTCCCTCCGCGGTTGGGGATGGGGTGACAGATGATACCTTGGCGATCTCAAATGCGGTTGAGCAAATCTCGTCTAATTTTTGGACCAGTCCGCGTGGCGTTTACTTCCCTCCGGGTACCTATAAGATTACGGATACCATCCACCTGAATAAGAAGGTCGGGATTCTGTTGGTTGGGCACGGACGCGACACACGTATCGTTTGGGCGGGGGCGCTTGGGGGGCGTATGCTTTGGTGTGATGGTTCGCATCGCTCTCAGTTCGTCGGGATCGTGTGGGATGGTGCGGGCGTTGCCGGTGTCGGTTTCGACCATGACTCGAAAAGCAACTTTGAAACAGCAATGGTTCATAAACATGAGGAGTTCCGCAACTTCACCGAAGCTGGCATACGCATCGGCCATGATCAAGTGCTTGCTACTGCGGAAGTTCATTACCAGAACTGTCTTTTCAAGAACAGTGGTGCTGGCATCAAAACGCTTGCATATAATGATTACGACAACTGGATCCAAGGCTGCAACTTCCTGACGAACGGCTACGGCGTCTATTGCAACCCGGGCAACTTCAACATCTATGAATGCCATTTTGAGGGCAGCACGAACACGGACATCTACGGGCCGATCCACGCATGCTCGGTGCGGCGATGCACCTCGGTCGGTTCGAGAATGTTCTTCGATTCTGCTTTTGCATCGGGAAAGAACACCATCATGTTCGAGAATTGTGCTGTGGATAGTTGGACCAACACCGCCGGTGCGATCATATTTCGGGCCGGTGGCCCGATCACTATCACCGACTGCAAGTTTACGAACCCACCGAGCACTAATCCGCCGCTGAAGCTGTCACAATGGGACGGGATGGTTTTACGAGTGATTTCATCTGGCAATTCCTTTTCGGGAAGCAGTTCGTTCATCAACCTCGGAGCCAATGGCGAGATAACAGGAGTCACTGGACGGAACCGTTTTGGTCCTATCACTTGGGCAAGCCAGAGCTTTTTCACAGATATCGACACAACCTTTGTTCCCGTAGGAGCTGTCTTCGATGCCAGAACTGACTTTGGTGCTGTAGGAAATGGCTCATCTAATGATACTGCCGCCATTCAGAACTGCATTGATGCGGCAAGAAGCGCTGGCAACGGAGCCATAGCGTACATTCCTGCTGGAAGCTACAAAATCACCTCCACACTCTATGCCACCGGGACCAACTACAGGATCGGCGGCATTGGTTGGAACAGCAGTCTGCGGTGGGGCGGCACGCTGGGTGGCCCGCTCATGGTCGTGAGCAATGCACGAAATATCACCATAGAGGCAATCCGCCTTGACTCGTCGCTAGCTAACGATACAAACACTATTCGAATCCGCCACACCACCTCGGATGCTTGTTCTTCGGTTTTCTACGATTATGTTCATTGCAATACCGGGCCATCCTACTACGGCGGGATCGAATTCCTGGGTCTGCAAGCTGGTAATGTCGTTCGCGTCAACTCTCTGCGCGGCGACTTGAGTATGACCGACTGCAGCGCCGCCAACATTCTTGTGAACAATGTGGGCGGGAAAATCAAAATAACCAATCCTTCTCAAGGTCCAAAGACCGGTTACAGCGGCTTTGGTTTCGCGGGCACTTGGGGTATGACGGTCAACGACAATCAGGATCTAATCGTCGGTGATGTTTACAGCGAGCAACTTAAGAATATATGGCTTGCTGTATCTGGAGACGGCAATACGAGTACAACCAGCCGCATTACTGTCAGTGGCGGAGGTAAAATTCACACCTATAGCAATATTTTTCTGGTTACTTCGAGCGATTTGTCTGGAAGGATTTTCGTCGGGGCGAACGCAGCTTCTCCAGATACCAATGGCGTGTTCGTGTCTGCACGGTTTCTTTGCTCCGGCGTGGCGACCTGCGACTTGACCATTGCTGGACTCGGTTTCTACGGGCAGCCTTCGTTCACTATGGACAGCGCTCAACGGCTTATCACCTACGCGAATGCCAGCAAGCAAATCGGGACCAACTTGGAACTCGACGTTGCTGTGAATCTGCCATCCGGCTGGGAGACATCGTCAGCGGCTGCGTTCGATGACTTGGCGGAATTGGGCAGCAAGCTCGTTAACGCTTTTTACGTAACGACGCCCTACCAAAAGTGGGCACAACTTAATGGTCTGCCCGGCAATGGCACCGGGCTTAGCGCGCCTGAAAACAGTCCAGCGAATGACGGTATTCCGAATCTGCTGAAGTATGCCCTTGGCCTTTCCCCCCTTGCCAGCGCCACCGACGGCCTCCCGACCTATACCATCAACTCCAACGTTTTCACCTTCAGCTTCACCCGTGTCCGCGATGCAACTGACATACTCTACAGCCTCGAAGTCAGCCCCGACCTTAGTCCGTCTTCTTGGACTCAACTCTGGAGTAGTGCCACCAACCCCTATCCAGTCGTCGATCCCACATTTCTACAAGCGATCCCCATCGATATCGCCACCGAACCCAAGGGCTTCTTCCGCCTTCGCATCACCCAGCCGTAAAAGCCATCCTTCTCCCCCTCACCAAGCCGTTGCCCGATGGCTTGGTTTTTCCCGCTGACGTCGCCACGCTCAAGGAAGTCGGTCGCCGCCAGCGAAGTCAGCAAAAGTAAAAGCAGCCGGAACAAAGCCGGCCCGCCTGTCGTAGTCTTGGCGAAGGTGGAAACATGACGTCTTGTCGACGTCAACGTGCCTTGCTACACTTCGTCTTGGCCGCTCAATCACAATTACGAGTGTTACGCGATGATTATCCGACGAGCATCCATCAAGGCATTGCTCTATCTGGTGTTGGTACCACTGGTGCCGTTGCACACCGCCGAAAAGCTGCCGGTCAATCAACTGATGCGGGATCCGAGCTTTGAAGGGTGTGCCTCCGGTTGGTTGGCAAGCACCGGCATCAACAGTGCGTTGTGGGAAGTGCAGCGCAAAGGTCGTGCGGTAATTCAAAACCTTCTTGTCGTTGCCTGTGTTGAGGACAAAGCGAAAGCCAAGTCAGGGAGAAAATGCCTTGCGCTTGCAATTCCAAAAGAGACCGTTGGGTTTGAATTTGTCACTGTCGGGCAGCGCCTGCGGCTCGCGGCCGGAAAGGAATACGAGGCGTCCATCTGGGTGCGCTGGGTCGGCGGCCCCGACACCCCGCCCGCCGGCGCGAGCGCAACCTCGGCGCACCCGTCGGCGATCGTTTCATTCTGGGCACGTCACCAGAATGGAAAGGGATCGTTTGCCGGCCGCGATGAATGGCTTTTTGACAACCGCTGGCACAAGACGGTCTTTCGCTTTTGGGCGACCGACCCTGACCAACGCACGCTCGTCTATGTCTCCCTGCTGCCAAACCAGAAACCCGCAGCCACCACCGTGTTGGTGGATGACTTTGAATTAACCGCAACGGATGTCACGGCGGAAACAGAATTGCGCTCGGCCAACATCGTTGGGGATTCCGATTTCGACGCTCAGCGGACCGGCGGGATCATTCCGCCTTGGCGCTTTGTCAACAGGGGCGGAACGAATATCACGGTCGCCGCCAGCGGGACTGACGGACAGAGGTGTGTCACGTTGCGAATACACAAAGGAACCTCGAATTTCGAGTCTGCACAACTCTGGCAGCACCTCGATCTGCGGCGCGGCGTGCGCTACAAAGTCAGTTGCCGGATGCGATGGGACAACTTTGCGCCTGACGCTCCGGCTCCGATTGTCAACTGCGGCATTTTCCACGAAGCTACCCGCACTTGGTACGGCCCGGTAGATCAGGTGCTGGAGAGGAACGATGGATGGAACACGTATCGGTTTGCGCACATCCCACCCTTTGGCGGAGAATGGAAGCTCTATGTACAACTCAACGGCTGGGGCAACTTCGGACACGGCGTCACCGTCTCACTCGATGATTGTACATGCACACCTACCCAATGAAGGAGAGAACTCACTCATGAAAACAAGCGACAACAAATCCGGCTCCATTTCCCGCCGCACGGCACTGAAACTCTCTGCCGCCACCGCCCTCGGCGCGGCGTTACCGGCGCGTATCGCACTTGGCGCCACAAGGGAGAAGCGCCGGTACAATACGGAGTACGCCGGTGAGCAACTCAGACGGGTTGCGTTCCCAATGGGCGGCATGGGCGCGGGCATGATCTGCCTCGAAGGCACTGGGGCGCTGTCGCATTTCTCGCTGCGTCACCGGCCGGAAGTGTTCAACGAACCTTGCACGTTCGCCGCGCTCTGCGTGCAAGGAAAAAAGAACGTCGCGCGTGTGCTCGAAGGTCCCGTGCCGGGTTGGAAACTGTTCGGACAACCGGGCACCGGCAACGGCGTTAACGGCGCGTCGTTCGGCCTGCCGCGGTTCCGCGAGGCGAGCTTCCGATCAAGATTTCCGTTCGGCGTCGTGACGCTGCGCGACAAGGACGTGCCACTCGCGGTCGAGATCACGGGCTGGAGTCCGTTCGAGCCGAACGATCCCGACAACGCCAGCCTCCCCGGCGCCGCGCTGGAATATCGTTTCACGAACAAATCTTCGATGACGGTCGAGGCGGTGTTCTCGTGGAACGCGCGCAACTTCATGGCCATCGCCAACAATCCACGCTGGGTGCTCTCGGCGCCGGGCGGGTTTTTGTTGAAAGGCGGTCCCGGCAAGGACAAACCTCACGAGGAAGGCGCGTTCTCGGCAACGGTGAGCGATCCCGGTGTGAAAGTGAACTGCGCGTGGTTCCGCGGCGGCTGGTTCGACCCGCTCACGATGATCTGGCGTGACATCGCCGCCGGCGCGTGCGTCGAGCGGCCACCGCTCAGCGAGGGCGGCGCGTCGCCGGGCGCGTCGTTGTTCGTGCCGTTCAAGCTTGGCCCGCGCGAATCGAAGACCATTGTGCTGCGGTTTGCGTGGTATGTCGGCCAGACAACGCTGCGAACCGGCAAAGTTCCAGATGGCACCTATCGTCCGTGGTACACCGGCAAGTTCGCTGACATTGGCGCGGTCACGAACTACTGGCGCGAGAACTACGATGCGCTGCGGGCGAAGACGAAGCGGTTTAGCGATTGTCTTTACGATTCAACGCTGCCGGCGGAAGTCATCGAGGCGGCGGCGGCGAACCTCACAATTCTGAAATCGCCGACGGTGCTGCGTCAGGCCGACGGGCGGCTCTGGGCGTGGGAAGGTTGCAGCGACAATGCCGGTTGTTGCGCCGGTTCCTGCACGCACGTCTGGAATTACGCACAGGCGCTGCCGCATCTGTTCCCGTCGCTGGAGCGGACGCTGCGCGAGACCGAGTTCGGCCCATCGCAAGACGAGCGCGGTCACCAGACGTTCCGCGCGCTGTTGCCGATCCGGCCTGTGTCGCACGATTTCCACGCGGCGGCGGACGGCCAGCTTGGCGGCATCATGAAAGCGCATCGCGAGTGGCGGATCAGCGGCGACACCGAATGGCTGCGCAAACTCTGGCCGAAAATTCGTAAGAGCCTTGATTACTGCATCGAGGAATGGGATCCGAAGCGCAAGGGCTGGCTCGAAGAACCGCATCACAACACCTACGACATCGAGTTTTGGGGACCCGATGGGATGTGCACGAGTTTTTATCTCGGCGCGTTGCGGGCAGCGGTGTTGATGGGCACGGCGCTCGGCGATGACGTCAGCGCGTATGCGACGTTGCTGGAAAAGGGCGTCCGACGGATGGAACAGGAGTTGTTTGACGGCGAGTATTTCATCCAGAAGGTCGAGTGGAAGAACCTGCGCGCGGCAAGCCCGGTCGAAGAGAAGAGTCTGGCGAGCAACTACTCACCGGAAGCTGTCGCGTTGATGGAGAAGGAAGGCCCGAAATACCAATACGGCGCGGGCTGTCTCTCCGACGGCGTGCTCGGCGCGTGGATCGCGTTGGTCTGCGGCGTCGGCGAGTTTCTCGACGCGAAAAAGATTGCCAGCCACTTGCGCGCGGTGCATCGCCACAACCTGAAGCGTGACCTGAGCGCGCACGCCAACCCGCAGCGCCCCAGCTACGCCGCCGGTTCGGAGGGCGGCCTGTTGCTCTGCACGTGGCCGAAGGGGGGCGAACTGGCGTTGCCGTTTGTTTATTCCAACGAAGTCTGGACCGGCATCGAATATCAAGCCGCTGCGCACATGATCTCGATGGGCCTCGTGGCCGAGGGGCTGGAGATCGTGCGCGTCTGTCGCGACCGTTACGACGGGCGTGTGAGAAACCCGTTCAACGAATACGAGTGCGGCCACTGGTACGCGCGCGCGATGTCGAGCTACGGGCTGCTGCAAGCGTTGAGCGGGGCGCGCTACGACGCTGTGGGAAAAGTCCTCTACTTGCATCCTGCCGTCAAAGGCGACTTCCGTTGTTTCCTCTCTACTGCCACTGGCTACGGCACAGTCGGCGTGAAGAACGGCAAGCCGTTCGTCGAGGTCAAGAGCGGCCGGATCGAAGTGCAAAGCATCAAGACCTAGGAGTTAATAGCCATGAGCATGTTCGATACGACCGGTAAAGCCGCCGGCACCACTGGGCGCAAGGAAAACACTCTCCGCAAACTCGACCGCATGAACAAGGCGCTTCGCCATCAGGAGCCGGATCGTGTCCCGATCAGTGATTGGTTCTGGGGCGGATTCATCAAACGCTGGCGCAAGGAACTCGGTCTGCCGGACGACGCCAATCCCTATTACCACTACGACCTCGACTGGATTGTGACGATCCCGAACATGGACCCGCACATCCAAAACTTCGAGACGATCCGCGAAGACGCCGAGGAGGTGGTCGTCAAGACCGGCTTCGAGACGACGCTGCGCAAGCGGTTCGATTTCCCGATGCCGGAACAGGTCAGTTGGGAGACCGACACCATCGAGAAACTCGAAGCGTTCGAGTTCGACGATCCCGCCGATCCGCGCCGTTTCTTCAGCGGCGGCGACAACCAGATCGCCGGTGTCGGCGACGGTTTCTCGCGCAACTCGCCGCCGTGGATCGAGACCGTGAAATCGTTGCGACCGGATTTTCCGGTGTATGGCAGCATGATGGAAGCCTCCGAGTGCGTGACCCGGTTGCTCGGCCAGATGAACATGCTGACGTGGATCGGCGAGTATCCGGAACGTTTCGGTCAACAACTTCTCCGCATCGGCGAGCACTACTACAAGAGCGCCGAAGCCACCATCAAGGCCGGCGAAGGTCTGCTTGACGGCTTCGTCGTCTGGGGCGATGTCGCCTACCGCAAATCGCTGCTCTTCTCGCCGGATTACTGGCGCGAGTATTTCAAGCCGACCGTCAAGGCGATGATCGCGCTTTGTCACAAGCACAACTTGCCGGTCATCTATCACGGTTGCGGCAACGTCGAGGCAATCTTCGAGGATTACATCGAGATCGGTCTCGACTCCTACAACCCGATGGAAGTGAAGGCCGGCATGGACCTCTGCGAGTATCGCAGGAAATACGGCCATCGGATCGGTTTCTGCGGCGGCAGCGACGTCCAAGTCTGGGAATCTGGTGACCGCGCCGCGATCAAGCGCGAAGTGCTCCGCAAACTCAACGCCGCCAAAGGCGGAGGTCTCCTGTTCCAGTCCGACCACTCCGTGACCAGCAACGTCTCCGGCCAGACCTACGATTACATCGTGAAACTGGTGCGCGAATACGGCAAGTATCCGCTTCAACTCGGCGAGTTTGACGATAGTAGCCATCACGCTCCGCGTGATGCCCGCTCGTCACGCGGAGCGTGACGACTACTATGAATAACGCCTTCATCCTGATAATAATTCTGCCGTTGGCCACACTGCGCGCCGACGAAACTGTGTCGCTGCCGGAGATTCGACGGGAGGTCATGGCTTACATCGAAACGGCGCGAATGCCGGGCAAACCGCTTGGTTGGTATTACGACAAGCCGGGCATGACCAACGCGCTGTCGCTCTACGCCTCGTGCGATGTCGCCCACATGCGCACCGTGATGGGCGAGGATTTGCAAAAGACGTTGACGTCCGCCCAACGTCGCGCGTGGATCGCTCACATCAACTCCTTTGCCCGGCCCGACGGCACGTATGGCCCGGCGCGAAAAGGCCATTCGCTGCAACACGCCAATGGCATGGTCGTCGGCGCGCTCGGCGTTCTCGGCGGAAAACAAAAGTATCCCGTCAGCCTCTACAATGAGTTTGATTCCGTGGAAAAAGTCGGTCCGTGGCTGGAACAGGTTGACTGGCGCAAACAGTGGAGCGGCTCGCATTTGTTCTGGGGCGGAATGCACTGTTTCAGCATGAGCCGCCGATGCACCGATGCGTGGCGCAAGGCTGTGTTCGATTGGCTCGACGCCAACCTCGATCCGCAAACCGGCTGGTGGCGCAAAGGCGTGCCGCCTGACAGGCCGTATGACCCGCTGGGTGGCGGCGCGCACATCTGGCCGATCTACCAACACAACCGCCGAAAGTTCCCGTATCCAGAAAAGGTCATTGACAGCATTCTCGCGCTGCAAAAACCAGACGGCAGTTGGTTGATCTACGGCAACTACATGGAACTCGACGCGCTCTACGGCCTCGCCTACATGAGTTCGCTTGCGCCGCAACATCGCCGCGCCGATATCCTTGCTGCTGCGCGCCGGCACGGACGCGGACTCGTCGCCCAGTGGCCGGCGTTTCTGGCGCGCAAACCGGATTTGCACGTCCTGCTTGGCGCCGTTGGCGCGTTTGGTTTGCTTCAACAATTGTTGCCGGAGACCTTTTTGGACAGTGTCCGATGGACCGACATCTTCAGTGACGCGCGCCTCTACCAAACCCGTCGGGTCGAAACCCGTGAAGGAAGTCGGTAAACTGCTCGTCCGATGAACTGAAAAAGGAATCACAAAATGAGAACTGTCTTACGGCTTCTGGTCCTGTTGGCGCTCGCTGCCTCGACGGCGTCAGCCCATAACGTGTTGGTCGAGGCCGAAAGCTTTTCACAACTCGGCGGCTGGGTGATTGACCAACAGGCCATGGATCAGATGGGGTCGCCGTTCCTGCTCGCGCACGGACTCGGCGTGCCGGTCGCCGATGCGACGGCAACCATCAACATTCCGGCAGCGGGCAAGTATCACGTGCTCGTCCGCACTCGCGACTGGGTGGCCCCGTGGAAAGCGCCGGGCGCGCCGGGCAAGTTTCAAGTGAAGATCAACGGACGCGCGCTCAAGACAGTGTTCGGCACCGAGGGCGCGGCGTGGCATTGGCAGTCGGGCGGCGCGATTGATTTGCCTGCCGGCAAGGCGACGCTCGCGCTGCACGACCTGACCGGTTTCGACGGGCGTTGCGATGCGATCCTGTTGACGACCTCGCCGCAGGATGAAATTCGCCGGAACGTTCCGGAACTGGAAGACGCCGGCGAGTTTGATCTCGTGGTGGTGGGCGGCGGCATGGCCGGCTGTTGCGCGGCGGTCAGCGCGGCTCGGTTGGGGTGCAAAGTCGCCTTCGTTCACGACCGCCCAGTGTTGGGCGGCAACAACAGTTCGGAGTCGCGCGTCGGTCTTTCCGGGCTGATCCACCAAGAGCCGTATCCGCGGCTCGGCGATCTCGTGGATGAAATCGGGCCGATTGGCCATTGGAACCTCTACGAAGCCAAACGCGAACCGGAATCGCCGCGCAGCAAACGAATCATGGCCGTCGTTGAGAAACATCCCGAAAAGAAGCAACACAACGCCGGACCGGCGAGCAACTACGAGGACGAACAAAAACTCCGTGTCATGCAGGCCGAGCCGAATCTGCAGTTGTTTCTCTCGACGCGAGCGGTTCGCGCCGAAAAAACCGGCAGCCGCATCACGGCGGTCATCGGGCGGAATATCGTCACGGGACGCGACGTGCGGTTTCGGGGGCGGTTGTTTGCCGATTGCACCGGCGATGGTTGTGTCGGGTTTCTGGCGGGCGCGGATTTTCGCGTCGGACGCGAGGCGCAGAGCGAGACGGGCGAATCGCTCGCGCCGGAGAAAGCCGACCGTCTGATGATGGGCGTGTCGGTCCAGTGGTATGCGGAGGAGGAAGACAAACCATCGAAGTTCCCGCTTTGTCCGTGGGCCATCCAGTTCAACGACAAGATCGCCAAGCCGATGATGCGCGGCGACTGGGATTGGGAGACTGGCATGAACCTCGATTCCGTGGCCGACATCGAACAGATTCGCGACCACGGGTTGCGCGCGGCCTACGGTTACTGGTCGTTCATGAAAAACCGCAGTTCGCGAAAAGACCAGTTCGCCAACCGGCGGCTGGCATGGGTGGCCTACATCGGCGGCAAACGCGAGAGCCGTCGACTGTTGGGCGACGTGATTCTGAGCCAACAAGACATCCAAGAACAACGCCCATATCCCGATGCCAGCGTCACGACCACATGGGGATTGGACCTGCACTATCCGCACCCGGAGAACAGCAAACTATTTCCTGGCCAAGAGTTCCGCTCCATCGCCAAGAGCAAGAAAATCAAACCCTACCCCATTCCGTTTCGTTGTCTTTACAGCCGCAACGTTGAGAACCTGATGATGGCTGGGCGCGACATCAGCGTGACGCACGTCGCCTTGGGGACGATCCGCGTGCAGCGCACCACCGGCATGATGGGCGAAGTGCTCGGCATGGCGGCGTCGCTGTGCACGAAGCACGGCACCCTGCCCCGCGGCGTCTATCAAAGCCACCTCGACGAACTCAAGTCGCTCATGCAACGCGGCGTCGGAAAGGAGGATTTGCGATGAACATCATTCGTAGCCGCGGGCTTTATGCCCGCGTTTCCCGCGCACCCATAAAGGGTGCGACTACAGGAAGTCCGGTTTTGCTAGGCGCCCTTATTGTCTTTCCTGTGTTCCTGCAAGCAGCCGCACCGGTTGTTTCTCGCTCGTTTGAGTTCCGTACCGTCAGCGGCAACTCGAAGGCCAACGGTGAAACCGACTTCAAAGGCAAGACGACGACGATGACCACGGACGAGCGTGTCGCATTCCTGAAAGCCTACGCAGATTACGCGGCGGCGTGGTTTGGCGATCCGAAACTCGACACGCTGGCAGTGCCAACGGGGCAAGCGCAGGCGCGGCTCGCGCAAATCAAACCGCAACCGTTACCGACGGTGCGGCGCACGATCCGCTTGAACGATGGCTGGAAACAAACCGGTCATCCCAGCGCCACAGCAAAACTTCCAACACCATGGCGCAATCTGCCCGGCGCGAAACTCGCCGGTGGCGCGCTGCAACTTCCCGCCGGTAAATTTGACATCCTCGACTTGAGCCAAAGCGCAGGCTCGCGTTACGAGATTTCGTGGCGGGCGCGATTGATGAAGGCCGGAACGAAGGCCGTCTGGACATTCGGCGCGGTTTCTGATGCGGACGGTTGGCACACGTTCCGCGTGCAAGCGGACCTCGTGGAAAAACGCGGCTATCTTTCCAAGGACGGCAAACGCATCGCGGATTTCCCTCTGACGGGTGAATCGTCGCGGTTTGCCGTTGAGACCACCGGCGGTGTCAGTGTGGATGACTTGGTGTTCATTGATTACAAGCCGTACAAGGATGTCGAAGCTCCCTACGAGGCCGTCGTGTTGGCAGACGACAATTTTCAATCGAAACCCGACATACAAGGCTGGAACAACGAAGACTGCAGCGATGACGATTGGTCGGCGGCCATGTTGCCGGCGGTGCGCGGCGGCTTCCGCGAGGCCGGGGAAGATTTGTATTTGCGGCGTCAGATCGAGTTACCCGCAGTCCGACGCGCGTGGCTCGAGGTCGAGGCGCTGGATCCATTGGGCGAGATTTACGTCAACGGCAAACTCGCCGCCAAGATTCCCAACCGGCGACCGGTCTTCCTTGAGGTGACGCCGTTCGTGCGGCGCGGCGCGAACCTTCTCGCCTTGAAGGTCAATCATTTCGTTCAGACCAATCCGATGCATCACTCGCCGAACGACCGGGCGATTGGCTGGTTTGCGGGCCGGGCTACGCTGCATTTGTTGACCGCTGAGGTGGCGGCACGGGAGTTTCTCGTTCACACGGAGTCGCTCGAAGCGAAAGGCTCCGCGCGCCAACAACATCGCTTCGTGCTCGACAACGCCGGCAACCGACCTTTCACCGGCGCGGTGACCATCAGTTATCGCCGCTGGTTCCCGACCGAAGGCAGTGCTGTGGCAACGCAATCGTATCCGGTTTCAGTGCCGGCGAAATCGTCAAAGGAGTTCAGCTTGCCATTGGAAGTGTCCGCCGCCGAGTTGTGGAGTCCGGAACGGCCGGTGTTGTACGCGGTCAGCGCCGCGTTGAGTGACGCGACGGGCAAGCCCGTAGATAATGTCGTGACGACTACCGGTATTCGCACGGTGGCGCAGCGAAAGGGATTGTTCCTGCTGAACAACAAACCGGCGATGCTCAACGGCGCGCAGATCATGGGGTTCCGTCCCGTGCCGGCGGTCGAGAACACCGCGAAATTCAACCGCTGCGCCCCGGTAGAATCGTTGATGGCGGAAATGCTGGCGATCAAGAACATGGGCGGCAACATGCTGCGCGTCCACGCCCACGCGGCGAAGGACACGCCCGACGGCACGAACGATCCGCGCATCGCGGAAATGGCGGACCAACTTGGCCTCGCGCTCATCTGGTGTTCGTCTGCTTGGATTCGCGAAGGCGATGAACGCAACATTGACCACGACTCGGCTGGGTTCTACATCCGCCAAGTCTATAATCATCCAAGCATCGTCATCTGGGAAATGAGCAATCACCCGAACAAGTTCAAGGAGGATGACAGCCCCGACCGGACGCACGAATTTGTCCGGCGCACTGTCACCACCGTGCTCACCAACGACTCCTCGCGCTTGATTTCGCCGACGACGTACTGGCAGTGGACGCATTACGCCAACGACCTCGGCACGATTGACCGGAAAGGTCGCCCCATCACGCCGGTTCCCGAATACACGCACCCGCTGGTCACGCGCGGCGGGCAGGACTCGGTCACCGGCTACGGACACGACTGGGCACGGGTGCGGGGATGGCCGTCGGGTCTGTCCGCTGATTGCCTGACGAATGGCGTTCGCGCGTGGTTCAACTTCGAGCACGAGGAATCCGCCGCGCAACCCAACTGGAACCTTTCCACCGGTTGGCCGTGGCACCGGATTCGTTCCTACGAGAGCGGTTACGAGAAAGGCAGCATCGGTCGCGTGCTCGACTTCGACGAATGGCGCGCCAGCCAGGCGTGGCAGGCGTTCAGCGCTTACGAGTCCATGCGCAAACAAATCTTCCACGGCGTCGCCGGGTTCTCGTGGTGCACCATCGAGGGCGGCGCCAACAGCGGCACCTACGAGAAACCGCTGCTCGATCCGTTCGGCCACGCCAAGCTCGCGTGGCACATTCACAAAATGCTTTTCCAACCCGTCCTCGCCGGCAGCGAGACCGTGGACGTGGTCTATGGCCCGAAAGACAACATCGTTCCGTGTGTCTTCAACCTCGGCCCTGCGCGCACCGCCGACCTGACGGTCACGATCAAAACGCTCGACGGCAAAGTCCTCGACGAACACAAGTTCCCCGGTCTTCGTCTTGCCAACGGACGTTCCCTGCTGAAACTCCCGGCCTTCCGGCCCAAACTGCCATCAAGCGGCTACTGCGTTATCGAATACGCGGTCACTCAGCATGAGTAGAAACCGAGAACCGGAACAACACATGGCTTGCAGCGATTGGCTGGAGTGGGTATTCTGAATCTCACAAAGACGGGGGGATTCATGAGCAAGCAACGATTGACAGTAGATTCCTTGAAAACAGAGGCGCGAGCTTTTGCGCAGCGTGAATCCACGCACAGGGAGAAAAGCTTGTTCGGAGTGACAGATGGCAAGGCGGTTGGCACGTATCTGGAACACAAGTTTCAGGAATGTTTGCAGGCGCGGTACAACTACGACCGTGGAAGTTCGGCTAAAGGGATTGATTTTCCTAAGCTTGGCGTGGACATCAAAGTGACGAGCATCCGCCAGCCGCAGTCCTCCTGTCCGTTCAAGTCCGCTCGACAGAAAGTTTATGGGCTTGGGTATTCGTTGCTGATCTTCGTCTATGATAAGAAGGATGACCGCAAGACGAAGTCCGCTATGCTGACCATCAAACACGTGATTTTCGTTGAAGCGGGGCACACCGCAGATTTTCAAACCACTTCTGGCATCCTCAAGATTCTGGACAACGCGGGAAACCAAGATGACTTGGTGGCCTTCATGATGGAGCGATTCCTGCCGGTGGATGAAATCCAAGCTGGTGAGTTGGTCGGAGAGATTCTAAAGAAACGCCCAGAGATTGGTTATCTCACCATCTCAAATGCTCTTCAGTGGCGACTCCAGTACACGCGCGTTATTGAAAAGGCCGGCGATATTGTCGGCGTTGAACGTGTTGTATGATTCAGCCTGCTCAACGTATCGAGTTTGGCGATTATCAAACGCCCATTGCGTTGGCGAGTGAAGTCACTTCTTTCCTGACAACGCTTCGTGTGAATCCGTCTGTTATTGTCGAGCCGACTTGCGGGATCGGCGCGTTCATTGAAGCAGCGACTCAAGCGTTTCCGTCGGCACGCTGCTTCGCATTCGACATCAATCATCAGTACGTTGAGCATGTGATTGATAATATCTGCTCGAACAAACCGCAGATCGCGGTCGAACAACAGGATTTCTTCGAGAAGGATTGGAAATCGCTCTTCGCCTCTCTTGCTGGGGAGATTCTGGTCGTCGGAAATCCGCCGTGGGTGACGAATTCCGGGCTTGGCGCGATTGGCGGCGGCAATCTTCCAAGGAAAAACAATTTTCAAGGCCATCGCGGTTTCGCGGCCAAGACGGGCAAGGCTAACTTTGACATTTCCGAGTGGATGCTAATCAAGTTGTTGGAATCACTGGGGCAGCATCGGGCATGTCTGGCGATGCTTTGTAAGACGGCGACCGCGCGTAAAGTTTTGAAGCACGCGTGGCTTCATGGATTCCCTGTCGGCCGCGCCACACTACACGTCATTGACGCGCAAAGGCACTTCCAAGTCTCCGTGGATGCGTGCTTGCTCGTGGCACACACGGGAATCGCCGGCGCGCCGAAAACCGCGACTGTTTATCGAGGACTGTCGTTTGCGGAGAAGACCTACACGTTCGGACTCTACGGGAAAGAGTTGATAGCTGACATCGAGGAGTTTCACCGGCTAATTGATTTGGATGGAATCAGCTATTACACGTGGCGCTCTGGCGTCAAACACGATGCCGCAAAAGTCATGGAGTTCACAAGGACAGGCAAGCATGTCCGTAATGGACTACAAGATGAAGTCGCTATTGAGGACACCTATCTCTATCCAATCTTGAAATCGTCGGATTTGGCCAATGGCGCGATCGCTCCCAACCGCTTGGTTTTGCTGACGCAGAAACATCCGAGTGACGACACGACAACGATCCGCGACAGGGCGCCAGCCACGTGGCGATACTTGGAAGCGAACGGTCGCCAACTGGACGCCCGTCAAAGCATCATTTACCAGAAACGCGCTCGCTTCTCCGTATTTGGCGTTGGCGCGTACACATTTACCCCTTGGAAAGTCGCGATCTCAGGTTTGTACAAGAGTCTGAAGTTCCGCGTTGTCGGTTCCATCCGCGGCAAGCCAATCGTTGTGGATGACACCTGTTATTTCATTTCATGTCAAACGAAACGGGAAGCAGAGTTCATTTGCGGCTTGTTGAATTCCGAGTTGTGCCAGCGGTTTCTGCGCTCTTTGGTCTTCCTCGATGCAAAACGTCCGGTCACCATTGATGTGCTGAATCGAATTGACCTGAAACGTTTAGCTGACAAACTGGGGCTTCAACAAGAAGCGAAACAATATCTGGCATCGGCTCGCGAATTCGAGCAGGGGCGACCGCAGTTTGTATTTGAGAGGAAGGAATCTGTCTCAAAGCGTCATAAAACCAAAATCAAAGCCTGATCCTCGGCACCAAACCGGTCAAGTGAAGAAAAGCCCAATTGCCATGAAGCCGTTCACCATTTTTGCTCTCCTCGCCGCGTTCCTTTTCGCCGGGTCAGCCTGCGCTGCGCCGCCGAAGCTTCGCGTTGCGGCGACACGTTTTGGCATCACCCCGCAACTGGGGCCGTCCCTGACCGGCAACTACGGAGTCGGCGGCCCTGTCGTCACGGAAGTGTGCGGGCCGTTGAAGTTCACGATCACGCTGTTGGATGACGGCGAGCAGCGGGTCTGTCTGATCGCCGCCAACACTTGCAACATGGCGGTCAATGTGGGCCGGTTGTTCCGCCAAGCCGTCGCCGAGGAATTGAAGATCAAACCGTCCGCCGTCCTGATTTTCTCCTCGCACAACCACAGCGATTTTCTGCTGGCCAGCAACGCGCTCAAGTCGTTCGGAATGCCACCCTACGAGGCGCCCGACGCCGAGCTGTTGCCGATTGGCCGGCAGTTGCTCGACAAGCTGCGCGCGGAAGCGCGGAAGTTGCCGGGACGACTGACGCCCGTGACGGTCTGGTGGGCCGTCGGCCACGAAGACCGGATCACGTATCACCGCAAAGGACGACGGGCGGACGGTTCCACCTTCTTCATGCGCGAGGAAGACCGCCGGCTCGAAGGAACCGATTATCGCGGTGACATTGACACCGACGCGCCGGTCGTCGTCTTCAAGGGAACCGACGGAAAACCGCTGGCCGGCTTGGTCCAGTTCACCGGTCATCCCGTGACGAGTTTTTTCGCCGAGCGACCGATTGTGTTCGGCGACTGGCCGCAAGTGGCGACGGATTTCCTTGCCGAAAAGCTCGCACCGGGGCGCGGGTTGCCGGTCGGGTTCCTGCAAGGCTGTGCCGGCGACGTCAATTCCAAGGACATGTTCCGCGGCGGAGTGAAACGCGCCACGCAGTTCGGTGAGTGGCTCGGCCAAAGCTACGTGACCGCTGCCGGCCAACTGCAATCTTCCGCGCGCGACGGATTGGACTACGCCGTCGTGACTGTGAACATTCCCCTAGCTCCGCTGCCGGGACAGTCGGAGTTGACGCGAGAACTGGCTGAGATTGACGATTTCATCCGGCGCGCCTCTGCCGGCGACGAGAATACCTTGTCGTGTGTCGGCTTGAATTTTCCGCGCGACCTCTCCCCGAAGTTCCGCGCCGGACTGGTGGAACAGATTCGCTCGTGGACGGTCTGGGCGCTCGACCAGCACCGCAACAACCGCTAAAGCAATGAAAACTACAATCCACGAACTTGTCTTTTGCTTTTCCACCTTCACTTGACCATGCCCGTAACCCCACTGCTGTTTTTCCTGATAGCTTGGTGGAGGTGGTTGCTGCTGACCAGACACAGTTGGAGTATGAGCCGGTCGTGG
>CAZNOK010000080.1:0-20806 GCA_964574605.1 uncultured Verrucomicrobiota bacterium
CGTGGCAAATCTACGCCGACTTCGCCCAAGTGCTTATCGCCCACGCCAGCATCTTGTACGCCGACGAAGATTTCGGCGTCGAGTTGTAGCAGGCGGCCTACGCGCTGGACTCCACCACCATCGACTTGTGTCTGGCGTTGTTTCCGTGGGCGAAGTTCCGTCGCCACAGGGCGGCCATCAAACTTCACACCTTGTTGCGGTTGCGGGGCAGCTTTCCCACCGTTGTAATCATTACCTCCGGGAAGGTTCACGATGTGAACATCCTCGACGCATTGGGCTTCGAGCCGGGCGCGTTTTACATCTTCGACCGCGGCTATCTGGACTTCGCGCGGCTGCATCGCATTCATCGCAGCGGGGCGTTCTTCGTGACGCGCGCCAAGAAGAACAGTCGGTTCCGCCGCCGCTATTCGCATCCCGTCGACAAGTCCACGGGCTTGCGCTTCGATCAGACGGTCCTGTTGACGGGATTCTATTCGCAGCGGGAATACCCCGACGCGCTGCGCCGCATCGGCTATCGCGATCCCGCGACCGGCAAGAAGTTCGTGTTCCTGACCAACAACTTCGCGCTGGCCGCACTGGTGATCGCACAACTGTACCGCGCACGCTGGCAGATCGAATTGTTCTTCAAGTGGATCAAACAACACCTGCGGATCAAAGCGTTCTATGGAACGAGCGAGAACGCGGTGAAGACGCAAATCTGGATTGCGATCGCGGTCTACGTGTTGGTGGCGATCATCAAGAAGCAGTTGCATTTGAGCCAAAGCCCCTACACGATTTTACAGATTTCGAGCCTGACGCTGTTCGGGAAAAAGCCCATTTTACAGGCCTTTGCACTACCGTCACCTATCTCCGAATCGCTCGACGTACAAAATCAACTGTGTTTACAGGGTTTTTAATCGGACAGGAGTGTCCTGGCAAGGGTTGCATGCTGCAATTTTCGCATACCCCACCAACGATCAATCCAGAGAGACAATCTGCCTGCCGGAAGTCACAGCCTTTCAGCCTACCTCGCAGTCCAGAGCATGCGGGCGCCGACGGTGATCATGATGACGGCGAAGATGCGCGTCAGCACGACGTTTGAGAGTTGGCGGAGCCAGTCGGCGGCGAACCACGCCACCACCGCCGCGCTCAACGCGACGGGCACGGCGATTTTCCAGTCCACAAGTTGATTACCGGTGTTGCGGATCGAGGCCGCCAGCGAGGTCAGGATGATCGCTGCCAACGAGGTGGCGACGGCGTTCTTCTGCGGCATGTCGAACAGGAACACGAACGCCGGCACTAGGATGATGCCGCCGCCGACTCCGCACAACGCCGCCACTGCGCCGCTGACGATTCCGGACAACACACAATAGAGAATGGTTTGCATGGCGGCAGTGTAGCGCAAGTCTCCCGCAAAGCGAAAGCATTGATGAATCAGGGGTTCCCGCACAAAGCTTGATTGTAATGGGTCACGGATTTAGAGTGACGGGCATGAAACAGTTTCTTCTTGCCGCCATCTTGGTGGCCGCAGCGTTTTCCAGCCGCGCCGCGTTGACCATCGAAGTTCCGCCACCCGCGCCGCCCAAGGCTCCCGGCATCAACGTCCCGCCACCGGTGCGCGGCGGCTCGACGAACGCGCCCGCGTTGCCGGTGAAGACGGAGGATGTGTTGAAGTTCAAGAACGCCGACACGTTGCATGGCACGCTTGTTTCCGCGAATCCCGACGACGGCGTTCTCTGGAGCCGCGAGGACGCGAAGGGATCAATCAGTTTCACGCTCGCCAACGTCAGCGAAGTCCAGTTCGCCAATGTCGCTGCGCCGCGCACCAGCGGGCCGCGCGCCGTCGCGCGCCTGACCAACGGCGATTCGCTCAGCGGCGAGATCGTCGCGTTGACGAAGGACGCATTGAAACTCCAGACGTGGTACGCGGGCGAGTTGAACGTCAAGCGGCCCATGATCGCGAGCCTCGAACCGGGCATGGGAACCGTGTCGGTGGTGTACGCCGGGCCGAACGCACTGACGGAATGGCAGCAGCGCGCCGGCCAACCGGGGCGCGGCTGGAGTTTTAAGAAGGGCGCGTTGGTGGCGGCGGGCGGCAGCGGCGGCATGGCCATTGGCCGGGACGTGAAACTGCCCGACATGGCGAGCATCGAGTGCGATGTCGCATGGATGGGGTACGTCAATTTCTACATGCTCTTCTACGCCGAGAACTTCGAGAATTATTACAACAGCGATTGCTATGCGCTCCAGATCAGCAGCGGCACCGTTTATCTCCAGCGTTGCCAGCGCAACAGCGGCATGAACAACGTGGACCAGTACGTCAATGTCGAGAGCCTCCAGCGCAAGAACAAGGCGCACATCGCATTGAAGGTCAACAAACAGAAGAAGACTGTCGCGCTGTTCATTGACGGCGCGATGATCAAGCAATGGACCGACCGCGCCGATTTCACCGGGAAAGGCACCGGCATCGGATTTGTCACGCAAGGCCAGCCGACCCGGGTCAGCAACATCGTCGTCACCGAATGGGACGGCAAACTCGATCTCGACGCTGGCGGCGGCGCCAAACCCGGCGAGGAAGACCTCGTGCGGCTGGTCAACGGCGACAAACTCAGCGGCCAACTCGGCACCATCGCCAACGGTCAGGTCAACTTCGCCACGTCTTATGCGAAGTTGGAGATTCCGATCGCTCGTGTCGCCGAGATCGTGATGGCGGCGAAGACCGCGGAGAAACCGCGGCGACAAGCCAACGACTTGCGCGCGTTCTTCGTTGATGGCGGCCGGCTCACGATTTCGCTGGAGACACTCAGCCCCGACACGTTGAGCGGTGGCAGCGAGTGTTTTGGCAAAGCGGGTTTCCAGCGTGGCGCATTCCAGCGGCTTCAGTTCAACATCTACGACGAGGCCAGGGAATCCGACGAGGACGACGAATGGGGCGAGATGCCGGCAGGCGGCAATATCCGCCGCATCATGCGCGGCGCAGCCGGCGCCAATATCCTCATCAACGGCGGCTTGATTCTCCAGTAGCCAAAATCCCTTACGGCCCCAACCGAATGCGGTAGAAGAGCGAGGACGAATTGGTCGCGCCGCCGGTGTGGACGTAGTTCGTGACGCTCTCGCCATCACCGGGCACGTAAATCACCGGGCTGAAATCAGCGAACCCACTGCCGGGAACCGAATTCGTCTGGACCACGTAACTCTTCCCGCCAACGGCTGTCCATGTGATACGAACGTCGTCGCCCTCGCGCGCCACGCTCGTAATGCGCAGGCAAGAGGAGCTATTCGTCACGATGGTGCCGGCGAGTGACTCTTGGAGGTTCGACATCCCGTCGCCGTCGGGGTCACCGTCGGCGGTGAGAACGATGCCGTTGTTGATAAACGTCGAGTGGAAATTGGTGTTGCCGTAGATCACGTCAATGACGCCGTTGTTGACGACCGGTCCCCAGCTTTCGAGGACAGCGCCGTTGATGGCACGGAGCACGGCATTGTTGGTGATGGAACCCGTGACCGTCAATCCGCCGGCGGTGTCGGCTTGAGCCGTGCCGTTCACCAATACGGTGCCGGAGACTGAGCCGTTTCCAGACAGTGTGGCGTTGTTCTGGAGGGTCAAGAGGTTAGCAACGCAAAGACTGCCGCTTAGCAGATTCAACGTGGCCGTGTGTGTATTGTCACCTGCGACCAAGTTGCTGGCAAACACAGCACCGCTGTCGGTGATAGTCAGCGTATTATCGGTCCCTGAGTTGCCAACGAACAAATCGCCGCTGTTTGTCCAGATGGAGCCGAAGCCAGTGACAACCACGCTGTTGCTGTTGGCGCTGGTAAAGTATCCGATGTACCCCGTGACGTTCGAGACAACACCGCCATTGGTAATGGTTAACGTGTTCCCGGAGCCGCCGGAAAAGCCAACGTACACGCTGCCACTGTTGTTCCAAGCCGAGCCGGGATCGGTCACGGTAACAGCGTTGGAGCTGCCGGATCTGCCGATGATGCCGAGAGCACTGAACACGGTGCCGCTGTTGGCGATGGTTAGCGTAGCGCAGGAGCTGGAGTAGCCGACATAAAGGTTACTTCGATTGTTCCAAACGGAGTAAAAACCGGTCACAAGGATAGGACTGTTGTATCTGACGATGCCTAGGACGCTATACATATTGCCACCGTTGCTGACCGTCAGCGTGTTGCCAGAGCCGCCGTTGTATACAGCGCCACCATTGCCGATGGTTAGCCTGTTGCCATCGCACGAGCCGACACTGAAACCTGACCCATTGTACCAAGCGGAGCCGCTGTCCGCAACCATGGCCCAGTTATTGGAACCGGACGGTCCGTCGCCAATCGCACCGTAGTTGACATTGGTGAGAATGCCGCCTCCGGAGATGATCAGTGAGTTGTTGGTACCATTGTTGCCGACGGTGAAGTTGGCCCCGCCATTGTTGGAGGTGGTGCCGCTGATGATGTTGGTGGTGTTGTCCTCGGCGCAGACGGTTCCCGCCGCCAACAATCCAAATACCACGACTATGGCCGTGCGTTTCATGACCGTTCATCTCTTGGAGCGGTTGACAGAACTCTCATGGCAAATGGCCGACATCCATCTCCGTTTTTTGGCTTCGGTTCAGCAAATCTTGCTCCTCCGCTGATGGGAACATCTTTACCAAAAAACGAAGAATCCATCAACATCGTGAATGATGCAGCAGTGTCTTGAAGGAACGGAATCGGCACCGACCCGCCTGCCGAAAGGCAAGATCCCGCTCTGTCGGAGCGGAACACGGACGCGTTTGGTTTGCCGAATCAAGGGACGGCTGGCTTTTCTCATGTTTCGGTTTTGTTCCGGCAGATCAATGTCCTACCGGTTCAGTCACCGGTTTGCGTGAACCAGTCAGTTCTTTCCATGCTCCAAGCACGTAGTCCTTTGAAAGAAGTATGTACTTTTTCAATCCAAGCCCGTAGTTGAGACGACTAGATACGCACTTAAGCGGGCCGGCCAAGTAGTTTGTCGAGGTAGTCATCTGCTTCAAGGGGACAGATATTTGGGCGAACAGTTGAAGCCGGTAGTTCGCCGGCAAAATTGAGTCCAACGGACGGGATGCGAAGCGAGGTCAGCTCTCGATGATGACCTTGACGACGTTGTCCTTGTAGGCGGCGTTGAGGCGGAAGGCGCGCGGGGCTTCTTTGAGCGGGAAATGGTGGCTGACGAGGGAACGCATGTCCACGCGGCCGGCCACGACAAGACGGAGGGCTTCCGGGTAGGTGTGTTTCATGCGGCGGGCAAAGAGCAGCGTCAGCCCTTTGCGGCGGGCCACCGCGTGGGAAATCTCAAAACGATTGTCGTCGGGAACACCGACAAGCACGACGCGCCCGCCGGGGCGGCAGAGTTTGACGGCTTGTTGCGCGGCGTCACCGGCCCAAGCGCACTCGAAGACGACGTCGGCTTCGAAGTTATGGAGGGACGCGCTCCGTCGCGTCCGTTGCCCAGAAGCGGCCACGACGGAGCATGGCCCTCCAAGCGGTGTGCCGCCGAGTTTCTCGGCGAGTTTCTGCCGCCACGGAAGCGGGTCGGACACGAATACGCGCCTCGCACCGGCGAGGCGCACGGTTTGGAGGATGCAGAGGCCGATGCAGCCGCAGCCGAAGATGACGACGGTGTCGCCTTTGCGGATTTTGCCAAGGCCGGTGGCGTGGATGGCGATGCCGAGCGGTTCGAGCATGACGCCATCGGTGTCGTCGAGGGCGCGCGGCAGCGGGAAACAGTTCTTGGCGGGCATGCGCATCCATTCGCAGAGGCTGCCGTGGTAGGGCCAGAGGCCGCAGAAGCGGACTTTGGGGCAAAGGTTGACGTTGCCTTCGCGACAGCGGTCGCAGCGTCCGCAAGGTTGGGCAGGGTCAACGGCAACACGTGTGCCGGGTTTGAGTTTGACGCCGGGGCCGACGCGCTCGATGACGCCGGTGAATTCGTGGCCGGGGATCAGAGGCGAGCGCAACGCGGTGTCGCCGATGCGGCCTTCCTTGTAGGTGTGGAGGTCGCTGCCACAGATACCGGTGGCGGTGACGCGCAACAGAACCTCGCCAGCAGTGGGCAAGCCGGGATGCGACACGCGCTCGATTCGCAGATCGCGTGGTCCGTGGAGGCGGGCAGCAAGCACGTCAGGGGCACTTAATATGTGAACCGCAGACCGCCCCAAACGCGGTTGCGGTCGTAACTGCCGCCTCCGACACCCGAGCTATGGATGAATTCGTAGTAGGCTTCGGCAAAGAGCCATCGGGTGAAGCTGTACGAGCCGCCGATGTTCATGCGCCAAGCATCTTCCGAAGGGTTGGACATGCCCGGCGGTATTATGGCGTCAGGACCGTATTCGGGGTCATTCATCTCGCTGTGGATAAAGGTGACGCCGAGTCTGGCGGTAAATTTCATGGTAATGGCATGGCTGAGTTGCAGGTACGATGCCACGGCGTCAGAAGTACGATAGCCGTATTGGTCGCTGGTGTAGAGGAAGTAGGAAGCTCCAATGGAAACCGTGCCGTTGGGGGCATAGCGATAGGTCAAGCCTCCTGACATGTAAGGAGAAGCGCTGCTGTGGCTGTCTCCCATTTCTGTCGTGCTGCCGCCCGCGCTGAGTTGCGCGGAGAGTTGCGGATTGAACATATGCGACACGAAGAGGTACGCCATTTCCGACGTGCTGTTTTTCTGGTTGTTCAGTCCCGGATCGTTGTAATCCACGATTCCCAAGCGGAAGTTTACGCCCAGTGTGGTGGCGGAACTGAGCAGGTAGTTCAAGCCGACGCCCGGAGAGTAGATATTGCGATCTTGATCGGCTATATTCGAATTGTCCCAGCTCCAATACTCCCAACTGGTGTAGAGGGACAATGTCCAGACACGGGTGAGATTGAAGGTCAGTGTGGGCGTCAGGTTGTTGAAGAAGTAGTTTCCTTGTTCCTGACGGATGTACGGCACGTTCGCAATGATGTCGGTCAGCGCCGGTGAAATGCCGCGACGGAAGTTGTCGGTCAGATCCAGTTGCAGGCGCGGGTTGAAACGATGGGAGAAGATAAGGTCGGCACTGTGGTTCTGGTCGTACTTGTCCCCACCGGTGCGTTCCCAGTAGTAAATCCAGTCGTAATTGTAGCGGAGTCCGATAAAAGTCTGGTCCAGCGGAATATTGACGGAGAGGCGTGGGTTGAGAGTCGTGGTGGAACTCGACTGCTCGTTGGCAGATTGACTGTAAATATTGTCGTCGTAGCCTGCGGATATCCCCACATCCAACGACCAGCGACGGGATGGATCCGACAACTGGCTGGGTTCATAGACGGCTTGGGCCAGATTGCTGATCCACAGTCCAAGGATAACCAACGACCACCTCAGGCACCGTTGACTTATTCGATTCAGACTTTTCATGTCGTGTGTCTCCATCTGTTTACTGCACAAACTCCAGTTGCACGGGCCTCGGCAACCACCCGGCGTGATACCCGCGCGTCAACAGACGCACGATGGCCGCACGCCCCTGCTCGCCCATTTCCACGGTCCGGCTATTCACATACATTTCGACAAAACTATCCGTCGTTGTCGCATCCATTCCGCGTGCGTATTGCATCGCGTAGGCCACGGCCTCCGAGCGGTGCGACAACGCATACTGAATGCTCCGATTCAGCAACACGACCACTTGTCTCATCACATCTTGTCCCAGATCCTTTCGGATCGCATTCACACCCAAGGGCACGGGCAAACCCGTGTCCGCATGCCACCATTCTCCCAGATTCACCACGGGATGCAAGCCTAATTTCCGATAAGTCAGTTGCCCTTCATGAATCAGCAGCCCCGCATCCACTTCCCCGCGGATGACCGCATCGGGGATACGGTCGAACGGCACCACTTCGAACCGGAAATTCGTCAACAACAACTTCAAGAGCAGATAAGCGCTTGTCATCGTGCCGGGCACCGCGATGCGCAGGTCGGCGAGTTCCCCCACCTGCATCGGCCGACGCGCCACCACCAGCGGACCGACACGGTCCCCAAAACTCCCGCCGCTCGCCATCAGCGCGTAACGCTCCGCGACATACGCGTACGCATGCACGCTCAACGCCGTGACCGCCAGTTCTCCCTCCAGCGCCCGGCGATTCAATTGCTCGATCCCCTCCACCACCTCTTGAAACACCAACCCACCCGTGTCCAGCTTGCCGCGCGTCAGGGCATAGAACATGAACGCATCGTCCGGATCCGGACTGTGGCCGAGAGTAATTGTCTGCGTTTGCAAGGCGCCGCACTCTATGCAACCCGCCGTCGGAATGCACGGAAATTTTTCCGGCTGAAATCCCCCTTTCGTCGTGATACGCTGCGCCACATGAACATCCTCCTCACGGGCGGCGCTGGATTCATCGGCTCGCACACCGTCGAACGACTCCTCGCGCGCGGCGATGCCGTCACTGTCCTCGACGACTTCAACGACTTCTACGACCCCGCCCTCAAACGCCGCAATGTCGCCGGCTTCGCCTCGCGCGTGCGCCTCGTCGAAGCCGACATCTGCGACACTGCCGCCACGCGTCCGCTGTTTCAAACTGGCCGGTTCGACGCCGTTGTTCATCTTGCCGCGCGCGCCGGCGTGCGACCTTCCATCCGCCAGCCGCTTCTCTATACACGCGTCAACATCGGCGGCACACATAACCTCCTCGAACTCGCCCGCGAATCCGGCGTGAAGAAATTCGTCTTCGCCTCCTCCTCCAGCGTTTACGGCGTCAACCAGAAAGTGCCGTTTGCCGAAGACGATCCGATCTTCCAACCCATCTCGCCGTACGCCGCCACCAAGCTCGCCGGCGAGGCGCTCGGCCACGTCTATCATCACCTCTACGGCATGGATGTCGTCTGCTTGCGGTTCTTCACTGTGTACGGCCCGCGCCAGCGTCCCGATCTCGCCATCCGCAAATTCACCGCCGCCATCGTCGCCGGCCAACCGATCGAGATGTACGGCGACGGCACGACGCGGCGCGACTACACTTACATTGACGATATCCTTCAAGGTGTCCTCGCCGCTCTCGACCGGTCGTTCGGTTGTCAAATCATCAATCTCGGCGAATCCCGCACTGTGGAATTACGCGAGCTGGTCCGCCTCATCGAGAAGGAACTCGGCCGGTCCGCGAAGGTTGAATCCCTGCCGATGCAGCCCGGTGACGTGCCGTTGACCTACGCGGACATCACCAAGGCTCGACGGTTGCTCGATTACAAACCGCAGGTGCCGATTGAGGAAGGTATCAGACGATTCATCGCTTGGTTCAAAAGCCAGACTTGAAACTCTTCGCCCGGCTCCCTACATTGCCGCCATGAAACTCAACCATTTCATTGCTGCTTTTGTTCTCGCCGCCGCGCCGGCGTTTGCGCAGGACAACGTTACGCTGGGCGTCCTCGAAGAGAAGGTCAACAAACTCCGCGCCGAACTCGAAGACCTCCAGTTCCGCCAGCAGAAGACCGACAAAGCCATCAAGGCGATCCAAGCCGACCTCAAAGAACTCCGCCGCAACGCCGGCACGGCCACCAGCGACGATCTCAAGACGCTCGAAGCCAAAATCGCCGCCGTGGACGCCGCCCGCCAGAAAGACAACAAAGCCATCGTGGACGAACTCGCCAAGCAGCTTTCAACTCTCGGTAGCAGCGCCAAACCGCCCAAGCCGTCCGCCACCGGCGACGGGAAGGAGCACGTTGCCCAGAAAGGCGAAACACTCACCTCCATTGCCAAACAACACGGTGTCAGCGTCGCCGCATTGAAGAAAGCCAACAATCTCACCGCCGACACTCTCGCCGTCGGTCAGAAACTGGTCATACCAAAATAAAATCAGACCGGTTTGATGTTCGCCCGGGCTTTGACTTCGGCGACCATCTTCCGCCAGTGCTTCGCCAAGAACGGCGGGTTCTTCATGCTGTCGAGGACATACGAGCGGTCGGCGCGCGAAAGATCCAAGACCGCCGTAATCATTTCCTCCTGATAAAAACCGGCTTCCGCCAGCGGTATCCCGTCGGGTTCACGGATGAATGACCAGCCGCTGGATGTTTGTTTCCCATCCGGCGACTCGCCAATTGTATTGGCGACGCAATGAAATATCCGTGAGTTGGGTCCGACGGGTTGTTGCGCCCGTCCCGCGGTTCGCTTCCAGCAGACCGCTTCGATCTCATCCGAGCTGCACGACGGATGAAAAAAAATTTGCGCGCCCGCCATCGCCGGGAGCCGGTACAGTTCGGGATGCCGGCCATCGCGGCAGATGGCCAGCGTGCAGAGAACCCCGTCAATCTCAAACAGGGAAAGCTTGTTTCCACCCCGGCAATATTTCTTTTCGTCTTTCCCAGCCATCTGCACCTTGGCGTACTCGTGGACGATTTTTCCCTTGGGATTGATGACGTGCGCGAGGTTCAGAAATCGGTCGCGCGTCTTCTGAATCGTCCCCACGATGACCCAGATGTTGCACTGAAATGCGGCGGCACAGGTTTGACGGATCGCTTCCGCCACGTCCCGCGACGACAGTGTGATCAAGTGCGGGAAATAGTAGCCGGTCAAGTTCGCTTCCGGAAAGAGGACGACCCGGCTGCCGGCCGCGGCGGCCTCGCGGATGTAATGCAACGTGCGCTCGAGATTGTGCGGCAACAGTCTTGCCCAGTGCATTTGTACGCATGAAACCTGAAGAATTTTCGGCGGTCGCTTCTTCATCTTCCTCCGTTGCCGTTGCCGTTGCGGCGTTCCCACGGGCGGCGCGTGGGAGTAGTCGCGGCGGTGAGCCGTTCGGTGTCCACCTTCAACCACACGGTGTCCTCGCCGGCAATCGCCTCGATGTCCTGCACGAACTTGTCCGATGGCGTCACACAGAGTTGGCCGTTCGCTTCGAGAAACACCAGCTTGCCGTCGGGATACATGAAACAGAACATCACGGGCACGCCCCCCTTGTGGGCGCGCAACGCCTCCTGCACCCGCTCCAGCGTCTCCGGCGAAGTCGTCGCTGCGGGCAACCGGATGTGGACGGCCTTGGTGAATTTCTTCGGCACATCCTCCAGCGGGATGACCTGCTCGGCCACAATCTTCGCCGGGTCTTCACGCCGATTGACGCTGCCGCAAATGAAAACAGCAGCGTCCTGTTTCAACTGGAGCACGCTGCGCGCATACGCTTCAGGGAACACCAGCACTTCGACGCTGCCGTCGAGGTCTTCCAGCGACAGAATCGCCATCGGCTTGCCCTGTTTGGTTGTCTTCGCTGTCAGCTTGCTGATGATGCCGCCGATGCGCGTCGCCTGGCCATCCTGCAACTGGCCAAGCTGCGTCGTGCTCACCATTTCGTAGCGGCGCAACACCTCGGCGTACCGGCTCAACGGATGACCGCTGACGTAGAATCCAAGCAGTTCCTTCTCGAACGCGAGCATCTGGGCTTGCGTCCACTCGACCGCCGGCGCCTGGCCGGCCGCGGCGCGGCGCGCGTTGACGGGCGCGACGTCGAAGAGCGCCGCTTGCCCGCGGTCGCGGTCGCGTTGGAGGCTGCTGGCCCGGTTCACCTGATACTCAATCTCGGCGAAGACTTCCGCGCGCGCCGGGTTCAGCGAGTCGAACGCGCCGCACTTCACCAGACTCTCGATGACTTTCCGGTTGATGACGCGGGAATCAATCCGCTCGCAAAACGCGGCGAAGCTGGGAAATGTTCCGTTTGTGTTCCGGATGTCCACGATGGCCTCGACCGCGATTTCACCGACGTTCTTCACGGCCGCGAGACCGAATCGAATCCTGCCGTTCTCGACGGTGAACCGAACGCCACTGGTATTGATATCAGGCGGCAACACCTCGATGCCCATCCGCCGGCACTCGGCGACGAACTGCTGAATCTTGTCGGTGTTGGCGAGTTCGTTCGACAACAGGGCCGCCATGAACTCGACCGGGTAATTCGCCTTGAGCCACGCGGTCTGGTAGGCGACGACACCGTACGCCGCGCTGTGCGACTTGTTGAAGCCGTAGCCGGCGAACTTGGCGAGTGTGTTGAAGATTTCGTTGGCCTGCGGGCGCGGAATTTTGTTCTTTTCGCCGCAACCTTTGATGAAGGTCTCCCGCTGCTTCTCCATCTCCCCCGGTTTTTTCTTGCCCATCGCGCGCCGCAACACGTCCGCGCCGCCGAGCGAGTAGCCGGCCAGCACGCTGGTCGCCTGCATGACTTGCTCTTGATAGACGAAGATGCCGAACGTCTCCTTCAGAATTGGCTCCAGCAACGGATGATCATACTCGATCTTGACCTTGCCGTGCTTGCGGTTGACGTAGTCGTCAATCAGCGCCATCGGCCCGGGACGGAAGAGCGCGATGAGCGCGATGACGACGTCAATCGAGTCCACGCCGATGCGACGGCTCAGGTCTCGCATGCCCGGAGATTCCAGTTGGAACACGCCGATGGTGTTGGCCTTCTTGAGCAGGTCGAACGTCTTCTGGTCGTCCATCGGGATTGCGCCGATGTCAATGCGCTGGCCGGTGGTTTTCTCGACGAGATCAAGCGCATCCTTGATGACGGTGAGCGTCTTCAGGCCGAGGAAGTCCATCTTCAGCACGCCGACGTCGCCGAGCGGGTTCATCGAGAATTGTGTGACGATGTCGCCCGGGTTCGTGCCGGTCGCGAGCGGGACGATGTTGGCGAGCGGCTCGGCGCCGATGACCACACCGGCGGCGTGCGTCGAGGCGTTGCGGGGCAGACCTTCGAGCGTCTTTCCGAAATCAATCATCCGTCGCGTCGTTTCCTCGTTCTCGTAAGCCTGCTTCAAGTCCGGCGTCATCTGCAACGCCTTCTCCAGCGTCATGTCCAGCGCCGGCGGAATCATCTTGGCGATGCGGTCGCAGTCGGCGTAGGGCAGGCCGAGCACGCGGCCGACATCGCGCACGACCATCTTCGCGCCGAGCGTGCCGAAGGTGATGATCTGCGCGACGTGATCCTCGTGATACTTCTCGCGGACATACTTGATGACTTCCGGACGGCGGTTGTAGCAGAAGTCCATGTCAATGTCGGGCGGCGTGATGCGTTCGGGATTCAGGAACCGCTCGAAGAACAGGTTGTAGCGGAGCGGATCAATGTCGGTGATCCCGAGCGCATACGCGACCATGCTGCCGGCGGCGCTGCCGCGACCGGGACCGACGGGGATGCCCTGGCTCTTGGCGTAGTGGACGAAATCCCACACGATGAGGAAGTAGCTGACGAAGCGTTGTTTCTCGATGATGCGCAGTTCGTGTTTGATCCGGTCAGCGATTTCCGGCGTGTTGGCGCGCTCGCCGTAACGTTCGCGCAGACCCTTCTCGACAAGCTGATGGAGATATTCCTCGCGAGTCACGCCGGCGGGCGGCTCGTAGATCGGGAAACGCATCTTGCCGAACTCCAGTTTCAAACTGCATTTCTCGGCGATGGCGACCGTGTTGGCGAGCGCCTCCGGCGTCTCGGCGAAAAGTTCGCGCATCTCTTCCGGCGTGCGGAAGTAGAACTTGTCGCTGCCATAGCGCATCCGCTTCTCGTCGGCGAGCAACGATTGCGTCTGGAGGCAGATCAACACGTCGTGCGCCTCGGCGTGCTCGTGCTCGATGTAATGCACGTCGTTGGTGGCGACGAGCGGCAGCTTGAACTCCTTCGCGAGTTCGATCAGCGCCCGGTTCACGTCGCGCTGCTCGGCGAGGCCGTGGTCTTGGAGTTCGAGGTAGTAGTCGCCTTTCTCGAAGATCTGTCGGTACTCGTCTGCGGCGGCTTTGGCGAGGCCGAGTTGGCCGTCGCTGATCTTGCTCGGCACTTCGCCTTTCAGGCAGGAGCTTAACCCGATCAATCCCTTCGAGTGTTGCCGGAGCAGTTCTTTGTCGATGCGCGGTTTGTAGTAGAAGCCTTTCAACCAACCGTGGCTGACGAGTTTGATCAGATTCTTGTAGCCGGTTTCGTCCTTCGCGAGCAGGACGAGATGGTAGGCCGCTTCGCGAGCGTTGGCCGCTTTCTTCTCCGTGGACAATCCCGGCGCAACATAGACTTCGCAACCGATGATCGGTTTGACGGCCTTGTCCATCGCGGCCTTGTAGAAATCCACCACGCCGTAGAGGTTGCCGTGATCGGTCATGGCGATGGCGGGCATTTTGCAGGCGTGCGCCTTCTCCATCAGGTCGCCGATGCGGCAGGCGCTGTCGAGCAGGCTGTACTCCGTATGCAAATGCAGATGAACGAAGTCGGAATGTTTCATGAACGCGCCGGTCACTGTAGCGCGCCGGCGTCGCGCTGCAAGACTTTTGCCGGATTCCATGTTCCGGTTTGCCGCCCTCGCCCTCGGCGTCTCGCTTCGCTCGGCTTGTTCCGGCAGCGTCAGGCGGCGGCGGACTGAATCCGCTTGGTCGTCTTCGCGTAGAGGTAGTCGCTGCTCTTCTTGTGCATCGGATTGAGCGTGCGGAAGAAAATCGCGATCCCCATCCGCACCATGCGGAGAATGTAGAAGAAATCCTCGCGGCTCCGAATCTTTCGGAGCAACCGCATCGGGTTCAGGATGAACGTCATCGTCCGGTAGAGCAGGAACGAGCGGTACGCCTTCTTCTGAAGCTCGTTGAGTTCCTCGCGCTTGAAGACGGTGGTGTCGGCGCCGGTCTCGTTGAGGACGTAATTCATCTTCTCGAACTGCTCCTCGTCGAACTCGTCCTTCTCGAAGAACGCGTCGAAGTTGAGCAGCCCCTCTTTCTTGAAGTACTGATAGACATCGGAGGTCGGCTGCGGCATCAGCAGATAGAAACATGCGAAGTCGGTGCCGCAGGTTTTCGCGAAACGGATGGTGTCGTGGATGGATTCGAGCGTTTCGTAGGGGAAACCGAGGATGTTGGTGCAATTGGTCCACATGCCGATCCGGTTGGCGTGCTCGATAAGGTGCTTCGCCTGCTCCAACGGGAACGGTTTGCCGAGGAACTTCCGCGTTTCGGGATTGCCCGACTCGATGCCGAAGGTGATCCGGTAACAGCCGGCCGCTTTCATCTTGTCCAACAACTCGGTCGTCAGCATCCAGTGCGCGATGCCGTTTGGCGTGGACCATTTGATGTCGAGCTTGCGACGGATGATCTCGTCGCAGATGGCCGCCAACCGTTTCTTGTCCACGCCCATGCTGTCGTCGAGAAAACCGAACTCGCGCACGCCGTAGGCGCGGTGAACCAGTTCGAGTTCGTCCACGACGTTGACCGCGCCGCGCCCGCGCCACGTCCGGCCCCAGACGGCTTTGATGGTGCAATAGACACATTTCATCGGACAACCGCGGCTGCTGACAATGCAGCCGGCAGGCGGACGAATGCCAAACGGGTTTCCTTCGCCGAGGTACCGGCGGAAGTCCACCATCGAGAAGTCCGGAATCGGGACGTCGTCGAGATTGGCGATTTGTTCGCGCGGCTCGGTTCGCGCCACAACGCCGTCGCGATTGCGATAGGCAATGCCGCGAACATCAGAGCAATCCTGCCCGGCGAGAAGACGCTGGCAAAGTTCGAGGAACGTCACTTCACCCTCGCCGATGACGACGTAGTCAATGCTCCGGTTGCGGGCGACGTGCCGCCAATACGAGGAAGCGTGGTTGCCGCCGACAACAACGATGATGTTCGGGTCGCATTTCTTGATGGTCGCGGCAATTTCCACCACGTCGCGGTAGTAAATCGAATACATGCTCGTGATGCCGACGATGCGCGGTTTGTCCGCCGCGAGAATCTTCGCAATGGCGTCGTCGGACAAGCCGAAGCGGATCCGCTGGCCGATGACGACGGCGTCGTTCACATCGAACACGCCCAGTTCCTGAATCCTCGACGGCACGCCGAACTTCTTCAGATACCCGGCCAAATACAACAAGCTGTACGGACACGTCGGCAGGTAATGCGAGTAATACTGAAGCAACTGGCTGTAATACGGATTGAACAACAGGATATCCATGCGCCAGCACAGGTACTTGAAACAGCAAGCGTGCGCAAGGGGATTCTCAAGACAACTTCCCTAACGATACACATCGGATTTTGGGAAGACGAATTGTGGGGCGCGAACGCTCCGACACGAAGTCGTGTTTGTGTCGGAGTTTCACGCCGCGGGCAAGGACCTGCGTATGCCGGCGGCGCGACCAATTCGTCCTCGCTCTTCTATCGTGTGCGGTTAGGGCCGTAGCCGCACCCTTTACGGGTGCGCGATATGGGGACCGAAACCCACGCAGGCGTGAAGCCTGCGGCTACCGCACGCGGTTGTGGTCGTAGGGGCGCACTGCGTGCGCCCATTCCGGGTGGTTGCTTTTGCGTTGAAGGAAAACCCCTCTCCGTTTAGCCTGTCGGCAAACTTTCAGGAGAACATCATGAGCCGCCAATACACCATCGGTCTGGACTACGGAACCAACACCGTCCGCTGCCTCATCGTGGACATCGCCAACGGCAAGGAAATCGCCACCGCCGTCTGGGAATATTTCCACGGCACCCACGGCGTCATCCTCTCGCGCGACCCGAACCTCGCCCGCCAGCATCCCGCCGATTACCTCACCGGCGCCGAGATCGTCGTTAAGAAGGCACTCCGCCAAGCCAAGATCAAGCCAGCGCAGATTATCGGCATTGGCGTTGACACCACCGGCAGCACACCGATCCCGGTTGACGCCAACGGTCGTCCACTCGCCTTCGACAAACGTTTTTCCAAGAACCTCGCTGCGATGGCGTGGCTTTGGAAAGACCACACCGGCGTCGCCGAGGCCGTCGAGATCACCGCACTCGCCAAACAGATGCGTCCGCAATATCTCGCCAAATGCGGCGGCACTTACTCCAGCGAATGGTTCTTCAGCAAGATTCTCCACTGCCTCCGTGCCGCCCCCGAAGTTTTCAACGCCGCCTACACGTGGGTCGAGTGTGCCGACTGGATTCCCGCCGTCCTCACCGGCACCGACGCACCCGACAAACTCACCGTCGGCGTCTGCGCCGCCGGGCACAAGGCGATGTACAACGACGATTGGGGCGGTTACCCCGACGCCGAATTCCTCGGCGCGCTCGACGCGAAGCTCGGCGCACTCCGCTCTCGTCTCCGTTCGAAAGCCCACACGATTGACCGCGCTGTCGGCAAACTCACCGCCGACTGGGCCGCGCGCACCGGCCTTCGCGCTGGCATTCCCGTCGCCGTCGGCGCGTTCGACGCACATCTTGGCGGCGTCGGCAGCGGCATCGCGCCCGGCACACTCGCCAAAATCATCGGCACCAGCAGTTGCGACATGATGGTCGTGCCCGTCGGCGGCAAACTCGCCGACATCCCCGGCCTCTGCGGCATCGTCAACGGTAGCATCCTCCCCGGCTACTTTGGCCTCGAAGCGGGTCAGTCCGCCGTCGGCGACATCTTCAACTGGTTCGTCAACTACATCAAAGCCGGCAGCCACGCCGACCTCACCGCCGGCGCCGCGAAACTCAAACCCGGCGAGAGCGGCTTGCTCGCGCTGGATTGGAACAACGGCAACCGCACCATTCTCGTTGACCAGCGCCTCACCGGCCTCTTGATCGGCCAGACGCTCTACACCACACCGGCCGAGATTTACCGCGCCCTTATCGAGGCCAGCGCGTTTGGCGCGCTCACCATCATCAACCGCTTCGAGGAATACGGTGTCAAAGTCGAACAAATCATCAACTGCGGCGGCATCGCCGAGAAGAACCCGCTCGTGATGCAGATTTACGCCGATGTCACCGGCCGTCCGATGAAAGTCAGCCGCAGCGCCCAGACCTGCGCGCTCGGCTCGGCCATCGCCGGTGCCGTCGTTGCCGGCGCATACAAGAGTTACGCCGACGCCCAAAAGGCGATGACCGGGGTGAAAGCGAAAGTCTTCAAGCCGAACCCGAAAGCGCACGCCGTCTATCAGCAGCTTTACCCACTCTACCGGCAATTGCACGACGCGTTTGGCATCGGCAGCGAGCAGAACGTGATGAAGAAGCTCCTCGAAATCCGCAGCGGGGCGAGGAAGTGATGCTCGACGCGCTCAAACAACAAGTCTGCGAAGCAAACCTTGCGCTCGTGCGCGCCGGGCTTGTCGTCCAGACCTTCGGCAACGTCAGCGGCATTGACCGCGCCAGTGGCCGCGTCGTCATCAAACCCTCCGGCGTTTCATACGATGCGATGAAACTGGAGCACATGGTCGTCGTTGCCCTGGATACCGGCAAGGTTGTCGAAGGAGACTTGCGGCCGAGTTCCGACACCCCGACGCATCTTGTCCTTTACCGCGCGTTCCCGACGGTCGGCGGGATCGTCCACACCCACAGCCTCTACGCGACCGCGTGGGCGCAGGCTAAGCGCGACATCCCGGCTTTCGGCACGACGCACGCCGACTACTTCTACGGCCCGATTTTGTGCACGCGGGCGATGACGCCAAAGGAAATCAAATCCGCCTACGAGGAAAACACCGGCCGCGTCATCGTCGAGCGTTTCAAGAAGCTCAACCCCGAGCAGTTTCCCGGTGCGATTGTCGCCAGCCACGGCCCCTTCGCGTGGGGCGAGAACGCAGCCGACGCCATGCACCACGCCGTCGTCGTGGAATATCTCGCCCAACTCGCCAGCGAGACACTGAAGATCGCGCCGCGCACCCCGGCGATGCCGCGCGCATTGCTCGACAAACACTTTCTTCGCAAACACGGCCCGTCGGCGTATTACGGCCAGAAGCGTTAGCGACGGCGCCATTCGCGCAGGAGCAGGCCGATGAACGCCATGTCCTCGACGAGATAACGTCGCCACATTCGACGCGGCTCCTGGCAGAGACGGTAGAACCATTCCAAGCCGCTTCGCTGCATCCAGCGCGGCGCTCGCTTCACCACTCCGGCAACCACATCGAACGTGCCGCCCACGCCCATCACAAACGGCACCTGCAATTGTGCCTTCCACTTTCGCAGGAACAGCTCCTTCTTGGGCGAACCCATCGCCACGAATAGAATGTCCGGCTGCGCTGCCCGCACACCGGCCACGACGGAGGCTTCTTCTTCAGGCGACCAGTAACCGTTGCGGTAACCGGCCACCGTCGCGCCTCGTTTCTGGAGAATGTTGGCGACGCGTTCCACAACCTCGTTTTTTGCGCCGAGCAGATACAAGCGGAACCCGCGCACGACGAGAGCGTCGAACAGATCAACGCCGGTGACGCGCTCTTTCAATGGGCAGCCGATCAGACGCGCGGCCCAGACAATCGGCTGGCCGTCGGCGTTGATCAAGTCGCAGTCGAGGATCGCGGCGCGCAGTTGCTCGTCGTTCTGGAGTTTGACGATCTTGTCCACGTTGACAACGACGTGCTGGTGTGTCGGCCCGGCTTTGATCATCGCTTCGATGCGGTCCACCGTCTCGGCGAGCGTGAGATTGTCCACCGGCACGCCGAACAGCGTTACTTTTTCGGCGGATGATCCAGTAGGCATTGGACAATCCTTTCCGCGGCGCGCCCGTCCCACAACGCCGGCGCGCGGCCGCGTTTGCCGCGGCCCGCGAGAATGTTTCGCGCCTCGGCAACGATGCGATCGCGGTGAGGACCGACGAGCGTGTTGGTGCCCTCGGTGACGGTGACAGGTCGCTCAGTGTTCTCGCGGATAGTGAGACAGGGCACACCGAGTACGGTAGTTTCCTCCTGCACGCCACCAGAATCGGTGAGCACGAGCGTGGCGTTGGTCAACAGACAGAGAGCGTCGAGATAGCCGACCGGCTCGATCATCTTCATCTTCGATGTCAGCCCGAACTCCTTCATCCGGGCCGCTGTGCGCGGATGGACCGGGAAGATCAACGGCAAATTCAGTGAGTCCAACGCCGCCAAAATCTCTGCCAGTGTCTCCTTCGAGTCCACGTTGCTGGGCCGGTGCAACGTAACGAAACCGTATTTGCCTTGCGGACGGATCGGCGACTTCAACGCTTTGTCCTTAAGCCGCAACAAAGTATCAATCATCACGTTGCCGACGAAAAAAATCTTACTGTCGGGCACCCCTTCGCGTCGGAGATTCTCGCCGGCGTCGGCACTGGTGGTAAAACAGTAGTCGCTGAGCGCGTCGGTGACGAGACGGTTGATCTCCTCCGGCATCGTGCGGTCGCCGCTGCGCAATCCGGCTTCGACGTGCGCCACCGGGATACAGAGCTTGGCGGCGACAATCGCGGTCGCCATTGTCGAGTTCACGTCGCCGACAACGACGACAAGGTCGGGGCGTTTGGCGTCGAGCAATTTCTCCATCTCGATCATGATCTTGGCAGTCTGCTCGGCATGCGAGCCGGAGCCGACGCCGAGGTCAACATCGGGTTTTGGCAGGTGAAGCTGATCGAAGAACAGTTTCGACATGTTCTCGTCGTAGTGCTGGCCGGTGTGGACGAGCAGGGGCTCGAACTGGCCGGTGTGCTTGCGATACTCCGCCATCAGCGGCGCCATCTTGATGAAGTTGGGCCGCGCGCCGACGACGTTAACGATTTTCAGTTTCATTGAGTTTGGCGAGCGCATAATACATCCACGCCTGCGCCCAGCGCATGTAACAGAGCCGATTGGTAAACCAGCGCGTGCGTTGATACCAGAAGAATCCCCGCGCATCCCACAAATTCTCCACTGCCCACGCGGCGACACGCTCAGCCTTGTCGCGTTGGCCAAAGGCCAGGTACGTGAGGATGCCCTGTGCGCAGCATTGAATGTCGAGCGGGTATGTCCGGTCGTGGCAATAGCGCGGCGCAAAATCAGTCGTCCAGAACGTCCGGTTCCAATACTCGAACCCGCGTTGCGCCGCTTCGGGAAACCAGCCGGACTCGCGGAGTGCGACGAGATTGTAGCCGGTGTGGAAGTTGTCAATCCAGCGCTGGTTCTCCGCCTCGCCGTACCACCATGAGCCGTCGGGCCGCTGCCGTTTCACCGACC
>CAZNOK010000081.1:0-20468 GCA_964574605.1 uncultured Verrucomicrobiota bacterium
GCCTACAGCGCCAAGGAACTCACCGTATTGCCCGGCAAGACCGTCACGATCAAGGACGGCGGCGCTTACGGCCTGATCATGATGCAAGGCCACGGCACGATGGGCGTGTGGGACATCGAAACCCCGTCGCTGATTCGTTTCGGCCAACTGACCCACGACGAGTATTTCGTGAGCGAAGCTGCCGCCAAGGCCGGCGTGAAGATCTCGAATCCTTCCAAGACCGATCCGATCGTCATGCTCAAGCACTTCGGCCCCGAAAATCCAGACTTGGTCATCGAGTAAGAGGAGTCACCATGAATAACTTCCCGAAACTTCACAACGCGATGTGGCCGGGGCTTGTCGGCAAAGGCAGCCCCGGCGCCGAACCGTGCATTGACCTCGACACGATGCTCGACCTCACGGCCAAGGCCGAAGTCAATGGCGTCAAGTTCGATGGCGTGGACATCTTCCTGTTCGAGCCGCACATCAACATTGATATCAGCGACGACGGCATCAAGGCGCTCGCCGACAAGATCAGCGCCAAAGGCCTGACTGTCGGCTCCGTCGTCGCGCCGATCTGGCCGCCGACGGGCGGCGGCTCGGCGATGGGCGGCGAAGAAGACCGGAAGAAGTTTGTCGAACAAGTCCGCAAAGGCTGTCGGATCGCGAAGAAGTTCCGCGACCTCGGCGTCCGTCCGCATGGCGTCGTGCGCATTGATTCCGCGTGCAGCGTCACCGATTGGGAAAAAGATCCAGCGGCCAACACGCAACGAATCGCCCAGACATTCCGGGACGCCGCCCAAGTGGCCCGCGATCATGGCGAGCGACTCGCCGCCGAGGGCGAAATCTGCTGGGGTGGCCTGCACAGTTGGAAATACGCACTGGAGGTGCTGGAGGTGGTTGGCCAACCCGAATTGGTCGGGTTCCAAGCGGATATGGCGCACACGCTGTTGTACATACTCGGTTACAACGCGCCCGAGCACCGCTTGGTGCCGAAGAGTTTCCGATGGCAACCGAACAAGTTCCACACGGCCATGAAGAAACTGACGAAAGCGTTGCGGCCATGGGTAATTGATTTTCATGTCGCCCAAAACGACGCGACCGTCAAAGGTTCCGGCACGCACGACAAGACCGGCAAACACTGTCTCGCGACCGACCCGAACGGCAAGCTCAACATCGCCCGCGACGCCGGTTACTGGCTGCGCGACGACCGGGGCAAAGTTACGAAGAAGATCAAAAGCATCTGCTGGGACGGTTGCATGTTCCCGAACGATGTCATGATGAAACAAGAAACCTGGAACAACATCCTCGCGGCGATGATTCAGGTCCGCGAGAATCACGGTTGGAAGGAATAACGAACAATGAAACAACTTAATGTCGGTATCATCGGTTGCGGCTTTATGGGCCGCACGCACTCGAACGCCCACCGCAGGCTCAACAACTTCTTCAACCTCGACTACCAGCCGGTGTTGAAGGCGATCTGCGACTTCAACGCCGAAAAAGCCGGCGCCTTCGCGAAGCAATGGGGATTCGAGTCCGTCGAAACGGATTACAAAAAACTTCTCTCCCGCAAGGATATTGACATGGTGGACATCTGCCTGCCGAACAACCTGCACGCGGAAGTCGCCATCGCCGCCGCCAAGGCCGGCAAGATGATCATCTGCGAGAAGCCGCTGGCCCGCGACGGCAAGGAAGCCGAGCCAATGGTCAAGGCTGTCGAGAACGCCGGCGTGCCGAATCTGGTCTCGTTCAACTACCGCCGCATTCCCGCCGTCACGTTGGCAAAACAACTCGTTGACGAAGGCCGTCTCGGGAAGATTTTCCATTACCGGGCGAAATTCCTGCAAGACTGGACGATCTCGAAAGACTTGCCCCAAGGCGGTGACGCGCTGTGGCGGCTCGACGTGAAGGCCGCCGGCTCCGGCGTGACGGGCGACCTGCTCGCGCACTGCATTGACACGGCGCTCTGGCTCAACGGCAGCATCACGACCGTCAATGCGATGACCGAGACGTTCATCAAGGAACGTAAGAGCAACATCACCGGTAAGGTGGAAAAAGTCGGCATTGATGACGCGTGCGCGTTCTTGTGCCGGTTCGCCAACGGCTCGCTCGCGACCTTCGAGTCCACGCGTTATGCCCGCGGCCACAAGGCGCTCTACACCTTCGAGATCAACGGCGAGCACGCCTCGATCTTCTGGGACCTGCACGACATGCATCGCCTTCAATGGTTCGATCACAAGGACGAAGGCAAGTTGCGCGGCTGGCGTTCCATCCACGTCACCGACGGCGACCATCCGTACATGAAGAACTGGTGGGTGCCGGGCCTGAACATCGGCTTCGAGCATTCCTTCGTGCATCAACTGGCCGACTTCCTCACCGGCGTCGCCACCGGCAAGCCTGCCAGCCCGACGTTCCGCGAAGCGCTTGAAACGCAGTATGTCTGCGACGCTGTGTTGAAGTCCGCGAAGACCGGTCGCTGGGAAAAAGTGAAGCATTGACGCGTCATCGCGTCCAAAACTGAGCCAACCTATGGGAGGTTTCTCCATGAACCGACGTGTGTTTCTTAAAACTGTGGCGAAGGCGAGCGCGTTGCTTGCCGTGCCGATGATCGTGCCGGCCTCGGCGCTCGGACGCGGCGGATTCGTCGCGCCCAGCGAGCGCATCGTGCTCGGCGGCATCGGCATTGGCCGGCGCGGCTCCTACGACCTCGGCTGTTTCCTCGAAGAAGAGGACGTGCAGTTCGTGGCCGTTTGCGATGTCAAGGAAGAGCGCCGCCAAGCCGTCAAGCAAACGGCCGACACGAAATACGGCAACACCGCCTGCAAGACCTACCACGACCTGCGCGAGTTGCTGGGGCGCGACGACATTGACGCCGTGCTCATCGCCACGGGACCGAACTGGCATTGCCTCGCCTCGGTGCTCGCCGCGCAAGCCGGCAAAGACGTTTACTGCGAGAAACCCTGCACGAAGAACATCGCCCAAAGCCTGATCCTCGCCGACACCTTCCGCCGCACTGGCCGCATCTTCCAAGCCGGCACCCAGCGTCGCAGCCTGCCGAACTTCGAGTTTGCCAATGACCTCGTGCGTCGCGGCAGACTCGGCAAACTCCACACATTGCATGCGCATCCGATGGGATTGAAAACGGAACTCAGCGGCTGGAAACCCGAAGAGCCTACGCCGCCAACGGAAGCAGGCGACTGGGACCTTTACCTCGGCCCCGCCGCGTGGCGTCCGTTCAACAACGACCTCTTCAAGAGCGCGTTCCACTTCGAGAAAGGCGGTGGCTTCTTCGGCGGCACGGGCGGCGGCGGCTGTCTCGAATGGGGGTCGCACTGTGTTGACCTCTGCCAGTGGGCCAACGACGCCGACTTGACATCCGCCATCGAATATTGGCCACAGGAAAAGGAACTGCACGCGCTCTACGCCAACGGCGTCAAACTCGTCATGCGCAACGATGGCTGGCTGCCGAATATCGGCTCCTGTCCCGTCCGTTTCGAGGGCGACAAAGGCTGGGTCGAGACCGGCGACAACGGCGACCTCTACACCAGTTCACCGGACCTGCTCATCGGCAAGCGCGCCAAAATCGGCGGCTACCCGGCAAATTTCCACATCCGCAACTTCCTCGACTGCGTCAAGACCCGCGCGCAGACCCGCGCCCACGCCGACGCCGCGTGTTACTCGCACATCACCTGTCACGCCGCCAACATCGCGCTCTTCCTCAACCGCAAGGTCAAGTTCGATCCGGTGAAGCACGAGTTTCCCGGCGACGCCGAAGCCAACCGCCTCCGCTCCGAAGCGTTGCGCGAACCGTGGAGGATTTGAACCATGCTCTCACTTATACTCGCTGCTGTCGTCGCTGCCTCCGGAAACGATCCGCAACAACTCATCGCTGTCCTCAAATCCGACGCCGCGCCCGCCGAGAAGGCGGTCACCTGCAAGAAGCTCGCCGTCTATGGTGGCAAGGATGCCGTGCCGGTGCTCGCAGCGTTGCTCGCCGACGAGAAACTCGCGTCGTGGGCGCGCATCGCGCTCGAAGCGATTCCCGATTCCGCCGCCGATGACGCGCTTCGCGACGCCGCCGGCAAGTTGAACGGCAAACTCCTCATTGGCGTCATCAACTCCATCGGCGTTCGCCGCGACGCCAAGGCCATCAGTGCGCTCACCGCAAAACTCAAGGACGCCAACACTGATGTTGCGTCCGCTGCTGCTGTCGCGCTCGGTCACATCGGAGGACCGACCGTCGCCGCGACATTGACGCCGTTGCTCGGCACACTTCGACCGGCCGCCGCGGAGGGTTGCATCCTTTGCGCCGAACGCCTGAAACCCGCTGACGCCGCGAAACTCTACGACGCCGTCCGCAAAGCCAACGTCTCGAAACAAAAGACGCTCGAAGCGACGCGCGGCGCGATTCTCGCCCGCGGCGCCGCCGGCATTCCGTTGCTCGTCGAGCAACTGAAGTCGGAAGACCGCGCCTTCTTCAACATCGCCCTGCGCACGGCGCGTGAGATTCCCGGACGCGAGGTGGCGAAGGCGTTGCTCGCCGAAATGGAAAAGGCCGCAGCGGATCGCCAGCCGCCGTTGCTCCTCACGCTCTCCGACCGTGGCGACGCCGAGACGTTGTCTGTCGCCATCAAATTCGCCAAGAGCGGTCCGGTAAATCTGCGGCTCACCGCCATCAACGTGCTCGAACGCATCGGCGATCCGTCGTGCGCGCCGGTGTTGCTTGGCGTCGTGGCCGAGGATGACGCCGCGCTCTCGCAAGCCGCAAAATCCGTGTTGACTCGCCTGCCCGGCAAGCAGGTTGACAACGGAATCGTCGCGCTCTTGAAGCAGTCCAGCGTGAATGCCCGTCGCGCCGGCATCGAGTTGATCGGCGCGCGCCAAATCAACAGTGCGGTTCCCGCGTTGCTGCAAATCGCCGAAAACGCGACGGTCGGTTCCGCCAGCCTCAAAGTCCTTGGTGACCTCGCCGGCGTCGGTGAAATCCCGGCGTTGCTCAACCTGTTGGCGAAAACAAAATCAGGTTCGGTCGAGGCTGCGCTCTCGACGATTTGCGCCCGACAGACTGACCGCGCTGCTTGCGCGGACAAAGTCGTCCCGGCGCTCGCCAAGGCTGAAGGCCCGGTGAAACTTGCGTTGCTGCGCGTGCTCCGTTCTGCCGGCGGACCGAAGGCGCTCGCCGCGGTGCGCGCGGCCACGAACGACGCCGACACGGAGACCAAGGAGACCGCGCTGCGCGCTCTCTGCGATTGGCCGACTGCCGACGCGTTGCCCGATGTGATGCAACTCGCGAGATCCACGACAAGCCCGAAGTGGAAGATTCTCGCGTTGCGCGGCCAGCTTCGCCTGATTCCGCAACAGAACATCGCCGCTGACCAGAAACTCGCCGCGATCAAGGAACTGGTGCCGTTGATCGAGCGCACGGAGGAGAAGCGCCTGTTGCTCGCCGCGCTCGGCGAAATCCCGGCCGCCGGTTCGCTCACGCTCATCACGCCGTATTTGAAATCCGCTGACCTGAAGGAAGAAGCGGCCATCGCTGCCGTCGCCGTTGCCGAGAAAGTCGTTGGGAAGAATCCCGCTGCGGTCACTGCCGCGATGAAGGAGGCTGCCGCAGCCACCTCGGACAAGAAACTCGCCAACCGCGCCCGTCAGTTGTTGCAGCAATCCCGAAAGAAATGAATCGCCGCACGTTTCTGAAGACCTCGCTTGCCGCCGGCAGCGCGCTGGCGCTCCCTTGGATCGTGCCGGCGCGCGCGGTCGCGCCGAGCGAACGAATCACGCTCGGCGTCATCGGTATCGGCCCGCGTTGCCAATACGACTTGGGTTGCTTTCTCGAAGAAGCCGATCTGCAATGTTTGGCGATCTGCGACGTGCAATCCAGCCGCCGCAAGACCGGCAAACAAATGGTGGACAAAAAGTACGGCAACACCGACTGCACCACGATCCGCGATTTTCGCGAATTGCTCGCGCGGCCCGACATTGACGCCGTGCTCATAGCGACGGGCGACCATTGGCACGCGCTCGCTTCCATTTTCGCTGCGAAAGCCGGCAAGGACGTTTACAGCGAGAAGCCTTGCGGCATCACGATGGCCGATTGCCAGGCGCTCGCCGGCACGATGCAGCGTTACGCACGCGTGTTTCAAACTGGCACCCAGCGCCGCAGCATCGGTAATTTTCAGAAAGCTGTGCAATTGGTTCATGCCGGCAAACTCGGCAAGCTGCGCAAGCTCTACGCGTCGGTGTACGACCCCCTGATCCGGCGCGAATGGCTGCCGGCCGAACCCGAGCCGCCGCGCGAGGAAATGGATTGGGATATGTGGCTCGGACCCTCGCCGTGGCGACCGTTCAATCGCCGTTATATCCTTGGCCGTGGTTGGCAGGGATTCGATGATTTCACGGCAGGCGCGAACTTGATGGACTGGGGTGCGCACACCGTGGACATCTGCCAATGGGCCAATGCCGCCGATCATACGACTCCCATCGAGTATGAACCGACCCACGACAAAATCATCGCCCGCTACGCCAACGGCGTCATCCTCGAACTCAACTACGGCCGTCGAATTCCCCAGCAGAGCAAAGCCGATCTCGGCACCTGTGCCGTCCGTTTCGAGGGCGACGAAGGCTGGGTCGAGACCGGCGACAGCGGTGAAATCGGCGTTCATCCTGCATCGCTGAAACACGAGATGTTCAACCCGACCGAACAAGCAGGCGGCATCAACCCCGGCAGTCATGCGAGGAATTTCCTCGACTCCATCAAGTCGCGCGCCCCGACTGCCGCCAATCCGTCCGTCATGCTGCATTCGCACCTTGCCTGCTTCGCCGCCGCCATCGCGTGGCAACTCAACCGCAAAGTCACCTTCGATCCGGTTGCCGTGAAGTTCGTGCACGACGACGGGGCCAACCGGCTTCGCTCCGGCGCGATGCGCGAACCGTGGCGGGTCTGAGATTTATGAACCTCTCGCGACGAAGCTTTTTGAAGGGCGCGTCTGCGACGATGACCGCCGTTCCGTGGCTGGCGCAGGCCGCGGAGCCAACGGAACAACAACGAATCGAAGCCGCGCTTCCGTCGCGCGCCGTCGTGAAGCCGCGCAAACCTCGCAAGCTGCTGATCTTCGACCTCAACGTCGGCTACGGCGGACATCCCTCGGCGAAGGTGGCGAACGTCGCGTTCACATTGATGGGACAAAAGACCGGCGCGTTCGAGGCGACGGTCAGCCACGCCCCAGCGATTTTCCAACGCGACAGCCTGCGGAAATTCGACGCCGTGTTCTTCAACAACACCGTCGGCAATCTATTTACAGACCCGGTGTTCCGGCAAAACCTCATCGAGTTCGTCTATGGCGGCGGCGGACTGCTCGGCGTCCACGGAACATCGGTGGCGTTCACTCGCTGGCCCGAAGGCGCAAAAGAGGATTGGCCGGAGTTCGCGCTGATGCTAGGCACGCGCGGCGCGTCACACATGCCGGGGAATGGCGAGGAACGTGTCATTGTTAAACTCGATGACCCCGGTCATCCGTTGAACCGCGCGTTTGGCGGCAAGAGTTTCGAGTATCAGAGCGAGTTCTTCCGGTTCCACGATCCATATTCGCGGAACCGGGTACGCGTCATATCGAGCATTGACAACGCCGCCACCGAGAAACTTCAAGGCGCACCGCTGAAACAGTTCCGCAAGGACAACGACTATCCCATCGCGTGGGTGCGCAACTACGGACGGGGCCGCGTCTTCTACAGTTCCATCGCGCACAACCCGTACATCTTCTGGGACGCGAAGATGTTGCAGTTCTACCTTGACGCGATTCAGTTCGCGCTCGGTGACCTGCCGGTGCCGACAACGCCAAGCGGTCTTCTGACGCCGGCGATTCGCGCTCAAGAACGACTCGGCTGGCGGCTCGGAACCGAGTCGTACACGTGCGCGTTGTTCGAAGCCATCGAGAAGAGCTTGCCTTTCATCGGAGCGTCGAGTCTCCAGAAAGTCAGCGCGGAGATTCCGAAGAATTTCGATCTCCAACTCACCGACGATGAACTGAAACAAATTCGTCTCAAACTGGATGCCCACAGCGTCCGCCTGCTGACCTACTACATTCAAAAAATCCCTGCCGATCCGAAAGTCTTCGAGTTCGCTCGAAAGATGGGCGTCGAGACCATTGTCACCGAATCGGCGGCGTTGGATACGATTGAGAAGCTCTGCGACGAATACGACATCAACGTCGCCATTCGCGGCAAACCGGAAGCAGTCTTGAATGCGTGCACCGGCCGCAGCAAACGGATCGGTGGATGTTTCGATCTGCGCTCCGCCTTTGATCGGATCAAGGACCGCGTCATTACGATTCACACGCGTGATGTTTCGCGGGATGCCCTCCGGGAACTTCACCGGCTTGGCATCAAGCCAACGATGTTCGGCCTCGAAGACTCCAACAACGCCAAACTCTTCGACAAGCTTAGCATGGAACTATGATTTCCCGACGCACATTCCTCGCGGCCTCCGCCACGCTCGCCACGGCGTGGCGTGTAGCCCCAAGCGAGCGAATCACCATCGGCCTGATTGGAATTGGCGCGATGGGACGCGGTCACTTGTCGTTGCTCCTTGGCCTCCCGTCGGTTCAAGTCGTAGCCGTCTGCGACGTTGATCGCGTCCGACGCGAAGAAGCCAGACAGCAGGCGAATTGTGCCGCGTATAACGACTACCGCGAAATGCTGGCTCGCCCGGACATTGACGCCGTGGTGGTCGTCACGCCGGACCATTGGCACTCGATGATCGCGATGCACGCCGCGCAGGCCGGCAAGGACGTTTACTGCGAGAAACCGGTCTCGCTGACGATTCGCGAAGGCCGTCAGTTGGCGGACACGATGCAACGCTATGGCCGCGTCTTTCAAACCGGCACGCAGTATCGTTCGATGCGAACGATACACAAGATTTGCGAGTTCATTCGTGCCGGAAAACTCGGTCGCATCAAGTCCGTGTTCACGATCTGGGCCAAGTCAGGTGATTCCTACGTGCCCGGCGATCCAGTATTGCCCGCCGAGCCGGTGCCGGAGGGACTTGATTGGGATTTGTGGGTCGGTCCCGCCGCGTGGCATCCGTACAATCACCTGTATCACCGGAACCCGGTGCCCGGTGTCGTGCCGTGGTCGTTCTGCGAAGCCTTCGGCGCCGCCGCCATCACGGGATATCATTCGCACGCGGCGGACGTGATTCAATACGCGCTCGGCATCGAAACCGGCGGCCCGGTGGAGATCATTCACCCGAGCAGCGGCCAATTTCCGACGTTGACCTGCCGGTACGCGAACGGTACGCTGCTGCATCTCGTCGAGAATTGGAGCATGGTTCACAAACTTTACAACGCCGTGCCGGCCACGGCCCGGCTGCAAGGTCTCTTCGGCGGCCTGTTCGTGGGCGAACGCGGCTGGATCACGACGATGTACGGCGGCGGGCCAATCGAAGGCAGCCCGGACACCATTTTCGATGAACTCGAAATGGAAAGCCGCGAGGTTGACGGTTCCAACAATCATCACACGAACTGGCTCGACTGCATTCGCACCCGGTCGCTGCCAAGCTCCCACGCCGAGATCGGCCACCGTTCCGCATCGCTCGGCCACCTGACAGCCATCGCCTACAAGCTGGGCCGCTCGCTGAAGTGGAATCCCGTCAACGAGGCATTTCCCAGCGACGACGAAGCCAACCGTCTTCGTTCCCGCGCCTACCGAGAACCCTGGAGAATCTGAAATCCGAATGACAGAAACCAAGATCACATACGGCGGAATTCAGCCCATTGAGAGAGTGATCTTCACTGTGCGGGGCGAGAAGGTGATTTTGGACTTTGACCTTGCTGCCATCTACGGCGTGCCGACCAAGGCGCTTAATCAGGCTGTGAAACGCAACGTCGGCCGGTTTCCGCAGGACTTCTGCTTCACTCTCACGGCGGACGAATGGGAAGCCATGCGGTGCCAATTTGGCGCCTCATCCCAATCTATGCGGTCACAATTTGTGACCGCATCCAAGCGGAACATCCGGCACTTGCCGCAAGCCTTTACCGAGCAGGGTGCGATTATGGCGGCGAACGTGTTGCGCAGTCCGTGGGCAATGAAGATGAGCGTGTTCGTCGTGCGTGCGTTCGTGAAACTGCGGCAGGAGCTTGGCCAGAACCGGCAGTTTGCTGCGAAGCTGGCGGAGCTGGAGCGGAAACTGACCGAGCGACTCGATTTGCACGAGAAAGCGATCCTCCACCTGTTGCGTCAGATGCAAGACCTGTTGAATCCGCCACCGGGACCAGAACCAGAAAAGAAACGAATCGGTTTCCAAGTTCGGGAACGCGCTGCCAAGTATCGTGTCAAACGAGTTTAACAAAAGGAATAATCATGAAATTCATCCTCATACTTCTCGCCACCGCCGCCACGGCTTTTGCCGGTGAATCGGAACTCATTGCTGTCCTGAAATCCGACGCCAAACTCGAAGAGAAGGTCGCGGCGTGCCGGCAGCTTGCTGTCGTCGGCACGAAGCAAGCCGTGCCGGTGCTCGCACCGCTGTTGGCCGACGAGAAACTCGCGCACATGGCGCGGTACGCGCTCGAACCGCTGCCCGATCCGTCCGTTGACGCTGCGTTCCGTGACGCGCTCGGCACGGTCAAAGGCAAGCTTCTCATCGGCGTCATCAATTCCACTGCTGTTCGAGGCGACAAGAAAGCCATCCCGCAGCTTCTCAAGTTGTGGCAAGACGCCGATGCCGGTGTGGCCGACGCCGCCGCGGCGGCGCTCGGCAAACTCGGCAGTGTCGATGCCGCGCCGAAGCTGACCGGTGACGCCGCGCTGCGTTGCGCCGAGGTGCTCGGCGGCAAACAAGCCGTCGCGATTTACAACCGGCTCCTCACCGACAAGGCGCCGCAGATTCGCGCCGCCGCGGTTCACGGTTTGCTGTGTTCCGGAAGTATTCCGGTTGAAAAATTCCTCACCGAGGATGATCCCATCGCTTTTGCCGCTGCGCTGAAAACATTCCAACAAGAACTTCCCGGCGCGAAAGTCACCAAGGCCGCTGCTGCCCAACTCGATAAATTGACGCCGGTGTCGAAGCCGCTGTTGATCGCGGCGCTCGGCAATCGCGGCGACGCTGCCGCGTTGCCGGTGGTGCTCAACGCCGCGAAGACCGGCGACAAGGCGGCTCGCGTCGCGTCGTTCCGCGCGCTGGCGCAGTTCCGTAAATCCGACGCTGTGCCGGTGCTCGCGGCGGCGGTGACGGATGCCGATCTCGGCACGGCGGCGCAGGAAGCGCTTGTGAGTCTGCCGGGACGCGAGGCTGACGCTGCGATTCTGGCGTTGTTCGACAACTCCGCCAGTTCTTCGATTGCGATTTCGCTGGCGACGCAACGACGGTTGTCGTCGGCGATGCCGGCGTTGATGAAGCTCGCGAAGGACGCGAAGCAGCGCGGGCCGGCGTTGAAGGCCATCGGCGAACTCGCCGGCGAAGCGGACGTGCCGGCGCTGCTGGATTTGTTGCCGGGCGACGCGGTGGAACAAGCGTTGATCAACGTGTGCGGTCGCACGCCGAACGCCATCGGCCCGGTCAGCGCGCGGTTGAGCGGCGCGCCGGCGTCGGCAAAGGGTTCTTTGTTCCGCGTGCTCGGCGCCATCGGCGGGCCGAAGGCGCTCGCGGCGGTGCGGGCGGGTGTGACGGACAGCGATGCCGAGGTGAAACGTGCTGCGGTGCGCGCGCTGGCGACGTGGAAGGACACCGAAGCGGCGGCGGATTTGCTCGCATTCGCGAAGTCATTGCCGGACGCAACGGACAAGTTGCTTTGCCTGCGCGGCGCGATCACGCTGGCGGCGAATCAATCGCTCGCGACGGAGGAACGGTTGAAGGTCTGCAAGTCGGCAGAGGCGTTGATCGAACGTCCCGAGGAGAAGAAGCTGTTGCTGGGCACGCTCGGCAGTGTGGCGCATCCCGACGCGCTGGCGATGGTGTTGACGTACCTCGACAATCCCGCGACGAAAGCCGAGGCCGGTCTCGCGGCGGTGAGCATCGGCCAGAGAATTTTGAGGACGAATCGCAAGGAGGTCGTGCAGGCGTTGCAGAAAGTGTTGAAGTCCACGGACGACCTGAATCTGAAGCAACGGGTGAACGCGGTGCTGGGTTCGCCCGCAACCAAGAAGAAATGACAAATGAAAATGCTGACATGGCTAATTGAAACACATAAGACCTTGTTGTGCGCGGGTCTCCAGACCTCGCAGTCAGGCAGCGCGGCGCGGTCGGGAGACCTGCGCCGAACGGCCGTTTCGATTATTCTGCTGGGCTTGATGAATGCATGTGGTGTCAAAGACGCGGCTGTTGCCCCGAAGGACACGCGCGTGTTCGAGATGCGAACGTATTACGCGGCGCCGGGTAAACTGGACGCTGTCGTGGCGCGGTTCCGCAATCACACATGCAAGCTGTTTGAGAAACACGGGATGACGAACATCGGCTACTGGGTGCCGCTGGACAATCCCGACCAGAAGCTAATCTACCTGCTCGCATTCCCCAACCGCGAGGCGCGCGACAAGTCCTTCAAGGTTTTCGCGTCCAGCCCCGAATGGAAAACCGTCGTCAAGGAGACCGAAGCCAACGGCAAGATTGTCGCGAAGATCGAGTCGGTCTTCCTGCAAGCGACGGATTTCTCGCCGGCAATCAAGCCGTGTGACACCGGGCCGCGCCTCTTCGAGTTGCGCGAGTACACGGCGACGCCGGGCAACCTCGACGCATTGCTGGCCCGTTTTCGCGATCACACGGTGAAGTTGTTCAAGAAACACGACATGACGCAGATCGGTTACTGGACTCAAATCGGCGCCGACAACAAACTCATCTACATCCTTGCCCACAAGGACGCCGAAGCTGCGAAGGCATCATTTGCCGCGTTCCGCGCCGACCCGGTTTGGATTGCCGCGAAGAAGGCGTCGGAAGAGAAGGCCGGCGGCCCGCTCACCGTGCAGCCACAACCCGTTGGTGTGAAGTCCACGATGATGAAAGCGACAGATTTCTCGCAGATCAAGTAAGGAGAGCATCATGAACCAGCCCTGTGCGTGTGGTTGCAGCCGGCGCGACTTCCTCGCCACGGTCAGCCTGACCGCGGCAGGCGTCGCGCTTCAAGGATTAGCGCTCCCTGCCTTCGCGGAACCGATTCAGCCGCGCAAGCGAACCGGTGCCACGGTCCGCGTCCTGTTCCTCTATACCCCGTCCGAAGTGTTCGCAAAGAATCCCGACGGTTGGTGGAGTTGGCCGGGCAATTTCTACGACGCCGAGGGACGCCAGCGCCAGTTCACCGGCCAGTTGCGGAAGATGGAGAAGTCGCTTGGCTTGAAACTGGTTCTCGACGACAAACCTGTCGCCACCAACGATGACGTGGCGCGCCTGGCGAAGGAGATCGAGGCGCAACGCCCCGACGGGCTGTTGCTGGTGATGTTCTTCAACCGCAGCCTGTCGCACGCCGACGCGCTGATCAAAGCAGCGCAAGCGGCAGGCATCCCAACTGTGTTCTACGTCGGGCTGGGCGTGAAACACGGCCCGGTCACGCAGTATCGTGTGCCGGGCGTGTATTTTATCCAGTCGCTCGACAACTTCGCGGCCATCGAGTCCGGCCTGCGGATGATCAACACCCGAAAGCTACTGAGCCAAAGCAAGCTGTTGCGCGTCAACGAGGCGAACGCGGTGAGCGACGCGGTGGAGAAGTTCTTCGGCATCACGTTGCGGACAGTGCCATTCGCACGATACGCTGACATCTTCCAGAAAGTGCCGGTTGACAGCGAAGCGCGGCGGTTGATCGCCAAACTCAGGCGCGGCGCGACGGAAATCCGCCAAGTCACCGCCGAGGCGTTTGACAACGCGATGCGCGCCCATTTCGCGCTGAAACGATTGCTCGCGGAGGAACAGGCCGACGGCCTGACGATGAATTGTCTGCGTCGCGGGATGCTCAAGCCGTGCATCAGTTTCGCGTTGCTCAACGGCGACCTCGTCCCGGCGGCCTGCGAGAACGATCAGGACGCAGTCTGTGGCCAGTTGCTCGGCCAGTTATTGACGGATCAGCCCGGTTTCCAGCACAACCCGGCATTCGACACCGAGCGCAACCACTACTACGCGTCGCATTGCACCTGCACCACCAAGGTGCGCGGTCCCCGCGGCAAGGAACTGCCATATTTGTTGCGGCGGTTCGCCCACACCAACGAAGGTAGTTGCGCCATTCAGGTTTTCTGGAAGGAAGGCGACCCCGTCACGATGATCCATTATTACTCCCGCAAAGAGCCATCGCTGGATGTCTATGCGGGGCGCGTCGTGAAATCGCACCCAATGCCTCCTGCCGGCGGATGCACCACCAACGTCGAAATCGAAATCACCGACCGCCGCGACGCCTGCGAGGTCAAGGGTCACCACAATCTGCTGTTCTGCGGCGACCTCGCCCGTCGCTTCCGCGAGTTTGCCAACCTGCACAAGCTGCCGCTTGCGGCATCGCAATCAGCACAATCGAGCGTTGCGCCTGAGAAGTTAGCGGGTTAAGCTACGCCTCAGAGGAACCGCATGAACTACGATAAGCACATTGTTCGCGATCCAAAGATTTGCGCCGGAGAAGCGGTGATCAAAGGCACGCGCGTCACCGTGCGCACCATCTTGGCCAGCTTGGCGGAAGGGGCAAGCATGGAGGAGATTCTGGCCGACTTCCCAACGTTGAAAGAAGCCGATGTGCGCGCCGTGATCGCGTTCGCTGCGGTGTCCGCAGAAGAAGACTTACCGGTTCCCGCAGTGCCTCAAGTGGCATGAAGATCAAGCTCGACGAGAATCTGCCGACCTCGTTGGTCAACGGCTTGTTGCAGTTGGGTCACGACGTTGACACAGTTACCCAAGAGGGACTGAGTGGCCGCGATGATGTTGTCGTGTGGCAAGCCGCTCAGAAGGACGGGCGTTTCCTCATCACGCAAGACTTGGATTTCTCCGACATCCGCCGTTTCCAGCCCGGAACCCATCATGGACTCATGCTGGTTCGTCTGCACGAACCCGGTCGGACATCGTTGCGGCGGCGTGTCCTGAATGCCTTTCAGGTTGGCGACGCCGACGAATGGCCAGCTTGTTTCGTGGTTGTCACCGACCACAAAATCCGTGTCCGCCGTCCACCAGCATCATACGTTCGCGAACAGCGTGCTGCTTATCGGGTGCGACGAAAAAGAGCGGCAAGATGAACAATGACCGAAAGCAGTTGAGTTGGCGGGCGGAATCCGCTAGAAATTTGGCCATGCGAAACCTCTTAGTTGCCACTCTGTTGGTGTCGTTTGTATCCGGCGCCATTTCGATCCGCGCGGAGAATCCGAAAGTGCTCATCTATACTCGCAACGGTCCGACGTTGGACGGCAAGAAAGGCTATGTTCACGACAACATCGCCTCTTGCGTCGCCATGCTCCAGCAGCTCGGCAAGGACAACAGCTTCGACTCTGATGTCGCCGACAAGCCGGAAGTTTTTACCGATGCCAATCTGAAGCAATACCGCGCCATCATCTTCGCAAACTCCAACAACCAGGCGTTCACGAGCGAGGACCAGAAGGCCGCGTTCCAGAAGTTCGTTCGCGGCGGCGGCGGGATTGTCGGCATCCACTCGTCATGCGCGTCGGAGCGGAACTGGCCGTGGTTCTGGGCAATGATGGGCGGCACGTTTGTCCGGCACCCGAAATTCCAACCGTTCACCATCAATGTCTTGGATCGCAAACATCCCTCGACCACTCATCTCGGTGCGACGTGGGAATGGGAAGACGAATTCTATTTCCTCAAGGAGATGCCGAAAGACCTCCACATCCTTGTCGAAGGCGATCTGACCAAACTCAAGGACCCAAAGAAAGACCCGAATGAGAAGAGCCGTCCGTTGTCGTGGTGCCACGAGTTTGAGGGCGGACGCGTTTGGTTCACCGCGCTCGGCCACAAGAAGGAGCATTACTCCGATCCCAATTTGCAGAAACACATCCTCGGCGGCATCCGCTGGGTCATGAACAAATAGGAGATTAATCAAATGAAACAGTCACGCAGAGATTTTCTCAAAACTTCCGTCATCCTCGCGTTTCCCGCCATCATCCCGGCGCGCGTGCTCGGCGCCGACGCTCCCAGCAAGAAGATCAACATTCTCCAAATCGGCTGTGGCCGGATTGGCCGGAGCATGGACATGCCCGGCATCCTCAAACAGGACGCCGCCCGCATGATCGCCGTGTGCGACCTCGATTCCAGGCGCGTGGCCGACGCAAAGAGATTCGTCGAGGAAACCTACGCCAAGAAGAAGATCACGCTCGACGTGAAAACTTACGGCGACTACCGCGAGGCGCTGCAACACCCCGGCATTGACGCCGTCGCGCTCAGTCTGCCCGACCACTGGCACGCGCAGCCGATGATCGAAGCGGCGCTCGCGGGGAAAGACATCTACGTCCAGAAACCGTTTACGATGACGCTGGTCGAAGGACGCGCCGCGAGCAACATCATCCGCAAAAAGAAACTCATGTTCCAGATCGGCAGCCAGCAGCGCTCGAATGCTGGCTTCCGTTTGGCTTGCGAAGTCGTCCGCAACGGTCGCATCGGCAAGGTCCACACCGTCAAGGTTGGCCTGCCGACTGACCCAAGCGGTGGCAGCACCGCCGAGATGCCGGTTCCGTCGAACCTCAACTACGATATGTGGCTCGGCCCGACGCCGGTCAAGCCGTACAACGAAGACCGGGTCCACTCGCAGAAAATGGTCAAAGGCCGGCCCGACGTTTCCAGCCGGCCTGGCTGGTTGCGGATTGATTCCTACTGCCTCGGCATGATCACCGGCTGGGGCGCGCATCACGTTGACATTGCGCATTGGGGGATGGGCACCGAAATGACCGGCCCGATCGAAGTCGAAGGCAAGGCCGAGTTCCCGACAAGCGGTCTCTGGAACGTCCACGGCCCGTATCACGCCGAGGCGAAATACGCCAACGGCGCCACGCTGATCATTGACAACACTTTCGATGTCGGCATCCGTTTCGAAGGCTCCGACGGCTGGGTGTTCGTCACGCGCGGCGCGGAAAAAGTCACCGCCAGTGACCCGAGTTCCGGCAAAAAGAAGAAGAAGGCGCTCGAGGCCAGCAACCCGGACATTCTCAAACAGCCGTTTGGCAAGAAGGACATTCGCCTCCACGTCAGCCCGAAGGACGACCATCACCTCGACTGGGTCACCAGCATGCTCACGCGCAAACCCGGCGCCACGTCGCCGGAGCAAGCGCATCGTTCCAACAGCGCCTGCATCGTTCCGTGGATCGCGATGAAACTCGGACGCAAACTCAAATGGGACCCGAAGGCCGAGAAGTTCATCGGCAGCGACACCGCGAACTCGATGCTCTCGCGCCCTGAACGTGCCCCGTACGGAATCCAAAACCTCCTGAAAAACGCCTGATGAAAACCATAATCCTCGCCACATTGATTGCCATGCCAGCCATCGCCACCGAAATCAAAGAAGTGCGTCTGTTGACGCTCGACCCGGGTCACTTCCACGCCTCGCTTGTCCAAAAGAAGATGTACCCGCAGGTCAACCCCGTCGTCCACGTGTATGCTCCAGGCGGTCCCGAATTGGATCAGCACCTCAAGCGCATTGAGATCTTCAACACCCGCCCTGACAATCCCACGCACTGGCAGGAGAAGGTGTATACCGGCCCCGACTTCTTCGAAAAGATGATTGCCGAACGAGCCGGCAACGTCGTCGTCATCTCCGGCAACAACGCCAAGAAAGCCAAATACATCCTCGCCTGCATTCAAGCCGGCTTGAATGTCCTCGCCGACAAACCGATGGCGATCACGCCCGCTGATTTCCGCCTCCTCGAAAAGGCGTTCATCGAGGCACGCAACCGCGGCCTGTTCCTCTACGACATCATGACCGAGCGTTACGAGATCACCACCATCCTCCAGCGCGCACTCTCCCGGCACGCCACCGTTTTCGGACGGATGGAAGACGGCTCGCCCGACAATCCCGCCATCACCAAGGAAAGCGTCCACTATTACTGCAAGGAAGTCGCTGGCAAACCGTTGACCCGGCCGCCGTGGTTCTACGACGTCAAACAGCAGGGCGAAGGCATCGTGGACGTCACCACGCATCTTGTGGACCTCATCCAGTGGGAATGCTTCCCTGACCAAGCGTTCCACCCGCGCGAAGTCACCATGCTCGAAGCCCGTCGCTGGGCCACGCCCATCACCGTCGCGGAGTTCAAGAAACCGACCGGCTTCGACCACTTCCCCGACTATCTCAAGCCAAGTGTCGATAAAAACAACGTCCTTCAGGTTTACTGCAACGGCGCGTTCATCTACACGATTCGCGGTGTCCACGCCAAGATCTCCGTCGAATGGAAGCACGAAGCCCAGCCCGGCACCGGCGACACACATTACTCCATGATGCGCGGCACCAAAGCCGCCCTCGTCATCCGACAAGGCAAAGACCAGAACTTCAAACCGATCCTCTACGTCGAAAAACGCACGCGTCTCTCCGACGCGGAATTCGAGCGCGCCCTTCGCATCGCGATTGGCAAGATTACCCAGGACTGGCCCGGCATAGACACCAAGAAATGCGCCAGTGGCTGGGAGGTTGTCGTTCCCGACCAATACAAAGTCGGCCACGAAGCTCACTTCTCGCAGGTCACTGAGAAATACCTCGAATATCTCGCCACCGGCAAGATGACCGAGTGGGAAGTGCCCAACATGCTGACCAAGTACAGCACGATCATGCGCGCCTACAAACTCAGCCGTTGACCACTGGCGGTTTTGATTTCACGAACAACGCGCTCATTGCGCCGCCGAGGCCAATCGTAATCGCCACCAGTTGGATCACCTGCCCCACGACGGGCAGGAACCCAACCGCCAGCAACGGCACCGCGCCATAGACCACCGCCATCGCGTCCGAGCCGAGGCTCTTTGCCATCAAAGCCGTCTGGACACGTTCGCCGATGCTGTGTGCCAGCATCGTCAAGCCGCTCAGCAACCAGTAGACAAACACCAACGCCAGCGCCATCAGCAGCACTCCGCCGAACTTGCCCAGCGCCTTGAACACCGCGAAGCCACCGATACACACCAGTGCCGTCAACAGCCCGACCAGCAAACACCGTCCCGGCGATGTCCGCACCGTTTCGCTGCCGCGACGGACTGGTTGCGGGCGCAGCACGCCGAACAGAAACATCACCGCCAGCAACCCGACACCGACGCTCAATCCCACCAACAATGCCGTGACCACATTCGACAAATTCGGATTATGCATGTTCCATCCTCCGATGATTAAGTGTGAACCAACTGAACACCGCCAACACCAGCAACGCGCCGCCCCACAGCGTCACGTCGAACGCCGACACAAAATCCAACGCTGTCGTTACCGGCGCGCTCCATTCGCTCACAAGCTGCTCGCTGAACGCCATCGCCGCGCGCCACCACATCAGCGGATTGATCTGCAACACCACCGCGCCCACAACCTCGACGGCCAGCGCCCCCGCCAACACCAGCCAGAGCCAGCTCGCGGCGGGTCGCGGCTTCGGTTCAAGCGCCGACATCACCGCGTCGGCAAAATCGCCGGGCGCTGAAGAGCGGGCTTCGGCAAACAATTCACCGGCGGCCTGCGCCTCGCGCCATTCCTCGCGGCAACGCGCGCACTCCGCCACGTGACGGTCCAGCGGCGCACGCTCGCGCGGTCCTAGCCACCGGTAATCCGACAGCATCGCCAGAAATTTCTCGCAACTTTCATTCATAGGTTCATCCACAGTTGTAGGGGCGCACTGCGTGCGCCCTCGTTCTGCGTGGGGCCGATTTGCACAATGGCCGCACGCAGTGCGCCCCTACCGGAGCTATTCATAAGCGCATCTCCAATCGTTCAGCAACTTCTTGCGGGCGCGGTGCAACGCCACTTTCACCGCCGACTCGCTCATCTGCAAAATCTCCGCGACTTCCTTGCACGAATGCTCGGCAAAATAAAACAACGCGCACACCTCGCGCAACGTCTGCGGCAATCGCTCCACCAGTTCGCGCACCGTCGCATGACGTTCCGGCTCCGTGGCGTCCGCCGGCGCGACGGCTTCGCTCGTCTCCTCCAACGGCTCCCAGCCGCGTCGTGTTCCGTTAATGTTCCGGCTGCAATTGACCGCGATTCGCATCAGATACGGCTTCAGCGGCCGGCGCGGATCGAACTGTGCGAGATGCCGGTAAAGCCGGATGAACGCCTCTTGCGCGGCGTCCTTGGCGTCGGCGTCGTTGCCGGTGACGGCGCGCGCGCAGGCGAACACCGTGTTCTGGTATCGCTCGACGATGAGACGATACGCCGCTCTGTCGCCTTGCAACACCTGCTGCACGATTGCTTCGTCGGTCATTGTTCCACCAATCAATACTGGCAGCGCCTCGAAAAGGTTACACCGACCCCAATCTTTGCGATTCTCCCCGATGCGTTCGTCGTTTCGATGAATTGTTGTAGCAACTGTCTTTTCATGTGGGTTGGAATGTGGGGTCTTGAAGGATGTGG
>CAZNOK010000082.1:0-2154 GCA_964574605.1 uncultured Verrucomicrobiota bacterium
TGCGACAACTGTGCGACGGTCGCAAGCTGTTGTTGATGTACGACGAAGTCCAGTGCGGCATCGGTCGGACGGGCGAGTTCTGCGCGTGGCGCGTCATTGCGCCGGACGTGGTGCCGGATGCGATATCGTGGGCGAAAGGTTTGGCGGGTGGTTTCCCGATTGGCGCCATCTGGGCGCGGAAACCGTTTGCCGACCTGCTCGGCCCCGGCTCGCACGCCTCGACGTTTGGCGGCACGCCGCTCGCGTGCGCGGTCGCGTTGTCGGTCATCGAGAAGATGGAGAAAGACAATCTGATGGCCAACGCGCGCGATCTCGGCGCGTATCTGATGGCCAAATTGCGAGCCGTGCCCGGCGTGAAGGAAGTGCGCGGCCTCGGCTTGATGATCGGCGTGGACACGGCAATGGAGAACAAAGTGCTCGTCAACAAAGCTGCCGCGCGCGGCCTGTTGCTGGTGCCGGCGGGGACGAACACTGTGCGGTTCCTGCCGCCGTTGAACATCACGCGGGTGGAAGCCGACGAAGCGGTCGCGAAATTTGCAGAGGCGCTGGCCTGAACGCTGCGCAGTTCACCCGTGCGGCTTGTTGCCTGTCAGCAACCGGATCATCGGCAACTTCCACCAATCAGACTTGCGACGGTGTCGCCCGTACACCGTGATCTGGCTCGGGTTGAGGAACACCCGACGGAACCCGGCGGCCCGGGCGCGGATCTGGTGGGCGACATGCTCGATGTCATCACCTGCATACTCGCCGGCGAGGAAGGCCGGCATCCGGTACACCCCCAATCCGCCAAAACTACACGTCACCGGCACCAGCGGTTCGCCACGCTGCCAACGCATGCCATTGACCTCCCGCGTTGTCAGTGGCGTGAACTTCTCGTCGAGACGGAACGCCCACGCGTCGTATTGGAGGGGAAGGTTCGGGTTCCAATGCCTGCGGTAAAAGATCAGGCCGTTGGAGCCAACGAAATCCCAGTTGTCGTGCCCGAATGTATTGGCAACGCCATTGAGGCTCCAACCGACAGTCAAGTCGGTGTCCACGACGATCACGTAATCGAAGCCGGCGTATTTCTTCCGGACGATGTCGAGGCAGGCGTTGCGGTAGCGGGCCATGCGCTCGGTGCGCTGGAGGCAGCGTGCCGTGGGATTGACCGGGTCGCCGTGGCGTTCGCAGGTGACATCAACCTGCGAGCGCCGCGCCGCCCAATCCATCAATAGCTCCCGCGTACTGTCTGTGGAATCGTTTTCGTAGATGACCACACGGTAGTCCGCAAACAGCGCGCCCAGCGCTTCAATGCCGGCAATCGTTCGTGGCAGATGTGGTTCGACGTTGCGCGCCAATCCGACGATGACACCGGTGCTGCGGGCGAGGCGTTCGCGGCCGATTTGGACGCGGCGTTCGTACTCGGCGCGGCGTTCTGGCGCGGGTGGGAACACCTCCTCGGGGAAGTATCGTTGCGTCGTGAGGTTCATGTCGGTGCCGTGAACCATACTGAAATACGCGCGGAAATTGAAGCCTTGCCTTCAGCAATGCGCGTCAGCATAATGAACAGGGTCATGAAACATCTGTTAACAGTTGAACAACTCAGCGCGGCCGAAATCAACGAGGTGCTGGCACTGACCCGCGCCATGAAAGCCGGTCGCGGCAAACCAGCGAAACATCTCCCGCTCACGGGCAAGGGTTGGGGCCTGATCTTCACGAAGGCCAGCACCCGGACGCGCGTCAGTTTCGAGATCGGCATCCGCGAACTCGGCGGCTGGCCGCTCTACCTTTCCGCCAACGACATCCAGCTTGGCCGCGGCGAGACCGTCGCCGACACCGCGCGCGTGCTCTCGCGCTATCTGCACGGCGTCATCATCCGCACGTTCGCGCAGGAGGACGTCGAGGAGTTCGCCGCCTGCGGCACGATCCCCGTCATCAACGCGCTCACCGACGACGAGCATCCGTGCCAGATTCTCGCCGACCTCTTCACCATCGAGGAGAAACTCGGCGCCTTGAAAGGCAAACGGATCACCTTCGTCGGCGACGGCGATTGCAACGTCGCGCGTTCCTGGATTTTCGCCGCCGCAAAGATGAACATGCCGTTGACGATTGCCTCGCCGCACGGCTATCAGCCGCGCCCCGCGCTGCTCGCGCGCGCGGGAGGCGACGTGCGCG
>CAZNOK010000082.1:2164-20335 GCA_964574605.1 uncultured Verrucomicrobiota bacterium
TCACCGATGACATTCTCGCCGCGGCGAAAGGCGCCGATGTGCTCTACACCGACGTCTGGGTTTCGATGGGCAAGGAAAGCGAATCGCTCGACCGGCTCCGCATCCTCGCGCCGTACCAACTGAATGCCGCCGTGGCTGCGCAGGCCAAACCAAGCGTGCTCATCATGCATTGCCTGCCGGCGTACCGAGGCAAGGAGATCAGCGCCGAACTGCTCGACGCCCGGCAACAAGACATCTTCGATCAGGCCGAGAACCGGCTCCACGCGCAGAAAGCCATCCTGACGTTGCTCACGAAATGACGACGTTTCGCGAGTTGTTCCGGCATGTCGGCGCGTTGCTCCGCGAGAAATGGCGGCTCTGGCTGTTGCTCTCGCTCCTCGCGGTCGCGGGCGCGCTCGCATTGTTTCCGCGCGACATCGAATGGGAACGCCGCCTGATCGTCGCCAACAAACGCTTTGCCCAACGCGTCAGTTTCTGGGGCGATTTCCCGCGCGCCTGGCTGATCCTGATCGTGGGCCTCGGCGCGGTCGGCTGGGGACTTCGCAAATACAACTGGCGCGTCATCGCGCTCGCAGCGCTGCTGGCGGGAACGTTCGCGGGAGCGCAGGCGCACATCGCCAGCAGCCTGATAGGACGCGCCCGTCCCAGCGCCGGGATGCCCGGTTATCTTCGCGGGCCAACACTTGACCGCCACTACAAGAGTTTTCCTTCCGCGCACACGGTGTGCGCGTTCGCTGTCGCCGCCGCGCTGACAGTGACGATGCCCGCGCTCGGTGTGCCATGTCTGCTGGCCGCGGCGGTGGTCGGCTGGTCGCGGATGGCGTTGGTGTCGCACTACCCAAGCGACGTCTGGGTTGGCATGTGGCTTGGAATCGTCAACGGCCTCATCTTCGGCCTCGCCGCGCGGCGATGTTACGGTTCTGTTCCGGCAGGCTCGTAGTCGCGGGCTTTATGCCCGCGCAGGCGTAAAGCCTGCGGCTACAAGCCCGAACTACGGACGGTAAAACGTCCGCAACCTGAGCCAACTGGCTCGCGCGATGTTGATGCCCTCGACGGTCGCCTGCTGGTAACCGTTCGTCGGCAACAACGCGAGATCAGCGGAGAAATCCGCAGGCTGACGGCGAAGTCTTACCTCGCGCTCGGCATAGACAACGAGACGCGGCCCGCTGTTCGTCATCCACGCCGACAACGCGTCAATACCGGTTGGGAAGTCCCAACGATGATTCGAGTAGAACACCAAACTCGGCTCGCCGAAACGCCATCCCGCGCACTGCGTCTGCGCCGGCAACTGGCGGAACGTCGGCAACAGTTGCAGCGTCGCTGATGCCGCGCGCAGCTTGGCCGCGCCGAACGCCGTCCCGACTGCCACGACGAGCACGCCGGCGAGCGCCAGGGGGACTCGCTTGAACCGCAGCGCGAGCATCAACATCACCAGCCCCAGCACCGGCCACAACACCAGCCCGATCACCGTGAACAGGCCCGTGACGATCCAGAAGAATACGCGCGACCACCGCGGCATCGCGTCCGGTTGCGCCAGCAAGCCGAACAACAGGAAGATCGCCGGGAACGCCGGCAAGACGTAGTGCGGCAGCTTCGTCACGTAGAGGCTGAACACGAGATACGTCGCCGCCAGCCACGAGACGAGGAACGCCGTCTTCGCGTTCCAGTTCCGTTTCACCGCGACCGTGCCTTCGCCCGCGCAGGCGATCCACGGACACAAACTCAGGAATGCCGTGCCAATATAATAGAAGATGAACCCGCCGTGGCCTTGGAACGTTTTGTGTCCGCGCTCGACCACGTGTTCGCCGATGCCGATTTTGTAGAAAAGTCCTTTCGTGGCGAGGATGGCCGGGATGCCCCACGCCGCCATGATTAATAATGTGACCGGGAAACCAAGCAACAGGCGCAGATTCCGCCACGGCAGTGGTCGCCGCCAGAAAACGAACCGGTGCAACACCAGCGTCAACACCGGCACGACCAGCGCCACCGGTCCTTTCGCGAGAAAGCCCAGCCCGAGCACGATGTACAGGGCGAGGAACCAACGCTTGTTGCCGTCGAGCAGTTCAAACGCTGCGACTTGTGCGACAGCTATCGCCAGCACCATCGGCATGTCGGCCACCGCGCTGCGTCCGTGAATCAGCATCTGGACGCACGTCAGAATGCCAAGCCCGGCCAGCCAGCCCGCGTCGTCGGAGAACCAGCGTCGCCCGACGCGCCAAAGGAACAACGCGAGTGCGACGGCGCAAATCACCGACGGCAGGCGCGCGCTGAATTCGTTCACGCCGAGCACGGCATAACTGGCGCGCATCATCCAGTAGATGAGGATCGGTTTGTCGAAGCGGTACACGCCGTTGAAGTAGGGGACGATCCAGTTGGCGTGTTCGCCTTCCATCATCTCGCGCGTGGCTTCCGCGAAGCGCGGCTCGTCGCGGTCAATGAGCGGAATCGTCGCCGTGCCCGGCAAGAGCAGGACGAGCGCGACCGCCACGATCAACCACGGCGCCAGTCGAGGACTGAGTTTCATCAGCGATTGCATAGCACGGAAACCGGAGCCAACTCCAGTGCGATTTCTCGCCCTTGTGAACGAGACTGCCCATCCACCGCGAGAGATTTCAAGTTTTGAGGTTGCCGGTACGGCCAGCCCGGCGTAACATGCTCATGAAGGAGAGACAAAGATGAAACAGGCACTTCTTGTATTTCTATCCTGTCTTGCCGTGCAAGTGGCGTTGTCCGACAAAACCAACCTCATGCTCACAGTGGATGGCGTTACGTATTCGAATGTCACCTTTGGACAATCTTCGCCAGACCAGGTGATCATATTTCATTCTCGCGGGATTAGCGGTGTCCCGCTTGAAAAACTGCCGACGGAACTTCAACAGCGATTCCGGTACGACCCGCAGAAAGCCGCGGAACATCGCAAGAAACTGGACGCTGCCGACAAGGAACGTATTGCGCGAGATGCGCAGAGGGCATTGGACGCTGCTGAAAAAGATCGCATTGCGCGTGACACGCAGAAGACAGCGCGCGACAGAACACCCATCTTCACGCTCCGAGGGGCCGGCACCCAGAATACAAAACCGTTCACCATATTATCTCCTTGGAGAATCGTTTGGGTTGGAACGAGAAAAACGGACAAACGAACGCAACGATTGTCGGGCCGCGCCGTCGTAATAGGGATTTATTCTGCGAACGGTGAAGTTGTTGGTGCTGCCGGTAATGAAACCGGGGAAGGTTCGTCAGATCAGCCCAAAGGAGGCACATACTATTTGCGTATTGCCGGAGAAGGTTTTTGGCAAGTGAGCGTCATTCCCATCAGTGAATGACCCGCTTTTTTGTCAGGCGTGGTAAGCGCGCGCTTGCGCGAGGCGCGGCGTCCGGTCATAATGCGGCGCGATGAGTGTCAGCGTCCAGGAATCGTATCGGCTGTGCGGCGAGTTGGCGCGAAAGGCGCATACGAACTTTTACGTCTCGTTCTTGGCGATGCCAAAAGCCAAGCGCGAGGCGATGTGCGTCATTTACGCCTTCATGCGGCGCAGCGACGACATCGCCGACGACGCAGTCAGTCCGTCGTCGGCGTCGGCAGCGTTGCGGGAGTGGCGCGAGAAGGTCGCGGCGGCGTTGGAAAGTTGGTCAGGCGTCTCGCCTGACATAGTGCCAGACAAGAACAGGCGGGACGCCTGTTCAACAGATCCGATTCTGCCGGCGTTGGCCGACGTGGTGAAACGATTCGGAGTCGAGCGCCGGTATCTGTTCGAGTTGTTGGATGGAACGGAGATGGACCAGACGAAGACGCGGTTCGCGACGTTCGAGGAGCTTTATCAATACTGTTACCGCGTGGCGTCGTGCGTCGGGTTGGTGGTGATGCCAATTTTCGGTTACTCCGACAAGGCGGCACTCGTGCCGGCCGAGGCGTGCGGGATTGCGTTTCAGTTGACGAACATTTTGCGGGACGTGAAGGAGGACGCCGAGAAAGGGCGGATTTACCTGCCCGGTGAAGATATGCGGCGGTTCGGCGTCGAAGATGATGACATCATGAAGAGCCGATACACGCCGCAGTTTGTGGAGTTGATGCGCTTCGAGGCCCAGCGGGCGCGCGAGTATTACGCGAAGGCGAGGCCGTTGTTGAGAATGATCAGCCCCGACAGTCGCGGCACGCTGGCGGTGATGATGGAGGTGTACGGCGGGCTGCTCGACCGGATCGAGGCCCGAGAGTTCCGCGTGTTCGATGGACGGGTGCGGCTCTCTGGCTGGAAGAAACTTTGGATTGTGTTGAAGAACTGGAGGAAACGGTAAGAATGAATCTGGTGTTGGTCGTCGCATTTCTGTTCCTAAAAACCGGCGAGAAGTTCGCCACGCAGGACATGGCGGGAGAAACAGTCGGAGAGTTCACCGCGTGCGTGGCGAAGGCAGTTGGCGGCGTCAAATTCGATCCCTGCGTGCTCAACGATCCGGTGAAGGCGGTGGAGTTCTGCACGACGAAGAAGCCGCCGGTCGGGATTGTGACGCCGGGGTTTTATCTCGCGTACCAGAAGGCATTGGACATGGAACCGTTGCTGGAGGTGCGCCGTCAGAAGGTGGAGAAGGAACGCTATGTGATCGTGGTGAAGAAGAACGCGGGCGACGGTCTCGACGCGGTGCGCGGCAAGGTTCTGGCGACGACGTTGGCGGCGGAGGAGCGTTACATCACGGGCGTGATTTTGCAGGACAAGGTCGCCGAATTACGCATGAAGTCGGTGACGGACATCGAGGGCGCGGCGTTTGACTTGGTCGAGGGAGCGAAGGCCGCGGCGGACGTCGTGTTGTTGGAGGAGGAGGCGTGGCAGGTGATGGAGAAGGACGAGGAGCTTGGGCCGAAGTTGAAGGTGGCATTTCGCTCCGAGGAACTGCCGGGGACGTTGGTGGTGGCGTTCCGCGCGAACCTCGGCAAGCTCGATCTCGGCAAGCTGAAGAATGCGTTGACCTCGATGAACAAATCGGAGGACGGCTGCTCGACGCTCGGCAGCATCCGCGTCGAGGCGTTCGACAAGTTGAACGAGGCGCGCTTGAAGAAGGCGCAGGAGTCATTCCTCGGAAAACCCCAATGAGAATCGCGCTCTGTCTTATTGTGCTGGCGTTGTGCGGTTGCAAGAGCATCTCATCCATTCGCGCTCCTGAAGCAAGCGGCGGCAATCGTGGCTACATCGTCGGTGGGTCGCGCGTCGTCGCGCCGGTGCCGGTGGTGGCGGATGATTTCGATTCGTTGATTCGGGCGGCGCAGTCGGCGGCGTCGGTGGCGGAGAATGATTCGCAGCCGGACAAGCGTCGCGAAGCTGCCAAGCGCGGCATCATCGCGGCGCGCAAGGCGCGCGAGTTGAAGATGGACCGCGTCGAGGGTCATTACTGGTACGCGATCAACACCGGATTTCTTGCGGACGTGGATCGGTCGTACGGATTGAACGCGGTGGCAGAGATGGAGCCGGCGTTGAAGAGGGCAGGGGAGATTGATGAGCGTTACGATTACGCGGGGCCGTTGCGCGTACTCGGCATCTTGTTGTTGCGGACGCCGGCGCCGCCGGTCAGCATCGGCAGCCCGCGCAAAGGGCTGCGATTGTTGCAGCGGACAGTGGAACTGTTTCCGGATTATCCGGAGAATTACATCTATCTCGGCGAGGCGTTGCGCGAGACGGGTCGTGCCGACGAAGCGAAGGCGGCATGGCAGAAGGTGTTGACATTGCGCGCGCCTGCCGACAGACAATCAGAGGCTGAACGATGGTTAAAACAAGCCCAAACCCTCCTCGAAAAAATCGCCGCTGGCGGCTCATCGCGCTGATCAGCGTGCCGGTGTTGGCGCTGCTGGTGGTGGACGAAGGTGGCGACGGCGACGACATTTGCAGTTGGAACTAGCAGCGAACAAGAGGAACGCCGTCGTCTCGGCGGCCAGAGTCCATCCCGAAACCGCCGTGATTTATCTGCCGTGGCGGACGGCGGCGCTCCATTCCAAAACTTTCAACCGTGCGCCCTGACGACTCTAACCTTGCCTCCATCGCCGTGTCGTGCGATAGAATCCGTCACATGAGCAATTTCGACATCAAACAGATCGTGGCCGAGCGGCTCGGCGAGAATTACGAGCTGCACGAGAAATACATCAACTCGACCTTGGTGAAGGTGTTTCGCACCATCAAGTTCGACCGTGTCTATGCCAAGGCCAAGGGCTGCTATCTCTGGGACAAGGACGGGAATCGTTATCTTGACCTGCTCAGCGGCTTCGGCGTGTTCGGCGCGGGTCGCAACCACCCGCTTGTCGCCCAAGTCATTCGCGATGTGCTCGATCTCGACCTGCCGAACATGGTCCAGATGGATTGCGCTTTCCTCGCCGGCGTCTTCGCCGAGGCGCTTCTCAAGCGTTGCCCGCCGCATCTTAATTCCGTCTTCTTCTGCAACTCCGGCACCGAAGCCGTCGAGGCCGCGCTGAAATTTGCCCGCGCCGCCACCGGCCGCAGCAAAGTCGCCTATCTCGACCATGGCTGGCATGGCCTGACGCTCGGCGCGCTCAGCATCATGGGCAACGACGAATTTCGCGAAGGTTTCGGTGACATGCTCCTAGGCCAGCGGATCCCGTATGGCTACGTGGATGCAGCCGAGGAAGCCCTCTCCAAGAACGACATCGCCTGTCTGGCCGTCGAATGCATCCAAGGCAAAGGCGTCCGCATGCCGCTGGGCAGGTACTTGGAAAGCCTGCAGGAAATCTGCCGGAAACACGGCACGCTTTTTTTCTGCGACGAAGTTCAGGCCGGCTTGGGTCGAACAGGAAAGATGTTCTCCTTCCAACACTGGAACCTCGAACCCGACATCGTCACCGTCAGCAAAGCCCTCAGCGGTGGCTACGTTCCCGTGGGCGCGATGATCACGCGCCGCGCCATTTACCAGAAAGTGTTCAACCGAATGGATCGTTGCTGGGTGCACTCCACCACGTTCGGTCGCAACAACCTCGCCATGGCTTGCGGCCTTGCCGCGTTGCACATCCTCGACACGGAGAACCTCCTCGAACGATCCGCCGTGCAAGGACAAAAAATCATTGACGCCGTCAACGCACTGAAGTCAAAACACGAAGTCATCATGGAGGCGCGCGGCAAGGGGTGCATGATTGGGATCGAGTTCCATGAACCGAAGAGCCTCGGACTCAAGCTCGCTTGGAAAGCGGTCCACGCCGCGCACGACGGACTCTTCGCCCAGATGGTTGTGATGCCATTGCTCGATAAACATCACATTCTCACCCAGGTCAGCGGCAACCACGGCGACATCATCCGCATCCTGCCGCCGTTCATCATCAGCGACGAGGACATTGCCTATTTCGTCAAGGCGCTCGACAACGTTCTTGAAGACAGCCACCATGTCACCGGTCCGATGTGGGAACTCGGCAAGAACTTGGTAAAGGCCGCCCTCGCGAACAAGGCCGGCAAAGATCAATGACGCGCGCACGGATTGCCGGTGTGATCTTCGACATGGACGGTGTGCTTTGCGACAGCGAGGCGCTCACTGCCGAGGCCGGTTGCCGGATGTTTGCCGAGACTTACGGAATACGTGTCGAGCCGCATGAGTTCGAACCGTTCGTCGGCACCGGCGAGGATCGGTACATCGGCGGCGTCGCTGAGAAGCGCAGCGTCAAACTGACAATGCCGCGCGACAAGATACGGATGTACACCATCTACGGGGAGATTGCGCGAGGCAAGCTGCAGCCGTTGCCCGGCGTGCGCGAGTTCATCGCAGCCTGCCGTCAGCGGGGACTCAAGCTCGCGGTCGCCAGCAGTGCCGACTTGATGAAGGTTGAGATCAATTTGCGCGAGATTGGTGTGCCCGCCTCGACCTTCGACGCGGTTCTCACCGGGGGAGACGCGACGCATAAGAAGCCGCATCCGGAGATATTCTTGAAGGCCGCTGCACGACTTGGGCTGGCGCCAGCGTGCTGCGTTGTGGTCGAGGATGCTCCGAGCGGCATCAAGGCAGCGAAAGCTGCTGGCAGTCATTGTCTTGGTTTGACGACCAGTTTTGAGAAGAAGATATTGGAATCTGTTGGGGTTGATTGGGTTGCAGATAATCTGCAAGTAGGGCTTGACAAATTGGTATGTATGTTGTAAATACAAAGTGGTGACGGAGGATATGGACTTTGATTGGACAGAACCGCCATTCGACACGAGAGAAGGCCCGGCGACTCGGGAAATCGAGGAGTCGTTCGAGGATCCCCACGGCATCCGTTTGTTCCCCGATTCGCCACGGTTTGCGAAGGAATCTCGGACTTTCTGCTTGGGGAAGACTTTGTCAGGACGAGGCATCTTCAGCGTGTTTTGGTCGGATGGCAAACGAGTTCGAGTCATTGGAGCGCGCGAGATGACGGAGGAGGAGAGCTATTTCTACGAGAGGAAGGTTCAAGAATGGATCTCGTGATGAAATGGGAAGAGATACCGGTGTTCGCCTGTGAGCATGACGAGGCGAAGTTCTGGTTGGCGCATCGTTTGGATGCGAAGTTGATGGAGTTGTCGGTGGCGGGCACTGACCAGAGCGAATCCACGACGATCACACTGCGGATTGATCCGCGAATGCTGGCGCGGGTCAAACGATTGGCGCGGTCCCGGTATCTGAACTACCAGAGCATGATGAAACAGTGGCTCAGCGAGCGGCTTGAAACTGAGCTGCGGTCGAGAGGAGAGAAATGAAAACAGCATCGAATAACGGATTCTCGGTGGTCGAGTTGTTGGTCGTGATTCTCATCATTACACTGTTGACAGGACTCATCTTTGGGGGAAGCCTCTATATGCATAACAAGGCGATTGAAGTCAGATGCCAGGCGGAGTTCGCTTTGCTGGAACAGGCCATTCAGTCCTACAAGAACGATCACGGATATTATCCGCGTGTCTACGTCCCCGCAGCGGTGCCCGCAGGCCTGCCGACTGACCCGGCGGTGATAGCCGCTAAGAATGATAGCCAGTATGGAAGAGGCGGCTCCGCCCTGTATCGGGCGCTGACATTGAGATCGAACGACTATAGAAAAGCCTATATAAACATTGGTGCTCGCAGCCAGAGACAATACGATTCCAGCGGCGCCGCGCTTGGTGGTTACCCCGCGGGAGCGCGCTACCTGTCAAATCCTAATGGAAGCATGTATTATTATAGCTGTCCGGGGTCAAACAATTGGGGCGTTTACGACCTCTGGGTCGGCGCGCCCTTGGGGCGGATCTTACGCAATTGGAGGACAAAGAATGATTAGCAACGCGCCGCGAGGAGATACCACTATGAACAAGTATTCCACGAAACAGACAGCATTTACCTTGGTTGAGTTGCTCGTTGTCATCAGCGTCATCGGGGTGTTGGCGGGACTGTTGTTTCCCACGATTGGCGCGGCCATCCGCGCGGCCAAAAGAACCAAGGCAAAGACAGAGTGCAAGAATCTGGTTACAGCCTTCCATGCGTATTACACAGAGTTTGGGTATTGGCCGACGAACAGCGCGGACAATTTCGACATCACCACAAACACCTTCTGCAATGCCAAGGGGATTCATTTCTTTGACTTCTCGCAGACAGATTATATTGATTTGCAAGCCCGATATCTTGATCCATGGAGACAGCCGTACCGATTTCGAGTTGATATCAACTACGATAATTCCATTTCCAGTCCGACAGGTGGGAGTGTGGCGGCCATGGTCTTGACATGGTCATTCGGCCCTGATGGTGGCACTCCGGCCGAAACGCGGGATACACCGAAGAACCCGAAAACCTTCGTGGGGAGCTGGTGACTGAACCATGAACTCGCGACGTCGCCATGGATTCACGCTGATCGAGTTGCTGACCGTCATCATGTTGATAGGGATTCTGGTGGGGATTGGGCTCCCTTCGCTGTCGAGTTTACGGAGCAGCGGGGTTTCCTACGGCGCTCGTCTGGTGGCCAACTCGCTCAGCTTGGCCCGACAATACGCCATCACCCGCCGGACGTTTACCCGTGTTGTGTTCTATTACGATGGAACGACACAAGATGCTACGCCCGAACGGAGGTACAACACCTACTGCATCATCGCCTACACCAACAACGCGGTTTCCTACAACCCCGCGTCCACCGCGTGGTGGGCTCCGGTCTCACCTTGGGAAGACCTTCCACGCGGCGCGTTTTTCGGCGACAGTTCGTGTCCGTATACTGCCGGCGCCCTGAACTCACAGCGATGCGACCCGATGACCTTTACCGCTTTCAAGTCTCGCAGGGCAAGGACATTGGCCTATATCGAGTTCAACCCCACGGGAGCGGCGGTTCCCAAGGTTGGCAATGTTGGGACGCTCAGCGTTTTTGAAGGCATGATGGAGGCCGACGGGAAGATCACCTATGCTCAAAACAAAAACCGGATCGACATCGTTTATGACGGCCTTGTCGGTCACATTCGTCTGCTGCGTTAATGAAACTCCCATCACTTCACAAGACCACGGGCGCTGATTCTGGCGGCTTCACGCTGGCGGAAGTCACCATTGCCGTTGCCATTTGCATGATCGGTCTGGTCGGGGTGCTTGGCCTGTTGTCCAACGCCCTCAAAGACGCCCGCGACACCACTGACCAAGCCATGGCCGCGCGCCTCGCCGACGCGGAATTCACCAACGTTCGCGCCAATGCTCTCGTTTCCTATCCCCCGAACCTCAACAGGGATCCTTGGGGCGCCGCGTCAACCACCGTGGCAGTCCATTACTATGATCCCTATGGCAACGACATCGATCCAAGCGACACGGCACGGTACAACAGGGAACGGTACTTCTACGTGCGAATCACCAGCACGAACCGCACGGCCGCGCACGGTCGGATCAATGACGTGACTGTCGTCGTGCGCTGGCCGTTACTGAGTGCCCGGTCCACATCCAACACGTTTGTCACTTCCATCGCCAAGTACGAAAAACCATGAGACCCGCCCATTCCCCATCGTCACGATTCACCACCAGCGGATTCACGTTGCTGGAGTTGCTGGCCTCCGTCAGCATCCTTGTCATTATCAGCTCGATGTTGTTTATGGCTTACAATCAGGCGAGCAAGGCATGGCTTCTCGCCGAGAAGCGCGTCGAGGTGGCCCAGCAAGCCCGCGCGGCGCTCGATTTGTTTACACGCGACCTGTCGCAAGCGGTCCTGCAGTCCAATTCCACGAAGCGGCTGCGCATCGCTGGTCAGGCAAATTGGATCTCGTTCCTGGCGGCTCCCGTGAATACCAGAACCAACCAGCCTGAAGTCTTGATCACCTATCAACAAGTTGACTCGACCAATGGACTGTTCAGCCTGTGCCGGACCGTTCGGACCATACAAGAGGCCGGCTACGTCAGCGGACCGTTCCCGCGACTTTCTCCCACTCCGTCCACCGACGTGGTGGCGGACAATATCCTGTGGATGTCCTTCTCCAACACCGTGACCGCGAGCAAGTGGCTCTCCGGGCCAGCGTACCCCGGCCCGTACAACCCCCTCGCCGTCTCGCTTACCTTGACCCTCATGGACAGCCGGTCGGCTACCCGCTACGGGCTGGATGGAGCCGACAAAAACCTGATTAAGCTGTCCGCAAGCGAAACCTATACCGTCAAGGTTTTCTTGCCGAACCGTTAGCCAGGAAGGATGCCGATATGAAGAACTGTCTTCTCAACCGTCATCATGATGAGCGCGGTGTCGCGTTGGTCATGACGTTGTCGTTCCTGGTGTTGGTGACGCTTCTGGTGGTTGCGTTCGCGATCAATATGCGCGTGGAAGGCGGCGCTTCCCGCTGCTATAGCGATCAGGTCAAGGCGCGCCAACTCGCCATGGCGGGTGTGGATGAAGCCGTCGCCCGGCTTCGTGTTGCCACCCCGAAAATCGGCAGCACCGGCACCAAAATCCTCACCAACTATGCCACGGCCCCCGGCATCAGCTACGTGATCACCAATGGCGTGCCGGCCATCGTTCCCTTGTGCAGCACCGGCACCGTTGATGACCTCTTGCTTCGCGATTACCACGATATCAACTACGGCAGCCGCCGCCTTATCAACCGACAGAACAGCACCAACATACTGGTCGGTTGGGTGAACTGGAGCCACCGCAACTCGCCCAGACCCGGCCGGACCAACCTCATCGGACGCTACTGCTTCTGGGTGGACGATGAATCCAGCAAGATCAACATCAACGCGGCCTGCGGGATGCCGGCCAGCCCCGCTGCCCCGAGATACCTGCCCGTGGACATTGATGTGCGGGTGCTCAATTATGCCGCGGTTACGAACGCTTCCTACGAGTATGCGAGAAGCACCGGTTATTTTTCGCCAGAGTCATGGTGGCTCTCGGGAGCTGTGCCCGCCACTAATGCGGCTACTCTTGCCTTCAAGATGACAGCCTTCAGTCACGACACCCGGTTCACCCCGTGGGGCGCGCCCTGTTTCAATTTCAACGCGTATGGCGGCGCGACCAATTTGACAGACGACGCCGGCAAGAAGCTTTACATGCAGGGCATCACCAACATGCTCTCCAACGCAAACCTGAACCTGTGGTTTGGCCAGACGTTCCGTCAGAAGTACGGCAACAACCTCATGCAGATTGCCGCCAACATCGTGGACTACATTGACACGGACAACGGGCTTCATGTTCCCACGGATTCCAGCGGGGACCCGCCGACGTATCTTGGCTTGGAAAGAACTCCCTATCTCAACGAGCTGGTCATCAGCAATTCGTTTAAGGCGTACACCAACATGGTGGGCGAGCTGTGCATTGACAGGACGACCGCGACCTACGTGGAACTGTGGTACATGTACCCGCCCCCGGCGCTGGACTACGACTTGAGTGGACACACCATCACGATTCAGGATCCCCTTACGATCAGCTCTGACGACCCAGCCTTCGGCTCCCCCCAGCACTTCACCAGCCCCCTCACATTGACTCTCAGCGGGGTGGTGACCCCCGGGCCATGGTCCGGTACGTATGCGGTGTTCAAGCAGGACGAGCCTGCCACTATCACCGTGCGCACGACAGCGAACGGCATGCGCTTCACCCTCAATGGCGGAACGATCACCGCGGTCCTGAAGAATGGCACCGGCAACCGGCTTGACTATGCCTGGATCCCGATGACCAACCACACCTTTACGGTTTTCAAAAATTCAGTTTTCTTGAGCAGACCCACGAACCACTGGTGGGTTTCCGCCTGCAGAGACCCCCGGTCCAGACCCGTCAATAGATACTGGAATCCTATCGGCGGCGGGATAACGTTCAGCCCGGGTTCGCTGGGCGGCTTCAACCATGGCACCGTGTTCTACGGTGCTACCAACATAGCGCCGGGTGCCACCGCGCAACTTATGGGCGATGGCGATTATTCCTGTCACACCAACATCGCCAACCTCGGGACGCTCACTTCGGTGGGCGAGTTGGCGTTCATCCACACCGGTGTGCCGTGGCGCACCCTCGTTTTCCGTCCCCAATATCTCATCGAGAAGAACAACAACGTCATTCCCGATTGGGCCATGCTCGATCTGTTCTGCACAACCAACAAATTGGAAGGACGGATCAACATCAACTCTCAGGTGTTCACCAACAACGCCATCCACAATTCCGCCACTGCATACCGCCGAGCCGTCCTGCAGGGATTGACCTACAACCGATTCGCTTACCGGGACACCGGCTACGGGGGCCCGACTTCGCTGATTTCGAGCAATATCCAGAACCGATTGTGGAACCCGGATAACTTGTACATCCCGCCGGACTCCTGGTTGATAGCCAGCAATTGTTACGTCATGCTGGGGCAGCTCTGCGAAGTGCGAGGCATGAGCAGCAACATTGTTGTCAAGGAGATAGCCGAGCGCGGCTTGCGCAACGTCTCCAACCTCATCACGACCCGCTCCAGCACGTTTGGTATCTGGGCTGTCGGCCAGACGATTGTGGATGTGAACAAGGATGGCGCTTATGACACGGCCGTGGGGGATTTCATCGGCGCCGAAGTCGTCATCCACGCGATTGTCGAGCGATACGAGAACCTGACGTCAGCGGCTACCAACCAAGTCAGGTTCCGGACCCGCTACTACCAGTTCTACGCGAACTGATGTTGCGGTTGTTCTACTCAGCATAGCCCAAAGGCCAGAGGCGATTCTTCTCGCCAGCGCCGATTCTGGCCAACTGAACCCAGCGCTCGATATCCATCCATTCGACGTGACCATCATAACAACTGATGTTCCCGCCTCGCAGATGGCGATCCGTCAGCGAACGCGGACTGCCGGACTCGACCGGGAGCTTCGCTAGGTCGTTTCTCTTGCAGATGACCTTGTCCTCAACCTCGAAGAAGTAGACGTCGTTGGCCTTGACCCTCCGCATCGAATACCGGGAAGTGCTGTTACTGAGGGCGTTTATGACGTAAGAACTTAATCTCCCGGCGTCGCAGAGTCGTGTCCTCATTTCCTTGTCACACGGGCAAACCAGAATATTCGTCTTGCCGAGGTACTCCCAGAGCTCGCCCCCATCGTACTCGCTCGCTGTGTTCGAATATGCCCAGGTGAATTTGTACGGCAGGTTGCCACCGTGCTCCGTGGAAAAAAGAATGCCAGCCTGTGTGATCTGGCGCAGGTTGTTCATGCACCTGGTACGATTCCCTTTCTCCCGGATTACTCCGATGGCGGGAAACAGCAGCGCGGCCAAGACCCCAATGACCGTGATTGTCACCAACAACTCCACCAACGAGAATCCCGGTCTTCGCTGCTGCCGACTGACACGAGCGGGTTGAGTGTTTTTCATCGCACATTCCTTCCGTTTGCCAGCACACGATAACGATAACCTCGCTGCGAGTCAACCTCGTACCCTGCGTCGTTGAATACTCGCGCACCCCTGCCGTCTCACCCGCGTGATTCGTGCGCTGACCATCGCCAGTGTCCTTTGTGCCATGAGCGTCGCTGGGCAACCCATCCTCTTTGTGGCCCGCCACCAGTACGCGCCCGACCACCACAACACCGAGACGTTCTTCCAGTGCGGCGAAATCAACACCGCAAAATACCGCTCCGGCTCCGCGCTCCGCCTCTTCGACCCGCAAACGAAGCAAGTCAGGACAATCCTCGATGCCGGGCCGACCGGCTTGGTCCGCGACCCCGAAGTCAGCTTCGACGGCAAACGCATCATCTTCTCCATGCGCAGGAACATCGCTGACGACACCCACATCTACGAAATCAACGCCGACAGCACCGGCCTGCGCCAACTCACCTTCGCCAAGGGCGTCTCCGACATTGATCCACTCTACCTGCCCGACGACTCGATCCTCTTCGTCTCCACGCGCGAGCCGAAGTATTGCATGTGCAACCGACACATCATGGGCAACCTCTTTCGCATGGATGTTGATGGCGCCAACATCCATCAGATCGGCAAGAGCACGCTCCACGAAGGCCACCCGTCGCTCATGCCCGATGGCCGCGTCCTCTATGACCGCTGGGAATACGTTGACCGCAACTTCGGCGATGCCCAAGCCCTCTGGGTCGTCAACCCCGACGGCACCCAACACGCCATCTTCTGGGGCAGCAATCTTTCCTCGCCCGGCGCGGTGATTGACGGACGCGCCGTCCCCGGCACGCCGTACACGCTCGCCGTCTTCTGCGCCTGCCACGACCGGCCGTGGGGCGCAGTCGCCCTGCTCGACCGACGACAGGGTGTTGACACTCGCGAGTCCGTCATCCGCACTTGGCCGGCCGAGGCGATCAACCTTTTCAAGAAAGGCGGCTTCGATTCCAACAAGAAACTCACGCCGAAATACGAAGACCCGTACCCGCTTGATGCGAAACGGTTTCTCGTCTCCCGCCAGATCACACCCGGCGACGAAAAGATGGGCATCTACCTCGTTGACGCCGATGGCAACGAAACGCTTCTCTACGAAGAATGTGGGGCAGGTTTGCAACCTGCCCAATCCGCCAACAAGAACGGGCAGGTTGCAAACCTGCCCCACAGTACTTTTGGTTGTTTCGACCCGATGCCGCTCGCCCCGCGCCCGCGTCCGCCGGTGATTCCGACACGCCGGGATTACCGAAACAAAACCGGAACGTTTTATGTGCAGGACGTGTACACCGGCACGCACATGGACGGCGTCGAGCGCGGATCGGTCAAGTGGCTCCGCGTCATCGAGTCGCCGGAAAAACGTTCGTGGACGCATCCGGTTTGGGAGGGACAAGGTATTCAGGCGCCCGGGATGAACTGGCACAACTTCGAGAGCAAACGCATCCTCGGCACCGTGCCCGTCGAGAGCGACGGCTCCGCCTACTTCGAGGTCCCGTCCGACCGTTTCGTCTTTTTCCAACTGCTCGACGCCAACCGCATGATGGTTCAGTCCATGCGCAGCGGCACTATCATCCAATCCGGCGAGACGCAAGGCTGCGTCGGCTGCCACGAGAACCGCACGGCCGGGATGGTGCCGTCGAAGGCGACGCTCGCGATGCGCCGGCCAGCCAACAAACTCAACGGCTGGCACGGCCCACCGCGCGACTTCGATTTCCTCACGGAAGTCCAGCCGGTTCTCACGAAGCACTGTCTCCCGTGTCACGACTACGGCAAGGCAGGCGCGAAGAGATTCGTGCTTGCCCCTGACCGTGATTTCGTCTTCAACGCCGCCTACATCGAACTCTGGGCGAAGAAGATCATCACCTGTGTCGGCGGCGGCCCCGCGGAGATTCAGCCGCCGAAATCGTGGGGCTCGCACGCCAGCCGGTTGATCTCTGCGGCGCGGAAATACAAACTCACTGCCGAGGAAATGGACCGGCTCATCACGTGGGTTGACCTCAACGCGCCGTTCTATCCGAGCTACCTCTGCGCGTTCCCCAACAACCTCACGGGCCGCTGTCCGCTTGACAACTCTCAGGTCAAACGCCTGTCCCAGTTGACCGGCGTGGACCTCACGAAGCACGACGGCCACAACACGCTCAAGCACCCGTGGATCAGCTTCGACCGGCCTGAATTCAGCCCGATCCTCGCCACCGTGACCAACGGATTCGACGAGGCGCTCGCGATTATTCGTGATGGCCAGCGCAAACTTGAACAGGCTGGCGTGAGCGCGGCGGACAAGGCTCGCGACAGGAAGTATGAGCAACGCGCCGCGATCGAGCAACGCAACCGCCTCGCGATTCTTGAAGGCCGCAAGGTGTACGACGAGAGGCCGTAGCCGCCGGCTTTATGCCGGCGCGGGGAAGCGCACCCATAAAGGGTGCGACTACGGACGGAAGGAGACGCTCACGCGGGCGCCGCCTTCGGGCGGTTGGCAATGTGGACACCGGCGCGATGCAGGTCACTGATTACTTCTGCAACTCGACGACGTCGGTTCCCTGCGAGACGAGTGGCACGGCGCGGGTGCCGTCAACGAGCACTTCGTACTTCACGCCACGGCGGGCAATGACGATGGCTTTGCCGGCGCGCAGGCGGACAGGGAAGGGGGCGACGACGCGGTGTTTGTCGTCGTTGGCGACGGCGAGCGAATCGAGTTCGCCGGCAAGACGCAATCGGAGCGCAGCCAGCACGCAGGGATTGACGGGCGCTTGTGGGCGCTTTTGAGTCGCAAGCTCGAAGGAGTCCGGCAGACAACCGATGTTCGGGCCGTCAGGCCATTGCATCTGTTCGCCGGCGATCAGGATACCTTCAGCGATCTGCCTCCAGTCGAGTGTGCGGTCGTGTGGCGCGAGCATCACCAGCGCGTAGGCGTAACTGAGGCCGCACCATTGGACGGGCAAGCCAATCCAACAAGGCGCTTTCCAGTTGGTTGAGCCGAGCACAGCGATGGTTGCGTATTTCTGAACCGGGTAACGTCCCCACTGATAGACGAACGGCAAGCCGCTCAACGCCCAACGCCGGGCGAGTTCGAGATACTCGGCGCGCTTCGTCAGTTCGTAGCCGAGCACGTAGGCGTGGACGAGGTGCGCCGAGGCGAGGATGTCGGGCGTGTGCAACGAGATTTCCCAGACCTGCGCGCCGCGCGGCGTGCGAAACCGTTTCATGAACTCCAGCGTCTTCACCCCGGCGGCGAGTGTGTTGGTGTCGCCGGTGAAACGGGCGTCGCTCAAGAGTTGCACGGCGTGCAGGGCGCACCAGCCGCTGGCGGTGTCCTCGAAATGGCCGCGCCGGAATTTGCCGTCGTAACGATAGGAGCCATCGGGTTTTTGCTGGCGAATGAGGGCGGCGTCGCGGTTGCGGATCACGTCGAGCCATTGTTTGGCGCG
>CAZNOK010000083.1:0-20209 GCA_964574605.1 uncultured Verrucomicrobiota bacterium
CTTGAACGAAGACGGAACATTACCGGAACACGGCTTTGCCAGAATTGCCCCTAGGGCGATCATCCTCAACGCCCGGCTCAAGGATGAGCACAAACGCTCGGATGCCAAGACGCAAGGCAAGACTGGCCGGGCCACGACGGAGATTGAGTCGCGCATCGGGGTTTTCCATACGGACAGGTTGATTGAGAAACTTGTTCTGGAAGAGGACGAACTGGTCGCGGCAATGACGGAAGCAGGTGGATACTCGATTCTGTGCAACTGCGAGTTCTGGCATTATGACAAGCAGCAGCAGACCTTCTACATTTCTTCGCAGGCAATACTGGGCGTGGAGATGCCAGCTACCATGAGTTCCATTCCCATAGCGTCATGGGAAGCTGGAACCTACCGGTTCTGGAAACGGAAGCGCGGAGACGGAAACATTTCCGGATTGATCCACGAGCCGAGAGAAGAGTTGCACGTGTCTCCGGAGAAATTCTACGAGATGGCAAGCTGCTGCCCGATTTCTCTCGAAGAACAGCGTCAGTAACGAACTCCGACCGACGCGGCCAGATCGGGCAGGTCATACACTTTCAACGCGCCGTGGACCGCCGTGATCAATTGATCCTTGGCCTCTGGATTGCCGACGATGCTCGACCATGATGTCAGCGTTTGACGAAGCGTCACCGAGGCGAACATCCCCGGCTCCAACGCCGCCGCGTGCAACGCCGGGACACCGGCCATGCCGACGCCGACCAGATGAACCTTGCGTTGCCCGCCTTTCGCCTCGTAGCCGGCGAGGAATCGCGCGCAGACCAACGCGTCTTCGGCCCACATCCCGACCAGTGATCGTCCCAGCAGGTAAGCGTGGTAGAAGTCGCCCGCCAGCGGACCAAATGCGCCACGATACCATCTGTTGGATTTCTCCGTTGTCTCGCCCAACCCGCGCAGATCCACAGCAAGAACAAGATGACCTTGCGTGACGAGCTGCTCGATTGGGCCGCCCGGCGCGGCGTCGGTTTGCTTGCCTTGGCCGTGAAGGTAAAGATACGCCTCGCTGTCGGGTTTCGGCGGCACGAACGCGAGCGCGGGCAGCACTATGCCCGGCTCCGGTTCGAGAACGAGTTTCTCGATGCGATAACCCTGCCGTTCGATGCTGCCGGCGACGCGATGCGTTAGTTGCGGCAGCTTGTCGAGAGGTCGCACACCGACGATTTGACGGACCTTCGCGAGCATGTCGTTCTTGGGCGTCTTGGCCCACAGTTCGCGACGACTGACTGCGAGCGTCTTCTCGACCTCGGCGTTCAGATCAAAGACCGACCGTTCACCGGGCATCAACATGACTTGGCCCTTCGGTGAACATTGAATCTCGTCGTCTTTGCGGATCGGGGTGTCCGGCTCGGTGATGTCGTCCTCGATGCGAAGCAGCCAGCGGCGCATCCAGCGGACTGCGCCCACGCGCAGGTGGGTGCTGAAACCGTGCGGCTCGTCGGCCTCCACAATGTCAACGTGGTTGGCAAAGCCGAGCCGGCCATAGATGCGCTTGGCCTCGCGGAACGAGTCCCACGAACCGGCGATGTCGAACATGTCGCGTGTCGCCACGCACATCAATGTCGGCTTCGGCGCGCGCATGATGACGTAGTCGCCGTGCTCCATGCCGAACGCGATCTGGCCGAAAATGTTTTGCTCGCCGTCCTGCGCGCCTTGTCGTTCGAGCAGCTTGCGGAACGACGTGAGATAGCACGATGGCGCGGCGGCGACGATGCGGTCGTCGAGCGCCATCAAGTAACTGGTGAGCGTGCCGCCGCCGGAGTTGCCGGTGCAACCGATGCGCTTCGGGTCAATTTCCTTGCGGCTCTGGAGGTAGTCAATCGCCCGCATACCGTCCCAAATCCGGTACGTCGCCGTGTTGCGCCCAACCAGAATCGAGCCAATCCCGACCAACGTATGTTCGGTGGTGCTGCCGAGCGCGGCCTTGCCGTCGGGCTTCAACACTTGCGCGCGCTCGCCTTGGCCAATCGGGTCGTAACAGAACGCGGCCAGCCCGTTTCTCGCGAGCAGGATGCTGGCGTGTTGATAGGTCGCCGCGCCCTTGCCGTTGGCGCTGTGACCGCACGGCACGAGCACGCCGGGATATGGCGGCGGCGTCTTCGGCAGGTAGAGCAGGCCGGTGACATGATGGTTCGGCCGGCTTTCAAAGATGACCTTCTCGACACGGTAATCGCCGCCATCGAGCGTACCGGTGACTTTGGCGTTGAGCGGCGTGCGTTCGGGGAAGCCGCCGAGTTGTTCGATGAAAAATTCGCGTCGCCGCTGTTGCCACGCGGCGATCTGCTCCGGTGTTTTGACCTTCTCGTAGTTTAGCTTGCGCTGGTCGAGGGCGGCAAACGCGGCGCCCCTCAGATAAGCATCGAGCATGGCGCGCGGCGCATTGGTGCCTTTGGTGACCGGCGGGGGAGGCGGCAAGACGTTGAGGTTCTCGGCAGCCGTTGCATTCAGCGCGAGCACCATCGCGCACACCGCAACAGCGCCACGGCAGGCGACAAAGTAGGATTGCATATCCTGACGTTTACCGCGTATCGGTGTTTTTCACAAGACGTCACTTCTTCAGTATCTCTGAGATGTGCCGCACCACGTCGCGTCGCAGCCGCGCGAAGTCGCCGGGTTTCCAAGGACAGTTGTAGAGAATCAAGGTCTCGTCCGGCATCTTCACGCTTTCCGGCATGGATCGGCGCAGTGCGCTCAAGAACTTTTCCGCCGCTGCGGCTGACGCGCTTCCCTGATGGGCGCGGATGGCTGCTTCAAGTGTGTACAGGTAACGGGCGTCATCAATGCCCATGCGGATGCACTCCCATTGAATCGTAGGAATCGGCCCGTCAACGTCGGGGTAGGCGACGTAGTCGTGCGCGTGCGTGTCACCCTCCAAGTCTTGGAACGCGCCCGTCTTCCGCCAGCGCGACTGATAGACCCAGTAGCCTTGTCCGTCTGCGCCGGTGCTCCAGAACCACACGCCCGCCAAGTAACGACGCACATCGGGCAGCTCGCGCGCTGCGTTGGTGTACCACCAGAACGTGGCGCCGGCCTTGCGGGTTGACGCGGCGGCATTGTGGACGTTGGAAACGGTCCCGATGGCGTAGTTGCGCACGTCGAGCAACGAACCAAGGCGCGCGATGTCCCGCTCGGCCGGCGTGCAGTAGGTTCGCAATGATCGAGTTTGCCGCGCAACGCGCATCGCGCGTTCGGCAAGTATCAGCCGGTCATCGTGGCCGAAAGGTTCGTCGACCGGGTAGAAAAGCAGTTCCTGACCTCCCACTTCTTCCTGCACTTTGCGAACACGGTGAAGGAGATCCGCAAGCGCGGTGTTCCAGTTCACCGAACCTTCCGGCGCGGCGATTCCTTTCAACGGACCACTGGCGTGCCAAGGCATCGGCCGTGTGAAACCGGACTGCTTGGCCAAACGCAGCACGCGGCGGAGCGGCTCGAGGTCGCGGTCGGTACCCACAAGGTCAGGCGCAAGCGAATTCATCCCGTGCTCGCGCATGTCACGTAACAACCGCATGATCTCCTCGTCACTCAGGTCGCCGAAGATCGAGTACATGAAGAAAGTTTTCTCGGCTGGTGTTTCGAGGCGGAAAGGAAGGACGGTCAGTTCAACCGGTACGGCGGCGGACGGCGCACACTCGGCAGAAAAACGCAATTCGCCACGGTATTGTCCGGGCGCGGCGTCCTGCGGGACGCGCACGGTGATCCAGTATTGGCGTGTTGACCCTTCCGGCGCGCAAACAGCCGGGTAACGATCCTGCTTCAGGAGCAGTTCGGGAATGACCTGCACCTTGCCCCGGCCAGCGGGCGTCTTGTCAATCTGCGGCCAGCAATGCACTACGCGGAGGTCCAGTGCCGACGAGGGAATGCGATTGTCGCCCGAACTGGTCAGGTCGGTGCACGTCAGTCGCATGTTGAACAACGGACGCAACGGCACCACCCCCAGCGTTGCGGCGGCGGCTTCGCCCCGCGTGGCTTGGATTTCCAGCGGCCGTCCGATCTGTTGCGGTGCGGGACGGCTGTAGGGATAGACCCGCTCGACTGGATCGTTTGCGAAAAGCACGTAACCACGTGTCCGATCTGCCGCGGACGCGGGAGTCTCCGCAGGAGCCGGCGCGGGAACCATCTTCCGTTTGTCCATCCACTCTGGCGCGCCGAGAGCCAACTGCTCTTCCAACGCATCGGCTTCGGTCAACAAAGCGTTCAGGTTCAACTCCGGCGCAATCAGCAAGGCATTGACCAGCCAAGCTGTGTCGCCGCGAAACGTCAACTGGACGCCACCAGCGCCCGCCTCGAACCGGAAACGCCGCGCCTCCCAAGCACCGCGGGCAGCGGTGACGAGTGGGCGACCGATTGGCGAGCCGGTGACTTCAACGTTGAATGGGCGCATGGGAAGGGCATAGTCAGTCGCGAACAAAGCGGCCACGTAGCGCCCCGCGGGGAGATCGAGACGCAGGCGACCGGGCGAGCCGAAGCCAACAACAAACGCCCGCGCGAAGGGCGCGCCACCGCGCCGGTCGCAGTCGGTGCGTTTGCCTTCGTCCATCCAGCCAACGCCTTGTTCCGGCGCGTACCGGGTCGCTGCGTTGACCGTCAACCAACCCGGTGCCCGCCGGCCGAACGCGATCCGAATGAGCGGCGCGCTCGCATCCAGCCGCGGAGGAACCGCGACAGTGATCGTTTCATTTTGCGTATCCAGCACTTCGACTTCGTGGAGGCGCACCGATGAATCCTTTTCGAACCAGAGACGGACACGGTCAGCAGTGACAGACGGGAAGCGGCAACGCACGATGCCAGTGGGCGTGTCACTGAACTCCCGCTCCAGCGAAGACTTGTTGGTGGCCGGTGGAGCGGATTTCATCTCCGCAAGTGGTGCCCAAGCGTTGCCGTCCCATCGCTCAACGCGGCAGGATTTCAGAACGGAGTTCTCGTAGAGGTGGAGAACAATCTCGTTGAAACGCTTCGGTCCGCGCAGCTTCAGCTCCAGCCAATGCGGCGGCTTCGAGCCGAAGGCGGTGCACCAGTAGCCATCACTGACTTTTCCGTCAATGGCAGCCCGCGCCGTGTGGTCTTTACCTCGGAGTCGTCCGACCTCACTGCTGGCCGTGACCGTCGCCCCGTTCGAGGTGGCAGCCAGATTGCGCGAGACTTGCGACGGGTTGCCAGTGGTAGCCAGTATCAGGACAAGTGCGAGCATGGAATAACGGCCGCTTCTCATGGTTGATCTCCTTGTGCGTGTGAATAGCGCCGTGCCAGTCCGGTGTCAAGGAGTGGGGAGACTGCAAGGATTGATGTTGTCGGCGCATTGGTAGTAAGGTGTGCTCATGTGCAAGACACTGACGATCATTAGCCTGCTGACGTTGGCCGTTGGCGGCCAAATCCCGGCCGCCGACGTTGTTCTCGAAAACGACCGGGTCCGGCTTGTCATTGGCGCTGACGCGCAGTGGCAGGCCTTGGTGGACAAGGTCACAAGCCGGGATTACTACGCCGCCGGCAAGAAGATCCCGCTTGCAACTGTCCGTGTCGGCAACCGGAGTTGCCCGGCGAATCACGCGAGTCTGGCCGATGGACGGCTGGCCTTGAAGTTCGACGGCTGTGACACAGAGTGCGTTTACCAAGTCACGCCCAATCCGGATTGGATTGCATTTCAACTCCAACGCATTTCCGGCGCGCGACCGAGCCATCTCACGGTCTTCTCGGTTGGCGTCACCCTGACGAATCGAGTCGGGCCGGTGTTGAACGCTGCTTGGAACGACCAATACGCAATCTGTCTCCGGGGGATCAATCTCCAGACTCACGGTCAGGCCGCGCGCCGGCGCGATTTCGTCGAGTTGATGGCGTCGAGTCAGGACGAGCCGGGACCGAAACTGGAAGGCTCCGGTGTCGCGCTGTTGGCCGCGCCACCGGGCGAACTCCGCGCGGCGCTGGGCCGGTTGGCGGCCGCGTATGACTTGCCCCGAAATGAAGCGGACGGCATCGCCTCGCACGATCTGCCGATTGCCCGGCAATCGTACTGGTTCCTCAACTTCGCCGAGAACGAGGTGGACAAGGTCATCGAGTGTTGCCGGCGCACCGGATTCCGTCAAGTAATGTTGGGGTCGAGCGCGTGGTGCACTCAGGTCGGCCACTACACGTTCAATACCACGCGGTATCCGGACGGTTTGGAAAGCCTTCGTCGCACAGTCGCCAAACTCCACCAAGCGGGCATCCTTGTCGGGATGCACACGTTCGCCTCGAAAATCTCCAAGACGGATGCCTATGTGACTCCCGTTCCCGATCGGCGATTTGTCGTGAGCCGGACGGCCACCTTGGACGGCGACATTGGCGCGAACGACACGACGATCCGCACGCGGACCGACCTGAGTCAATGGCCCGGCAGTCCGGTCTGCAAACAGAAGTTCTGGGAAGGAAATGTCACCAAACACCAAGAGGTGGTGATTAACGACGAGATCATCTCCTACAATCGGATCGGCCCCGATGGAAAATGGGACACATTCGAAGGCTGTCGCCGCGGCGCTTGGAAAACGCGCGCGGCTGCCCACAAGGCGGGAACCGAATGCCGTCAGTATGCCGTGGACGGCGGCATCAACGGATACATCGTTGACTTGGACAGCACGCTGTTCGACGAAACCAGTTCGCGCCTCGCGGAGATATTCAACACCTGTCAGTTCGACATGGTGTATTTCGACGGGAGCGAAGACGTGGATCACCGTCGTTACAGTTACTATTCAGCCAAGGCCCATGCCGTGCCGATGCGCAAGTTTACGAAGCGCCCGCTGATTCATCAGGGCGGCGGGTTTGTGAACGAGCTTTGGCATTCGTTTACGCGCGATGCCACGATAGACCAGTATCCCGGCACCTACCTTGCCCTCATTGCGTGGGGCGGCAGGCTCCAGAAATGGCCGACCTGCAAGGATCACATTGAGCGCTCGGTGAACCGTGTGCTCCGGTGCGCCGACGATATGATGCCGGGTGAACTCGGCTGGTTCGGCATCAATCCCCGAAAAGGCAACTACGATGGTCTGCAATACGACGAGATTGAGTATCTGATGGCGAAATCGCTTGCGCTGAATGCGCCCATCTCGCTCCAGACCGGTTTTGTGCAAATGGACGCTCACCCGCTCACGCCAGACATTCTGGAGATTGTCCGTGTGTATGAAGAGTTGCGATTGAGCGGAAGAACACCGCCGCAGGTGGTCGCCGAATTGGGAAAGAAGGGAAAGGATTTCGTGCTTCTGCCTGCCAGCGCCGGCGCACCGGAGTTTGTTGCGGTTCAGACATTGTCGAAAGTCGCCGGTACACATGACCTGCGCGCTTTCGTCGGCTCCCATGGAGCGGACACGATCTCCACGCTCTGGCATTACTTTGGCAAGAAAGGCAAGCTGACTCTCAACACGACGCAGTTGGAAGTTCGCGATGTGAAGGGCAACGCGGTGCCGGTCGCGAAAGCTGCGGGCAAGACAACGATTCCGATGGATCATCGCCGCTTGACCTTGCGATTCACCGGCGTCGAACTCAAGGCTGCCCGAATCCTGTTGGCGACAGCCCGCTGTGAAGACACGCTTCAAGTTCAGATTGAAAAAGACGTGGCGTATCTGGCTCCGGATCGCCAAGAGAAAGGCGACCTCTATCTCCCTGACAACCCAAAGAAACTGCGATGCCCGGCTGTGTTGATCATCCACGGTGGCGGCTGGAGCGGCGGCGACAAGGGTGCGGCCCGCGAAATCAACATCGGCACGACGCTGGCCGCCAACGGTTACGTGTGCTTCAGCATCAACTACGTCTTGGCGACGAAGGAACGCGGTCCCGTCTGGCCGCAGAACCTCTACGACTGCAAGACCGCCGTTCGGTGGCTGCGAAAGAACGCCGACCGGCTCTGCATTGACCCGGATCACATCGGCGTCATCGGAGGTTCCGCCGGCGGACATTTGGCCGCGATGGTCGCCTTGACCGGCCCCGAGTCCGGTCTCGATCCTTCCGGACCTTACGGCGAATACTCATGCCGCGTGCAAGCGGTCGTGGATCTCTACGGCCCGGCTGATCTCGTGACGTGGCTTCCTGACCGGACAGGCCTCGGCATGTTGCCGGCGAGTCGCGCCGAGAAACCGGAGCTTTACCGGCTCGCCTCGCCCGGCACGCACGCCGACAAGAACGATCCGCCGGTTTTGATTCTTCAAGGGACCGTTGATCGGACAGTGCCCACCGAGCAATCGCAACGTCTCGCCGACGCGCTGAAGAAGGCAGGCGCGCAACACGAGTTGGTCATTATCGAAGGCGCTCCGCATAGTTTCCACCTGCAACCAAAGCAACGCGACCTGCGTCCCCTTGTGCTGGGCTTCTTCGACCGGTATCTCAAGCCTCGCGCGGCGAAGTGAAGTGGCCTGCAATGGTCAGGCGGTTCTCAATATTGTCACAAGTGTCCCTGACGAGAACGCTGTCGCCCTCGTTGTAGCCGGCTTCGACGTTTGGTTGAGTCAATAATGTGCCTGCGAAAGAGTCTTCGGAAAGCATCTGTTCAATTCTCACTCGTACCATTTCCCCGTGCGCTGTATCCGATGGAAGCCAGACTTGAATGTCATCAAAGAACCATGGAATGCGATAGGGATCGAGCCATGACAGATTCCGAAAGTCGGCGTAGTGCGGTTTGTAGTAATTCTCGACGATGGACGGGATGGACGAAAGATGCAACGCCGTCATCTCGGCGTCTGTCATCTTCCGGCACGTCAATGCGGTGAGAGGCGCATTTCGCGCGACCACGAGATGTCCGTCATCCAAGATGGCGGCGCCGGTCCCATGGCGAAGATAGAACAGACGTTCATCCTGCCCCAACACATTCCGGGTGAGTCGCGGATATCCGTCTGACGAAAACACCAGAAAGGAATCAACTCGAACCGTGATGCCGGCTACGTGATCCAGAAACACAAATCCCGCGGCATGTGTTCCGTAGGGTTTTATCTGCGGCACGCGCGGGAAGGCCGAGTCCACGTCAATGATGATCCAGGAAAGCAGATGATCGAGAAAGAATTTGTCTTCCCGATATGGTTGCTCGCTGGTCATCACGCAGAATCTACACAGCCGAACCTCGTCAGGAAAGGTCGTTCTCGTTCTTGTTTTTCGCACATATCCGTTATAGATTTCGTATCCAACCGGAGCCTGCCATGAACAAAATTACTCGCCGCACTTTTCTGAAACAATCCGCCGCCGCTATTGCTGCTGCCAGCGCACTCCCAAGCATCAACGCGCTCGGCGCGAACGAAAAGGTCGTCATCGGCGTCATGGGGCCGGGCGGACGCGGGACGCTGTTGACGGACAAATTCGCCCAGCGCAAAGACGTTGTCATCTCTTGGGTCTGTGACCCCGACACGCGGAAGTTCGCGCGCGCGTGCGGTGTGGTCGAGAAAGCGCAGGGCCGAAAGCCGAAGACGTCACAGGATTTCCGAAAGATGTTGGAGGACAAGAGTGTGGACGCCATCATCAACGCCACGCCGGATCATTGGCATTGCCTCGGCTCGATTCTGGCCTGCCAGGCCGGCAAGGACGTCTATGTTGAGAAACCGATGTCGTACAACATCTTTGAAGGCCGCAAGCTGGTCGAGGCGGCGGCCAAGTACAAACGCGTTGTGCAGGTGGGCATGCAGAGCCGGAGCGCGCCATACGTCCAGAAAGCGGTGGACTGCATCAAGGCCGGCAAACTCGGCGACGTGCATCTGGTGCGTGTGTTCAACATGATGCAGCACTCGCCTATGAAGGCCGCCGCCGAACAACCGGTGCCGCAGGAACTCGACTACGACATGTGGTGCGGTCCCGCCGCGAAACTGCCCTACACACCCAGCCGTCGCTGGCTCAACCTCTATGAATACAGTTGCGGCCCCATCGCCGGCGACGCCGTGCATCAGGTTGACCTCGCGCGCATGCTGATGGGCGACTTTCCCGCGCCGAAATCGGTGCAGGCCACCGGCGGGATTTATCATTTGAAGGACGGGCGCGACACGCCCGACACGCAGTTTGCCGCGTTTGAGTATGACGGCTGGACGCTCCAGTTCGAGGCGACGCTCTGGACGCCTTATATGAAAAAGATCTCGAACGAAATCCGCGAGGGCGACCTCTTCCCGAACTGGCCGTTCTGCGCCACGCGCGTCGAAATCTACGGGACCAAGAGTTTCATGTTCTTCGGCCGGCACGGCGGCGGCTGGCAACTCTTCGACGCTAACGACAACGTCGCCGAGTTCGCCTACGGTCGCCCCGGCGACGCGCCGCACATCGAGAACTTCATCCAGTGCATCCGCTCGCGCCAGAATGCCAACGCCAACGCCGAGCACGGACACCGTTCGGCGATGATCTGCCATCTGGCCAACATCGCCTGCCGTGTCGGCAACAAGAAACTGGCGTTCGACGCGAAGACTGAGACGTTCCCCGATTGCGCCGAAGCGAACAAGTACCTCAAGCGCGAGAGCTATCGCAAACCGTGGGTCATGCCGGATCAGGTGTAGCGCGAGAACGAGTTCAGTGACGCCTACTGCAACGGCTTGATGGAGATGTTGCGGAACTCCACCGGGTCGCTGTGCCCGGCGAAACCGAACGAGCCGGACGTGCGGTCCTTGCCGGGATGCGGTTTCTTGCCCATCGTCTCGGTGACCTTCGAGAGGTCGCAATCGAGAATGACCGTGCCGTTCAACTCGACCTTGATCGTCGAGCCTTTGACGGTGACCTCTTGGTAATTCCATTCGCCGATGGGCCGCTGGTAGCCGCGCGCGGCGGGCACCATGGCGTAGGCGGAGCCGTGCGCCTGGCGCGGATCAATCTTGCCGCGGACTTTCTCGTAGTTGTCGTCGAGCACTTGCAACTCGCACATCGCGTCGTACGCGGCGTTGCCCTTGCCGGAGTAACGGATAGCAAGGCCGTTGTTGCCGCCGGGCGGCAGCTTGAACTCCAGCCGCGCGATGAAGTCGGAGAACTCTTCCTTCGTGTAGATGACGCCGCCCTTCTTCGGGATCCACCCGATGGCGCCGTCCTTGACTTGGCAGCCCTCCACCGCCCCGGCCCAGCCGTCGAGGTTCTTGCCGTTGAAGACGGGCTTGAAGCCTTCGGGGTCTTTTCCGCGCAACAGCTTGTTCGCTTCGTCGCCGGGAATCTCGCGGATGAAAATGTTCCGCCAACGAATCTCGCCACCGTGCGTCTGAAGTTGGATCGGCCCCTCCGGCGGAACCGGCACGATGTGGTCAGTTACCGCAGGCGGCGGGTCCTTGGGTTTCCTGCGTCCAAAATAGTTTTCCAGAATCGCGCCGTCCACGACCAGCTTCTCATTGAGCCAGACCCACGTGCGCGAGCCGCATTGGACGATGCGGAAATGGTTCCACTCGCCGAACGGTTTGTCAGCGAGCACGAGCGGGTCTTTGCCGGGCGCGCCGGCAGTGTTGTTCCAGAGACCACCGGAGCCTTTGTCGGCGCCGATCTTCCACTTGCCGCCCGCCTCGGTGTAATCCCAAATCTGCACTTGCGGCACGCCCTTGAGGTAAATGCCGCTGTCGGCTTTCGGAACAGTCTTGTAGTCAACCAACAACTCAAAGTCGCGGTAGTTCTTCTCGGTCGTCGCATACAGTCCTTTGCCGTCGTTGACCAGTTCGCCGTTCTCGACGCGCCAATGCTTGGCGACGTCTTCAACGCCGGCGTCGTGTTTCTTCTGGAACTCCTCCGGCGCGAGCGCCATCCATTTGCGCGGGTCTTCAGTGGACGCGCCCCACCAGCCGGTGAGGTCCTTGCCGTTGAACAGCGCGGTGAATCCGGGCGGCGGTTCGTTCAGCGCGCGGTGGTTACCGGCGCACGCGGTGACGGTGAGAGCTAAAGCAACAAGCAGCGTGTAATTGAAGATGGTTTTCATGGCAGTGGACGACTTACCACGAAACACGCGCAAGTTACAAAACAAAACTATTTCGATGTCAGGCTACGCGCACGCCGCGGGCTTTCAGATACTCCTTCAACGGCCGGATTCCGATGATGTTGAAGTGGAACACCGAGGCCGCCAAGAGCACTGTGGCGCCGGCCTGCGCGGCCTCGTGGAAATGTTCCATCGTGCCCGCGCCGCCGGAAGCGACCACCACCGCATCGGTCGCAGCCCGAATTTGTCGGATCAACGGTAGATCGTAGCCGGTCTTGACTCCATCGGTGGACTTGCTCGTCGGCAGGATCGTACGGACGCCATAACCGTTGACGCGCTTGGCCCATTCGATGGCATCCGCGCCGGTGGCGGTCCGTCCGCCGTCAATGTACACCTCGTAGCCGGACGGCATCGCCTTGGACTGCGCCACGTCAATGGCCACCGTGACGCGCTCCACTCCGAGTTCTTTGATCATCTCAGCAATGACGTTCGGTTTGCGAAACGCCGCGCTGCTGGTGGAGATCGCGTCCGCCCCGGCTTTGATCACCGCTGCCGCCGATGCCACGTCCGCAATCCCGCCGCCTGCGGTGAACGGTATCGTGGTGACTTCGGCTACGGCCTTCACCACGTTGAGCATCGTGCGGCGGCCCTCGACCGTGGCGGTGATGTCCAGCATCGCCAGTTCATCCGCGCCGGCTTCGCAATACGCCCGCGCACAGGTCACCGGGTCACCGGCGTCACGAATGTCAACGAACCGGACGCCTTTGACAACCCGCCCGTTCTGCATGTCGAGGCACGGCATGATGCGCACCGTGCCCGCTGGCCAGGACTTTTTCATGTTCGCAGTTCCTCCGATGGTCAAATGGCTTCGATGGTGGACGGTGGTTTGGCGGTGATGTTGTAGGTGACGCTGACCACCCCGGGCACTCGCTCGGTAATCAGACGGCCCAGCCGTGCGAGGGTCTTGAACGGCAGCGCGGTGGGCGTGGCCGTCACGGCATCCTGACTGTCCCAACAACGGACCTCGATCTGATAGCCGAACTCCCGCCGTCCATTGCGGATGCCCGTGACGCGGTCTTCGTGCAGAATCGCGAGGCACTGGAATGCCGGGACTCCGGCCAGCTCGCTTTCCACGATGGCGGTGGCTTGGCTCACCAGTTCGATTCGTTCCGGTGTGACTTCGCCGATCACGCGCGCAGCCAACGCTGGGCCGGGGAACGGCGGCCGGTTGTAAACGCTCGCCGGCAATCCCAGCGCGCGACCGACCCGCCGCACCGCCGGTTTGCGCAGATTGATCAACGGCTCGAGCACGGTGTAACCATAGGCCTTGCGGGTATCAATCCCGAGCTGGGTCAGGATGTTGTGCTGGCGTTTGATTCCGGCCACGGTTTCCTCGACGTCGGTCAGGATGGTTCCGTGCAACAAGAATTTGGCGCCGCTCTCCCGGACAAGCCGACCGAAAACCTTCTTGTAAAACGCGTCCGTGATGGCCTGCCGTTTCTTTTCGGGATCGGTCTTCCCTTTCAGTTCTCCAAAAAACTCGCGGCGCGCATCCACGCGAACCACCTTGACGCCGTGCTTGCGAAATAGCGCGACGACCCGTTCCGGTTCCCCGGCGCGCATCAGTCCGTGATCAATGAAAAACGTATGCAACCGCGACCCCAACGCGCGATGCGCGAGCAGGGTCACGACCGACGAATCCACGCCGCCGGAAAGAGCGTTGATGGCTGAGCCATTGCCGACGGAGCGACGGAGTTCCTCGGACTTTTGAGCGATGAATTTCTTTGTGTCCAATTTCGCCAAGGTGATTTCTGGAATCTTCATGATACGATCTCCTGTGTGTTGAATGTCGTGAACCAGTGAACATTGTGCTTCTCCACCCGCCGGCGCGAAGTATAGCAGCCTGCGAACCCTTTGCGCCAGCAAAATACTCGTTTGCTGTTGGCTTCCCCCTCTGGGATTTGGTAAGTGTGGACCATGCGACAATTTGTTTTTCTGTGGTTGTTCCTCTGCAGCGTTTGGACCGTTCAATCCGCCGACAAACCGGCCGGCATCATCGCCGCTGGAACACCGTCGGCGACGCCGTATTTTGTTCAGGACACCGGCGTGGCGGGACCGATCGTGTTGATCAGCGGGGGCGTCCACGGCAACGAGACGGCCGGGGCGCAAGCCGCTGACCAGATCCGTCACTGGCGTATCACGCGAGGCAAGCTCGTCGTCGTGCCGCGCGCCAACGTTCTCGCGCTGGATGCCGACAGACGCAACACGCCGGACGAATCGGTGGCGCTCGGCAACCTGAACCGCAATTTCCCCCGCGCCGCCAGCAATGAACCGCCACGAGGCGTGCTGGCCACTGCGCTGTGGGACTTCGCGCGCCAGCAGAAACCGACGTGGGTCATTGATCTGCACGAAGGCGGGGACTTCAACGGAATGGGCACAAAAAGCGTCGGCAGCAGTCTCATCGTGTTCCCAACGACCGAAGGCAGGTGCGTTTCCACTGCAATGCACGCCGCTGTCAATGCCACCATCACCAACGAGAATTACCGCTTCACGCTCCTCGGATCGCCGGTTGACGGCAGCTTTGCCCGCGCCGCCGGCGCGCATCTTCGCTCGCACGCGATGATCCTTGAGACGACGATGAAATCACAGCCGTTGTCGTTGCGCGTCCGCCAGCATCGCGTCATGGTCCACGCGTTGCTGAAACAGCTCAACATGATCGGCGACTCGACGACGGTGGATCAGATCGCCGATCCGAGCGCGGCTGTGCGAGTGGCGTTGTACGACGCAGCCGGCACGGGCGGTTCCGGCGCGTCGCAAATCCGGAAGATCATGGCTCCTGTAAGGAACACGACGGTGGCCGAAGTCGGGCCGGATGAAATCCAGAACGGCGCTCTCTCGCAGTTCAACGCGCTCATCTGCCCCGGTGGCACTGGCGGCGGTCAGGCGCGCGCCATCGGCGAGGATGGCCGCGCGCACATCAAGAAATTCGTCGAGGACGGCAACGGCTACATCGGCATCTGCGCCGGGGCGTATCTCGCCACGAGCGGTTTCTCGTGGGGATTGAAAATCCTCGATGCAAAAACCCCGTCGCCGAAATGGGAGCGCGGCCGGGCTGTGGTGAAGATTGAACTCACCGACAAAGGCCGGCAGATTCTCGGCAACCGTCCGGGGCTGCTGGACTGCAAGTACCACAACGGCCCGCTCCTTTGCCCGGCGAAGATCGAATCGCTGCCCGACTACGAGGTACTCGCGTTCTTCCGCACTGAGGTTGCGAAGAACAACGCGCCCGAAGGCATCATGATCAACTCGCCTGCCATCGTCGCCGGACGTTGCGGCAAGGGGCTCGTTCTCGTCATCAGCCCGCACCCGGAACAGACCGATGGCTTGGAGGAATTCGTGCCGCGCGCCATCGCGTGGGTCACGCAGCAAGGACAATAGTAGTCATCTCGCTCCGCGAGATGATCCGCATTCCCATGACCTCACGCGGAGCGTGAGGGCTACTTTGGTTTTGCGCTTGTGCCCACCGGGGCTGGGGCTACACTGCCCGCGAAACTTCAACGGAGGACAAGCAGATGAACACTGACAACATTTCACAAACTTCTCGTCGTGAATTCCTGAAGACTTCGGCGGTGCTGGTCAGTTCCGCGGTGGCGGGGTCGCTCGCGGTCGAAAGAAGCGCATACGCGGCAGGCAGCGGTACGATCAGGATTGGCTTGGTCGGTTGCGGCGGACGCGGTTCGGGCGCGGCCGCCAATGCCATGAACGCCGGCAAGGATGTCCAGCTTGTGGCGATGGCGGACCTGTTCCGCGACCAGCTCGACAAGAGTTTGAAACGCCTGAAGACGCAGAAGCCCGATCAGGTCGCAGTGAAGGATGACCACTGCTTCGTCGGGTTCGACGCCTACAAGCAACTCATCGCGAGCGACGTGGACGTGGTGCTCATCGCGCCGACATCGTGTTTCATCCCGCGGATTCTGAAGGCGGTCATTGACGCCGGCAAACACGCGTTCTGCGAGAAACCGCACGGCATTGACGTGCCCGGCGTGAAGATGGTCGAGGCCGCCTGCGCGATGGCGAAGCAGAAGAAACGGAGCCTCGTGTCGGGCCTTTGCTGGCGTTACAGCAACATCGTGGGCGAGACGATGAAGCGAGTCCATGGCGGCCAGATCGGCGAGATCGTCGCGGTGCAGGAGAACTATGCCAGCGCGCCCTACGGCGTGCACGAGCGCGTGCCGGAGTGGAGCGAGATGGAGTTCCAACTTCGCAACTGGTATCACTTCAATTACCTTTCCGGCGACCAGACCTCGCAGCAACTCATCCACAGCATTGACAAAGGCTCGTGGGCGCTGGGCGACAAGCCGCCGTTGCGCGCGTGGGGCATGGGCGGCCGTCAGGTTTGCACGGACTTGAAGTACGGCGACCAATACGACCACCAATGCGTCATCTTCGAGTATCCCAACGGCGTGCGGATGTACGGTTTCACGCGCGACATGCCGGACTGCTGGCGTCAAACATCCGACTACATCATCGGCACCAAGGGACGCGCCATCCCGATGGACGGCGTGATCGAAGGCGAGAAGCCGTGGAAGTTCGACGGTCACAAGAACAACATGACCGACGCCGAGCAAGCCGCGTTGATGGACTCCATCCGCCACGGCAAGCCGATCAACAACGGCAACTACATGTGTCTCAGCACGCTGCTGGGCATCGTTGGGCAAATGGCGATCTACAGCGGCCAGATGATCGAATGGGACAAGGCGATGCAATCCAAACGTGTCCTCACGCCACCCAACATCAGCCTCACCAGCGAACCGCCCGTCAAACCCGGTCCCGGCGGCATCTACCCCGCGCCGATGCCCGGCAAGGCGGAGTTCGCCGCGTGGCAGATGTAAAACCACCATCGAGCAATGAAGACTCAGAAGACAGGAATTTCCCGGCGACAGTTCCTGCAAGACGCCGGCTTGGTATTCGCAGGAGTCGCATACGCGACCGCGGCGACACCCGGGAAACCTGTGGAGACCGACCCGGACAGTGGAGCGGAGATTGTTCAACTCACGGATGACGGGCGGCACACAGATGACATCTACGGCGAGCAGCCATACTCGCCGCGCGAAAGCAACCGGATCGCCGTTGAACACGCCGCGTCAGACAAACGCGATGGCGGCATCTCCATCGTGGATTTGACGGACGGCTCGGTGCATCCGGTCGTCACCAGCAATCCGCGCTTCCCGGCGTTCCACGCGTGGGGAGACTACCTCTACTATCAGGAAACCGTCGGCCACAAACTCGTCCTCAGGCGTTGCCATTACCAGACGTTCGCGAAGAACGAGGTGATGGAACTCCCGAAGATGGAGGGCCGGTTCAGCTACGGCACCGTGTCGCAAGACCATCGTTACTATGCCGTCAGCTTCCATCCTGAGGCCGGCGGCAGCAAGGTTCTTCTCTTCGACCTGAAGACCGGCAAACGTCGCACGTTGATCGAAGGAACGGAGTATCATTTCAAGCACGAGCAGTTCTCGCGGGACGGGCGAAACCGCGTGCTCATCCAAGCCAACAAGATGCCGGATGTGAAGGAGGTGCGCTTGGGCGCGCTGGACGTGGATCGCGAAGGCGTCCAGTGGTTCCCCGCCGACCGTCCCCACACGCCGCGCCCGACCGGCCACGAAGCGTGGGTCGGCACTTCGGGGCGGATCCTGTTTTCGACAGCAAGCGCCAAGGACAGCCAAGGCAACGTCTGGACCGCGGCGCTTGGCGATGCCGTGCCGGTGCTCGTCAGCAAGACAACGACTCGATTCGGTCATGTGAGTGTATCACGATGCGGAGGGTTTTGGATTGGCGATGCCACAGGCGAAAAAGGCGTGCCCATTCACATCGGTTTAGTGAAGGGTGGAGTGCATCGGCGGCTGGCGTTCAGCCGCACCGTGCACGACGGCAAACAATGGTCGCACACGCATCCGTATCTGACCGCCGACAATCGCTGGCTGATCTTCAACTCGACGCGTTCCGGCGGCGCGCAAGTGTATGGCGCGCGCCTCAAAAAAGGTTTTCTCGACAGTTTGTGATCCTGCATCTCGGCGGCGCACGAACTCCGTTTCCGTGAACAAGCCGTATTCTCTGGTTGCCACATCAATGTTATAGCTATAACATTGATGTGGCAGGCCAGCGGGATACTGCAGAACGGAATGCCAGTGTCCAGCGGTTCTGATGTCAGGCGACTGAGACCGGAGTGTCAGGTTTTGAGATTGTAGGCTATGGCGAAAACAGCGGCATTGCGCTAGACTGCTGTGCCATGAAGACAATCTGTGGCCGTTTCCTTGTCTCGTGTACAGTAACGATCTTGTTTGGAGTGGCCAGTTCGTTTGCCGGCGAGCCGACAGTGGGACAGTTGCACGTCGGTTGGGCGACGGTGGACATCACGCCATCCGCACGGGTGGTTCTGGACGGCAGCGGTTACAAGCGGGTCACCAAGGAAGTCGAAGACCCGGTGACTGCCACGGTGCTGGCGTTGGAAACGCGGGACGGAGACCGGACAATCGAGCAGGCCATCATGATCAGCTTCGATTTGGTCCGGATGACGACAGAGGTTCACGAAGGGCTGCAACGCGAGGCGGCGAAACGGCTCAAGGATTTCGACAGTCGCAAGTTGTTTTGTGGCGCGACGCATACGCATTGCGGACCGAGCATTTCCTACGAGAAAACCGGGCCGGGACAGTTGTATGACATCAGCAAGGAAACCGACGTGATGACGCCGCAGCAATACATCCTGCTGCTCTACGAGAGGGTCGGCGCGGGCATCGCGGAGGCGTGGCAGAGCCGAAAGCCCGCTGGCGTGAGTTGGGGATTGGGCCACGCGGCGGTCGGTTACAACCGTCGCCTGAGCTATGCCGACGGCTCGGCGATCATGGGATTTGACACGGCCCGGCCCGACTTCTCGCACGTCGAAGGCTCCGAGGACCATGCGGTGGAGATGTTGTTCTTCTGGAATGCGGACAAGAAACTCACGGGGATGTTGTTGAACCTTGCGTGTCCGTCGCAGGTCGGCCGCAAAGCGATCAGCGCCGATTTCTGGCATCCGATTCGCGAAGGCATCAAGGCGAAATACGGGCCGAAGATTCACGTCTTTGGGCAGTGCGGAGCGTCGGGCGACCAGTGTCCCGAGCCGATCATCTACAAGAAGGCTGAGAAGGTGATGACCGCGCGCCGGAAGATTTCCTGGAAACAGGAACTTGCCAACCGGGTGATTCGCGCGGTGGATGATGTCTGGCCGTTTGCGCAGGCCAATGTGCAGACGCGTCCTGTCTTCGCGCACCGGACGATCAAGATGAACATCCCCAACAAGAACTCCTTCAATGAGGCCCGCTGGCTGCCCTCGCAAGTGCCCGTCGAGCTTCACGTGTTGCGGTTGGGCGATGTGGCGATGGCAACGAACCCGTTCGAGTTGTTTTTGGACTACGGCGACCAGATCAAGGGACGCAGCAAAGCCGTGTTGACGTTCATCTCGCAGTTGACGTGCGACTATCGCGGATACCTGCCGACGCGGCGGGCCGTGGCCGGGGGCGATTACAGCGCGGTCAATCATACCGTCGGCCCGATTGGCGGTCGCGTGTTGGTTGACGAATCGGTCAAGGCAATCAACTCGCTCTGGCCTTGAGAAGGCAAACCAGAAAGGAAAGCATCACCATGACAAGACGAACATTCATCGCACAGGCTGCGGGAATCGCCGCAGCGCCGCTGTTGGCTTCCGCCGTCAGCGCGCCGGTCGGACGCAAGCTCTGCATCGGCATCGTGGGACTTGGCAGCCGGGGAAACTGGATTGCAAATCTGTTCAAACAACATCCCGGATACGAGATCGCTGCGCTGGCCGATTACTTCGAGGAAACTGTCAACCGGGTTGGTGAGAAACTCGGCGTCCCGGCCGCGAAACGGTTCAGCGGTCTTTCGGGCTACAAGCGAGTGCTCGACAGCGGCGTCGAGGCGTTGGTGCTCGAATGCATCCCGTATTTCTATCGCGAGCAAGCCGCCGCTGCGATTGACGCCGGCTGCCACGTCTATATGGCCAAGCCGTTCGCAGTGGACGTGCCGGGCGTGTTTGCCATGCAAGCGTTGGCGAAGAAGGCGACGGAGAAGAAGCTGTGTTTCCGGGTGGATTATCAGTTGCCGATGGATGCCGCGAATCAGGAAGTCAAGAAACGCATCGGCGAGGATGCGCTGGGCGGCTTGGCGCACATTTATTCCGGCGGCACCTGCGGCAAATTGCCGGACCCGCCGGTTGGCCCGACCATCGAGAACCTGTTCAAGCGGGCGTGGTATTCGCAC
>CAZNOK010000084.1:0-20202 GCA_964574605.1 uncultured Verrucomicrobiota bacterium
GGTCTCATCTCTATGCTTCGTTCGGATCCCATCATGAACGAGCCGGGGCGGACCAGCACAAACGGCATCGTTACGCCGCCGCCAAGGTTCACGTCCAGATTCCTCTTTGGCCCCGGCAAGGCGCCGACGCGCGTTCGCAAACCCGCCATGCGCGGGTCGCCCGGCATCAGCGTCTCCAATTCAGCCAACATGTCTTCCGCGACAAACTTGTCTTTGGCGGCGACAGCCGATTCCAGACGGGTGATGATCGGGGCGGCTTTGAGAGCGGGGGAGGCAGGTTTGGCTTGGGCGTGACAGGGGGCAGCCAACTCTTCGAGCGCAAGCAACAGCAGTCCTGCTTGCACAGTGACGAGCAGCAGATGGCATCTCATGGCAATTCTCATGGTAATTGGGAGACGCACAATGCCGACCCGAAATTCAAATGCCCGTCGGCGATTCCGCGCGGTTCGTGTTGACGATGGGTGTCATGATGGAGAAGATGAAGTTGGATTGGGTGCGAAACCGAAATGAAAGCAATCTACCGCCACGAATTCATCGTTCCAGCAGCTTCAGTGGACCGAAATGGTCACGTCAATAATGTGGAGTATGTGAAATGGATGCAGGAGGTGGCCGTGATGCACTCGGACTCTGTCGGATGCACGCAAGCCACGATGAAAGCAGAAGCTACTTGGGTTGCTCGTTCTCACCGTATTGAATATCTTCGTCCCGCGTTCGCAGGAGACCGCATGGCCGTTCTCACTTGGGTAACCAATTTCCGGAAAGTGCGGTCGGTGCGGAAGTACAAGTTCGTGAGGACGACGGATAACGCAGTGATAGCCGAGGGCGAAACCGATTGGGTGTTTGTGGATGCAACAACAGGTCGTCCCAAGTCTATCCCGAAGGAGGTTTCCTCGCTCTTTGAACTAGTCTCGCAGGACTGTGAGCGATCCATCTCCTGAATTGTCGTTCCCTTGATTCGTCTAATGAAGCAAAAGGAGTATATTAGACCATGAAGACGATTTCCAAGATCGCGGCAGCAACAATAATACTCGCGGCCTTTTTCGTGTACTCATCAGCCGACGGCCGGGGCCCCTCGTCTGGTGGTACTGGTGGGCGTGGTGGTCCGCCGTCTGGTGGACATGGTCCCGGTGGTGGTGGCAGACCACCATCGGGAGGAGGTGGACCCGGCGGCGGTGGGCATCCATCTGGTGGGGGATACTCGCATTACGGCGGACCGGGGCATGGCGGTGGTTGGCACCATGGTGGATACTATGGCCATGGAGGATGGAGTTGGGGGTTGGGGTTCGGTTTCTATTGGCCGTGGTACAGCTACTACAGTTATTATCCGTACTATTACGATTACCCGTATTACTACTCACCGTACTACTCTTACGGCTACTACTATGCGCCCACCTATCCTCCGCGGGTTTCATACAATTCTCCTCCGCCTTCCACGAGCGAAAGTCCTGCCGACACACAACCAGAAGCAAACCGTCCATTACCTCCGACATCGGTTTACAGGGGCGATGCAGGATATCCAGAGCAGGCTCCGGCCCGACCCGCTCCGTCGGCGCCGCCACCGCCTCCGCGTCAACCGATGGGGATTGCCGACGTGAAAGCCCTAGTGAAAGCAGAGATGGCGGACGAAGTTGTGATCAGCCAGATCAAACAGTCCCGAGTGGTGTTTCGACTGACAACGGCGGAGATCATTGACCTGAAAGAAAGCGGCGTCAGCAACAAGATCATTGACGCCATGCTCAACACGGCAACTCCGAAAGGGAGATGAAAGACCCGCGACCTCAGATGTGGCGGCTGTCGTGTTCGTCCTTCTTGACGTAGCCGCTGTCTTGGCGGGCGAGGTTGACGCTGTGCTTCTTCGCGTATGCCGTGTAGAAATCCTCAGGCGTCATCTCCAGCACCAGCGCCAGCGAAACGAGAAAATGCAGCAGGTCCACCACCTCGACGCGCGCGTTCTGTTTGTCGAACGTCTGGTATTTCGCCCACCATTTCCACGGGACGCTGTCGGTGAGTTCGGCAACCTCCTGGCTCATCGCGCGGCAATAGTTCAACGTCCATTGCTGGCGTTGTTCGTCGGTCATGTGCCGGGTGTCCACGCCGATGCGAAGGTTGAGGGCTTCTTGCATCCGGAAAATCTCGTCAAGTTTGTCGGGGTTGCTCATACCGGCACAGTATCAGCGAAAGAGGATGAAAAATCACGGTTATTCTGTTACGTTTCGGAAACAAGAGGACATGGAGAAAAAGTCAGCCAACGGTTCGGGCTTGCATGATTTTCGCCTGACGGCTGTCCGGTTCGTCGCCGACGCGGTGAACCGGACATTGGACCTGCGGGAGATTGCGGACAATGCGTTGGATGCCGTGTTGGCAGTGACGCGGTTGGACGCAGGAGCGATGTATCGCTGGGTGGAGGAGGACGCGGCGCTGCACTTGTATGCGTGGCGGAGTTTGACGGAGGCGTTTACGCGACAGGTGATGGTGATTCGTCGGGGTGATGACGCCTTGGTGGATGCGGTGTTGGAAGGAACGACGCGGGTGGTGGAAGACTTCACCGTGACGGTCGGCGGTCCGGACCGCGAGCCGATCAGCGCGGGTTTCGGCAGCGCGGTGCTCTGTCCGATTCTGGCGCAAGGCAAGATGGTCGGGCTGCTCGTGCTGGGCGCATATCACGCCCGGCGTTTCGAATCGGAAACCTTGGACCTGATTCAAGTCATCGCCAACCAGATCGGCATCGGCGTCACCAACGCCCAACTGTTCGAGGCGGTCGAACAGAAGAACAAATTGCTCCAACTCATGATCGAGGAGGCCCATCACCGCATCAAAAACAACCTCCAGATGGTCTCCGGCCTGCTTCAACTGGAACTGGCCGCCTCCGAAGGCCGCGCCGCCGAACGCCTCCAGCATGCCATCTCTCAAATCCAAGCCATCGGCCAGGTCCACAACCTCCTCAGCGAGGAAATGCCCGACCAAGTGGACACCCGCGTCCTCATCCGCATCATCATTGAGACCATGTTTGATTCCATGCCGGCTGGCGGCATGCAACCACAGGTCGAACTTGAACTCGGAAATCTCTGGCTGGACGCCGTGCAAGCGGTGCCGTTGGCTCTCATTGTCAACGAACTGGTGGCCAACGCGTTCCTGCACGGGCATCCGCCCGAAGGCGAACCGTTGCGCCTGTTCCTCCAATGCATCGAGCAAGACCAGCGTGTCTGCCTGACCGTCCGCGACAACGGCGGCGGTTACCCCGAGACCGTTTCCGACACCGGCCAAGGCATGAACATCGTCCGCCAACTCGGCCAGGTCAATCTGCGCGGCGAACTTCTGTTGACCAACCGCGACGACGGCGCCTATGCCGTGGTGCGGTTCCCCATCATCGCGCGCGAGCCGGGTGCTTGACTTTGAAGCAGCCGCTTTTAAGATGCGCTCAAGGAGAAGAAAAACACAAAGATGAAATCCTTGCGAGTCGTGATCGCCGATGATGACGGCGTCACCTTGATGGTGTTGCGAAAAACCTTGGCCGAGATGGGACATCAAGTCGTTGGCGAAGCCGCTGACGGCCAACAGGCCGTCGCTCTCGTCAAGGAACACAGCCCTGACCTCGCTGTCCTCGACATCCGCATGCCCACCATGGACGGACTCGCCGCCAGCCGCGCCATTCAGGAAACCCACCCGACCGCTGTCATCGTGCTCAGCGCGTATAGCGAAGCCGGCCTCGGCAACGAAGCCGCCAATTCCGGCGCCGACGCCTACCTCGTCAAACCGTTCACCGCCCAGCAACTCGCGCCCGCCATCGAACTGGCGCTGGCCAACAAGAAGAAATTCTGCCAGATGAACGAGCAGCTCGAAACCCGCAAGCTCGTCGAGCGCGCCAAAGGCATCCTCATGCGCCAGACCGGCATGGATGAAGAAGGCGCGTATCTCACCCTCCAAAAAGCTGCCCGCAACGAAAACAAGAAGATGTCTGATGTCGCCCGTGCTGTCATCCTCGCCAACCAACTCCGACAAGGCGGCGACAAACCAGCCACCACACGATTGCGCCGCTGACCACACCAATCCCCATGCACAACATCGTCATCATCGGTTCCGGCTGTGCCGGATGGACCTCCGCGCTCTACACCGCCCGCGCCAACCTCAAACCGCTCGTCCTCACCGGCGCACAGCCCGGCGGCCTGCTCACCACCACCAGCGCCGTCGAGAACTATCCCGGTTTCCCCGAAGGCATTGACGGCACGGAACTCATGATGCGCATGCAACAACAAGCCGAGCGGTTCGGCGCCGCCACCGAATACGGCGTCAACATCACCAAGGCCGACTTCAGCGTCCGCCCCTTCAAGCTCTGGGCCGACGACCAGCTTTTCGAAACCCGCGCCGTCATCATCGCCGTCGGCGCCTCGCACCGGCACATCGGGCTTGCCAGCGAAGAGAAACTCGAACGCAAAGGCGTGACCTACTGCGCCACGTGCGACGGCGCGCTCCCGATGTTCCGCAACCAACCGCTCGTCGTCGTCGGCGGCGGCGATTCCGCCTGCGAGGAAGCCCACTACCTCACGCACTTCGCCTCCCGCGTCTATCTCGTTCACCGGCGCAACGAACTCCGCGCCTCCAAAATCATGGCCGACCGCGTCCGCAACCATCCCAAGATCGAAATGGTCTGGGACAGCGTCGTCCAAGACATCGCCGATGTCGCGCAGGACGAAGTCACCGCCGTCCTTCTCCGCAACGTCAAAACCAACGCCATCCGCGAACTCCCGTGCGCCGGCGTTTTCGTCGCCATCGGACACGTTCCCAGCACCAAGATCTTCGCCGGCCAAATCGAGTTGGACGGCGACGGCTACGTCATCTGCCGCCACGGCACCTACACCAACGTTCCCGGCATCTTCGCCGCGGGCGACTGCGTGGACCGCGTCTATCGCCAAGCCATCACCGCCGCCGGCAGTGGTTGCGCCGCCGCGATTGACGCCGAACGCTGGCTCGCCGCCAACCACTGAGCAATGAACGACCTCAAACTGGCGCGATGGATGTTGGGAATCGTCGTGTTCGGTTTGCTCGTTTCCGCTGTCACCATCTGGCCCGCAGTTTCCGAACTGAAATTTGCCGTGCGGCTCGCTTGGGGCGACACCGCCCCGACCGGCACACTGCACAAGTTCGTCTTGCAAGCGATCAACGGCCTTGAAGATGTCGGTGCGCGGTATCCGTTCATGCTCTACGCGCATGATTGGCTGGCGTTTGCCCACATCGTACTCGCGCTCCTGTTTGCCGGGGCAATGCGTGATCCTGTCCGCAACATCTGGGTCGTTCAATGCGGGCTGATTATGTGCGCGCTGGTTCCTGTGCTCGCGGGAATCTGCATTCCGCTGCGACAACTGCCGTCCATCTGGTTCCTGATTGATTTCGCATTCGCGCCGTCGGCCGCATTGCCGCTCTGGATCGCCCTGCGCGCCATCCGCCACGCCGAGAAGGCGGCATGAACTGGAAAGTCTTGCTGGCGCTCGCCGTGGTGGTGTTCATGGCGTGCGCGGCGGGACGCGAGCTTTGCAGCAAATGGAGATGTTTCCCACTCTGCCTGTTCATGGGAGGCATCTCGCTCGGCTTGGCTGTGGTCGTGGCACTTTGTAGCAAGAAGTAGGGGCGCACTGCGTGCGCCCCGTCGTTGCGCAAGGCCACGGAATGGGCGTATCTTGACACTGCCACTGTCACCACAACGTTCCACAGGCTGGTGTCCCGCGTTTACGCGGTCCGGACCGACTAAAGTCGGTACACCAACAACGACACCGTGGCACTATGGTGGCAGTGCCGAGATGCGCCCTGCGCCCCTACGGTTCCCATTTGCGACTTGAGGTGGGGACGGCCTGCGTCTAGCATGGCGGCGCGCGGCGAAGAAACAGATCGGCTGGCGGAACCGGGTCAGCGATTTCCTGAAGACATTCGGCGTGACAATCTTCGATCCGTGGTTCAAGCCCGGCGTGCGCGGCCTCTACGAATACGGACGCGAGGATGAGGAGAGCATCCAACACATTCGTCGTCGCTGGTCGGTGGCGAGAACTTCTTCGACGGCTTCGGTTTCACCGCGTATCGGAAACGTTTTGGCTGGACGAAGGGAATCCCGCTCGACGACCACGAGCGCCGCCACAAACCGCGTCGTCCGCTCCTGCCGTTCTTGGGAAAGCTGAACCGTCAATTGCCGCGCAAGTGGGACCGCAAGCTGAACAAATTCGTCCCCGACGACGACTGGCCGCTGTGGGACTTGCGCCCGTAGCGTTAGCTGTGGTAGGGAAACGTGTATGGTTGAGTATCAACCAACATCACGGCGGCCAATCGCAGAAAGTTTTCGGAAGACGGCACGTGGCGTGGTCGCGTGGTGTGTACGCCACAACGTCCATCCTGACAGTATCTCCTATTTCTCAGTGGTTGCGGCTGCGCTTGCGGCGGCGTGTTTCTGGCAATCAGGCCGGCATCCTTGGCTGTTGTGGCTCGGGCCTGCGTTTTGTTATCTGCGGCTCTGGTGCAACATGCTCGACGGGATGGTGGCGCTGGCAGCAGGCAAGGCAAGTTGGCGCGGCGAGATTCTAAATGATCTGCCGGACCGGGTTTCCGACGTGATGATTTTTGTCGGCGTGGCACACAGCGGTTGGTGTTCGCCGTTTGCAGGGTACTGGGCTGCTATCGCGGCGGTGTTCACGGCATACGTCGGGATGTTCGGACAGGCGGTGGGCGTGCAACGCGAGTTCCGCGGCATGATGGCGAAACCGTGGCGAATGGTTGTCCTTCATGTCGGAGCATGGGTGCAATTCTTTTGGCGCGACCTGCCGGTGTTGGATTGGACATGCTGGGTGGTGATTGCCGGCTGCATACAGACAGTGGCCGTGCGGTTGCAACGGATCATGAAAGCGCTGAAGGTAAAATCGTGAATGCTCAGGCGGCACTGCAAAACGATATCTTTCGATTGTACCTGATGATTACAGTTGCGTCGTTAGCGACTGCGGGTGTGGTGCTGGCCTTTGCGACGTTTGTGTTGCGGAAGGATGTGCGGACAATCTGGGTGACGTATCGGAGTTGGCTGATTATGGCGGTGTTGGTGTTGGGATTTGTGTTTGCCGGGCGCGTGGCTGTGATTGTCGGCGTGACGCTGTTGGCGGTGTTCGGGTTCAAGGAGTTTGCACGCGCGACAGGATTGTATCAGGACTGGTGGATGACCGGCGCCGGATACGCGGGGATTGTTGCGACCGGTGTGACATCGCTGATAGGTCATCCGCGCGGGATGGAACCGGGAACTGGGTGGTATGGGATGTTTGTTGCGTTGCCGGTGTTTGTGATTGCGGTGATCCTGCTGATTCCGATTTTGCGAAATCGCGTGCACGGCCAGTTGCAGCTGATGTCGCTGACGATTGTCGGGTTCATTTACATCGGCTGGATGTTTGGGCATCTCGGTTTTCTGGCGAACGCGCTGAATGCGTACGGCTATCTATTGTATGTGGTGTTTGCGACGGAACTCAACGATGTGGCGGCATTCACGTTTGGAAAACTTTTTGGGCGCCACCAATTTCGCAGCGAAATCAGCCCGAGGAAAACTTGGGAAGGCGCCATTGGTGCTTTCGCGGTGTCGCTCGCGTTGCCGTGGGTGATGCGGTTTTCCTTCCCAGACTTCGGAGTCTGGCGACTGATTCTCACCGGCGTGATTGTCGGCGTCGGGGGACAACTTGGCGACCTTTCCATCAGCGTCATCAAACGCGATGTCGGGATCAAGGACATGGGCGCGACCATCCCTGGACACGGCGGCTTGCTGGATCGGATTGACAGTTTGATCTACGTTGCGCCGCTGTTCTTCCACATGGCCGGATACAGCTACGGACTGCGATGAACGAATGGCGCTACGAACCGGCGCAGGACCTCGACCAGCCGGTGGTGGAACGGTTGCGCCGGTTTCCACGCGAGCCGGATATGAGCGTGTATGCAGTGCGCTCGTTGGCGGCGCTGGCGTGCCGTGGCTGGCTCAAGCTTTATCACCGCATGGAAATTGCCGGGCGCGAACATTTGCCGCGGGACGGTTCGTTTGTGATGGTAGCCAACCACGCCAGCCATCTCGATGTGCTGTGTCTGCTCGCAGCGTTGCCGTTGCGGCGGCTTCACCACGCGTTTCCGGCGGCTGCGCACGATTATTTTTTTGTCAGCGCTCCGCGCCTCGCGGTGGCCGCCATCTTCGTCAACGCGCTGCCGTTCGAGCGCCAGATTCATCTCCGCCAGAGCCTCGAACTTTGCCGTCAATTGCTGGCGAACCCCGGCAACATCTTGATTTTGTTTCCCGAAGGCACGCGGACGCAGACCGGCGAGATCGGCGCGTTCCGGCCCGGCGTCGGCTGGCTGCTGGCCGGCACGGAGATTCCGGTCTTGCCCTGCCGTCTGGAGGGGTGTTATCAGGCGTTGCCGAAAGGCGCTTGCTGGCCGCGTCCGTACCGGCTGCGACTGGCGATCGGCGCGCCGCGAACATATCCGCGTGCTGAGCCGCACGCGGTGGCCGATGACTTGCGACAGGTGATTTATGAAATGCACTGAGCAAACGATGCAAAGCTGGGATGGCGTGGAGTTGTTCTACCGTGCTTGGTGGCCGGACAAGCCGACGGACAAAGCGGTGCTCCTATTTCATCGCGGTCACGAACACTCCGCTCGCTGGCAGGAAGTCGTGGACGGCCTCGCGCTCGATGATACCGCCGTCTTCGCTTGGGATGCGCGCGGTCACGGCCGGTCGCCTGGCGAACGCGGTTCCGCCGACAGCCTCGCCACGGTGATCAAGGACATTGAGACGTTCGTCCGCTTCATTTCACAGAAACACGGCATCGCCATCGAGAACATGATCGTGCTGGCGCACAGCGTCGGCGCGGTCACGGTTGCGGCATGGGTGCATGACTACGCGCCGCCGATTCGCGGGATGATCCTGGCGGCGCCGGCGTTTCGGGTGAAATTGTACGTGCCGTTTGCGATTCCGTTCCTGCGGTTGCGGAAGAAGGGGTTCGTAAGGAGTTATGTCAAGGCGAAGATGCTGACCCACGATCCGGAACAGGCGGCCCGCTATCACGCCGACGAGTTCATTTTCCGCCAGATTGCCGTCAACATCCTGCTTGACCTGCATGACGCCGGCACGCGGCTGCTGGCCGATGCCGGGGCGATCACAGTGCCAACGTTGCTGCTCGGCGCGGGGTCGGACTGGGTGGTGGAACTTGACGCGCAGCGAGAGTTCTTCGACCGGCTCTCCTCGCCGGTCAAACAGATGGAAGTCTTTCCCGGTTTCTATCACGCCATCTTCCACGAGAAAGACCGGCACTTGCCGATTGCGAAGGCGCGAGAATTCATCCTCGAACGTTTTCGCCAAGCTCCATCGCCGGCCGACACGATTCCGTACACACAAGCCGAGTACGACCGCCTGTGCCGGCCGGGCGGTTTCCGGTTTGCGCTGGTCAAGCTCGGGATGAAGACGCTCGGACGGCTGAGCGGCGGGATTCGGATCGGTTGGCGCGCAGGCTTCGATTCTGGCGTGATGCTCGACTACATCTATGAGAACCGGCCACACGGTTTGTTCGACAAACAGTATCTCAACAGCATCGGCTGGCGCGGCATCCGGCAACGGAAGCTGAATCTAGAAAAACTGCTGCGGGAAACGGTTCAACAGGTTCATGCTGCCGGCAAGCCCGTGCGCATGTTGGACATCGCCGCCGGCGCGGGGCGGTATGTGTTGGAAACGATGCGGGAGCTGCGGGAGATTCCGGTTCACGCAGTGTTGCGCGACTACAAACAGGAGAACCTCGACGCGGCGCGTCGGCTGGCGGAGCAGCTTGGATTGAAGGACCTCGTGTTCACGTTAGGGGATGCGTTTGATCGCGCGTCGCTGGCTGCGGTCACGCCGAAGCCGACCATCTGCATCGTGTCGGGTTTGTACGAACTGTTTCCATCGAACGAGCCGGTGAAGAACTCACTGGCAGGACTGGCGGATGCAATCGAGCCAGGCGGATTTCTGATTTACACGAACCAGCCGTGGCATCCGCAGGTGGAGTTTATCGCGCGCGTGCTGACGAATCGCGAAGGCCAGCCGTGGATCATGCGACGGCGGACGCAGGCGGAGATGGATGGATTGGTTCGCGCGGCGGGTTTTGAAAAAATATCCGAGGAGATTGATCCGTGGGGCATCTTCACAGTGTCGGTCGCGCGACGGCGTTGAGGCGAGTGGGCTGGCTGGCGGCGTGCTCGCTGCTGTTTCTCGTGGTATACGGCGGCTGCAACTGGATCACGGCGCATCGCAGTGACGTCGGCATGTGGTACTACGACTGGGAATTGCGGATTCCCTTCGTACCGGCGATGATTGTGCCGTACTGGTCCATTGACTTGTTTTTTGTCGGCGCATTTTTTGTTTGCGACGAGCGGGGCGAGTTGGACACGCTGGGCCGTCGAATCACACTCGCGATTCTGGCGGCGGGCATTTGTTTCTTGCTGATGCCGTTGCGTATCGCGTTTCCACATCCGCAGGTCGGTGGCGTGTTCGGGTGGATGTTCGGCGCATTGCGGACGTTTGACCAACCGTTCAACCTCGTGCCGTCGCTGCACATCGCGCTGCGGACGATTCTGGCGGATTTGTACGCGCGTCATGCGCGGGGCGGCTGGCGTGTGGCGACGCACGTGTGGTTCAGCTTGATCGGCTTCTCGACGGTATTGACGTACCAGCATCACGTCGTGGATGTGGTCGGCGGATTCGTGTTGGCAACGGCGTGTTTCTATTTGGTTCGCGAAACGCCGTGGCGGCTGCCGGTGCAACCGAATCATCGGGTCGGCGCGTACTATGCCATCGGATGCGTGGCGGCGGGAATTGTCGGTGGCCTGATGTGGTGGCCGTCGGTAGCGCTGGGACTGGTGGCGTTGGCGTATTTCGGTCTCGGACCGGGTGTGTACCGAAAAGAGAATGGGCGGTTGCCGTTGAGCGTGAAGTTGGTGTTGGGGCCAGTGTTGCTGGGGCAACAACTCTCACTGCTGTACTACCGACGTCAGTGCCGGGCGTGGAACGAGGTTGCGCCGAATCTGCTGATCGGCCGGGTGCTGAATGACGCGGAAACGCCGTCAGCGCGAGTGACGGCAGTGCTGGACTTGACGGCCGAGTTTTCCGAGGCGCGTCCGTTCTTGGCGGCGGCGTATCGGAACATGCCGATACTCGACCTCACAGCGCCTTCAATGGAGCAGTTACGAGAGGCGGTGGCTTTCATCCGCGAACATATTGCCAACGGACCGGTGTACGTGCATTGCAAGATCGGTTACTCACGCAGCGCGGCGGTCGTCGGTGCGTACTTGATCGCAACCGGTCAGGCGCATACCGCCGACGATGCAGTGGCGATGTTGCGCCGCGTGCGTTCATCTGTTGTGATTCGTCCGGAGGCTTTCGCGGCTTTGCGGCAGTTCAATTTATCTGAATGAGTCGCTGGCAGGCGCCGCAACGGACGTGCGGGGCGGCGAAACTCGGGCTAAGTTGGATGGTGCGGCCACAAGCGCAGCGGAATGATTCCCATCCTTTGCCGGTGCGTTTGTATTGGAGCGGCGTGGCATCGTGCGTTGGAATCACAGGCGGCGCGACCATCGGCATTGGCGGGGCTGCGGCGCTTGGAATTGGCAACTCGCTTCCGCAACGAATGCAGCGGATGCTGTTCTGGTCGTAGCCTTCGGGGATGGACACTTCGAGGCCGCAGTGGCAGCGCAACCGCAAATAACCCATCGCGCGGTTCGAGATGGACTTGATACCGGTATGCGATTCGATGGGGCCTTGGTCCGAGGCGTCACGGATGGAAACGGGTTGGGCGTGGCGCAACGAGTCCGCGCCGATGATGGAACTGCCCTGCGCCTTGCGGAACGCGGCTTCATACGCCGCAAACGACGCGCCGCTCATGCCGCGCAGGACGCGGACACGATTGTCGGTCGGGGGATGCGTCGAGAACAATCCCGCGCCGCCCTTGGCCGCCAGCGGGTTGACGATGAACATCGGCGCGGTCGCTTTGCTGGCAAAGCTGACGTTGACGGGTGTGCTCGAAATCTTTTCCAGCGCGGAGGCGAGACCTTCGGGATAGCGCGTGAACTGCGCGCTGGAGGCGTCGGCGAGATATTCGCGTTTGCGGGAACAGGCGAAGTAGAGCAGTTGCGCCAGCAACGGGCCGAGGACGACCAGCAGGAGCGAGATGATGAGAATGATGAGTTGTGCCTGACCGCCTCCGCCGCGCGAAGAGGAACGGCTCCGTCCGCGTCCGCCGAGTCGCAGGGAGCGCCAGAGAATCTCGGAAAGGATGACGACGCTGCCGAGCATCACGGCAGCCAGCGTCATGAACTGGACGTCGCGGTTCTTGAGGTGGCCGATCTCGTGGGCAATGACGCCTTGGAGTTCGTCGCGGTTCAGACGGTGGAGGAGACCGGTGGTGACAATGACGGCGCTGTTCTCCGGTTTGCGTCCGAGGGCGAAGGCGTTGGGGGCGGGGTCCTCGACGAGGTAAATCTTCGGCGTGAAACCGAGGCCGGAGGCGATGGCCATTTCCTCGACGACGTTGAACAGTTGCGGGGTGTCTTCCTTGTGGAGTTCGCGGGCGGAGGCGCCTTGAAGCAGGAGCGATTGAGGACTGGCCGCGTACACCGCCATCTGGATGCCCCAGATGATCAGCGCCACGCCGAGACCGATGATGCCGCCACCGGGCACGAGAAGCTCGCCGCCGACGTAGCCGAGAAGCAACAAGACCATCGCCATGCCGGTGATCAGCACGGCGCTACGGCGGCGATTAGTCTGAATCTGTTCCCACATGGGGACTAGAACTTCACTTGCGGCGCTTCGCGCTGGGCGGCGTCCTTGACCTCGAAGAACTCGCGGCGGGCGAAGTTGAACATGTTGGCGATGATGTTCGTCGGGAAGACTTCGCGGCGCGTGTTGAAGGTCATCGCACTGTCGTTGTAGAACTGGCGCGAGAAGGCCACCTTGTTTTCCGTCGAGGTCAGTTCCTCCTGAAGACGCATGAAGTTCTGGTCGGCCTTCAGGTTCGGATACGCCTCGGCGACGGCGAACAACGACTTCAGCGTGCCGCTGAGGAAGTTCTCCGCCTCGGCGCGCTCGCCGACGCCCTTGGCGGCGATGGCCATGTTGCGGGCCTTGATGACGTTTTCCAACGTGGCGCGCTCGTGTCCGGCGTAGCCTTTGACGGTCTCGACGAGATTCGGGATCAGGTCGTGCCGGCGTTTGAGCTGGACGTCAATCTGCGACCAGGCGTTCTCGACTTGGTTGCGCAGGCGGATGAGGCCGTTGTACGCGCCGGCGACCCAGGCCAGCAGCAAAACGACGACAGCGATGGCGAGAACAAGCAGGATGATACTCATGGTTGTGGTTCCTCCGTTTTGGTTGTGGGTTTGATTCCGAAAAGGTCGTTCAGGAAGGCGACGGTCTTGGATGCTCCGAACATGGTCAGGAGACGGTTGAGTTCATTGGCATCGAACCAAAGGCCGTGGCCACGGGGACAACGGTCGAGCACGAGGTCGTTGACGGTGAACTCGTTGAGTTTCGAGTCGCAGCGCGGACAAAGGCAATGCTCGGCCGGCGATGGCGCGCCGGGTTGATCGAGCAGGCGCAGGAATGGGTCGCTGGCGTTGGAGCCGGTGGTTTGAACCAGCGTCTCCAGTTCGCCCTGATCGAGCCAGATGCCGCGGCAACGCTCACAGTAGTCCACCTCCACCTCCTTGAAATGGAGGAGCAACAGGCCAACGTCGCACCTTGGGCAAACGGCATTCATTGCGGCGGAATGATGTGCCAGTTGCAGAATGGCGTCAAGCTCATCTGGAATCGGAGACGGGTTTCGTGTATGAATGGAAAATGAATTTGCACGTGGACAGGATTGACTGGGCGACTTGGCAACCGACCGAGGAGGCGAACCTTTGTTTCGTCATTCGGGATGGTCAAGTGCTCCTGATTCGCAAGAAGCGCGGCCTCGGCGCCGGCAAGATCAACGGTCCCGGCGGCCGGGTGGAGGCTGGCGAGACGACTTTGCAGTCTGCCATTCGCGAGATGCAGGAGGAGGTCGGGCTGACGCCGACCGGGTTGGAGCAAATTGGGGAACTGCACTTCCACTTTCTGGACGGCTATAAGTTACGTGTAGCTGTCTTTGCCGCATCGGGTTGCCACGGAAACATGGTTGAGACTGATGAGGCGACTCCCATGTGGACTGATTTGGATAAGATTCCATATTATGACATGTGGCAGGATGACCCTCACTGGTTGCCGTTGTTGTTGGAGCGCAAACGGTTTCGCGGATATTTCGTGTTCAATGGTGATAGCTTACTGAGCTATCGTGTCGAGAAAATGCAGGGAAATTGCTAGTTTTTTGAACAAATTTAGGGCAAAAGTTGTCTGTTTCCCTGCAAGCATGAAAGTCCGCCCCAAGAATATCAAGAACGTTAGGAAATTTCGTCGTCCCTCGTTGTCGAGGCGCCGGGTGCGAACCCTGGCGAGGGTCAAAGAACCGACGCTGCTGGAGAAGATTACGCGTGTGACGGATGAACTGCAGACCCTACGCAGCCGTCTCGCCAACGCCGGTGACGAGTTGCCGGCGGTTGGAGTTCATCGTATCGGCGCATTGGAGAACGAGTTGGAGCGGCTGTGGGACCTGCGTCGTCAGGAACAGGCTGCGCCATTGCGTGCCACTGCGCTTTCCGACGAGGAAGAGAAAGACTTGGCGTTTCCAAGCGGAACCCGTTCACGGGGCATGTAAGAGGCTGAACGGCCAATCTAGCTGCTCAGGGAGTGCGGATCGTGTTGAACCGAAGCTGTTTCCACTGTTCGAAGGTGGGTTCGATTCCAACCTCATAGGTGTTGTGGCCATCTAGGTCCGCAGCAGGCGCGACGAACAGACGCACTAGGACACCTCTCTCTCCGTCCGCCTTATAATTCCGCAGGAGAACCATCTTCCCCGTACGCTCCCACAAGTTCGGGCGTAGCGATAGCTCGTCGGCCGGTTGCGTGACGTCGGTCTTCTTTTCTGCAACCTCCATAAGGATGCCGCGCACTTTGACCGAATCAGTGTAAATACGGACCGGACTTTCGAGGAAACCAACCACAGTTGACAGATTTGAGCGATTCACCAGTTTGTCATTCAAGACCAGCTTGGTTTTGCGTTCCCGGCTGTAGGTTTCCCAGTCTGCATCGCGAGGCGGTGGTAACGGAACAGGCGGAGGGGTGACAACCTTGGGAGGTTCAACGGGAACCGTTGGTGGTGGTGTTACAGGAGGCGTAACGGTCGGTGGAGGTGGGGGCGGTGGTTGATAACCGAGTTGTTCCTGATATTCCTTCGGAAGACTGCTGAGGGGGACAGTTGTGTTGCCGCGGCTATGAAACATCACGACCTTGCCTTGATTGACAGGTCCCCAACGCACGTCCTGATACACCTTCCCATCAATCGTCACCTTCGGAATCAGTTCGACGGCATCCGCACACGCCGCCAGCAGGCTCGCCGTCAATAATAGTCTCGTCCATTTCATGATTGTTTTGATCCGTTCCATATCCTAGCGTGGCAACAATGAAAACTCAAATGGAGAATGTGGCCCGGCTCCTGAAGATTGTAAAACGACTGCGCGCACCGAACGGCTGTCCGTGGGACCGCAAGCAGACTCATCGCTCGCTTCGACACGATCTCATCGAGGAATGCTACGAAGTCCTCGACGCCTTGGAATCACGCAAGACCGGCGAGTTTCGCGATGAGCTTGGCGATCTGCTGCTGCAGATTGCCTTCCACGCCCAGATCGCTGCGGAGAAACGCCAATTCGACTTCGATGCCGTGGCCAAGTCCATCGCCGACAAACTCGTTCACCGTCACCCGCACATTTTCGGCGGCAAGAAGTTGCGAAACGCCAAGGCCGTGCTCCGCCAGTGGGAGGCGATCAAGAAAGCGGAGCGCAACTCACACAGTATTCTTGGCGAACTGCCGCGCAGCCTGCCGGCGCTGTTGAAGGCCGACAAGGTGCAGCGCCAAGTGGCCCGCGTCGGGTTCGACTGGCGACACGCTCGCGATGTCCTCGCCAAGATCGAAGAGGAACTGCGCGAGTTGAAGGGCGCGATGGCCAGTGGCAATCGCCGTCACTTCGAGGAGGAGCTTGGCGACCTGCTGTTTGCCGTCGTGAACCTGGCGCGGTTCGAAGGACTCCAAGCCGAGGACCTCCTCAACCGAAGCATTCGCAAGTTCATTGTCCGTTTTCAGGCGGTGGAACGCAGCGTCCACGCACAGGGCAAACAACTCGACCAATGCTCGCTGGACGAACTCGACGCGCTCTGGGAATCGGCAAAACGCCGGCTCAAACCGCAGGAGCGCCGTGGTACACGCGTGGGACGCGCGCGGTCTTCGTGATTCCGCAGAGCACTTCCCACGGGATGGTTTCCTCCCAGCCCGCGACTTCCGCGGCGGTGATTGCACCGTCTCCCTGTCGTCCGATAAACACGACTTCGTCGCCGCAATTGACCTGCGGCACGGCTGTCACATCCACCATGATCTGATCCATCGTGACGCGTCCGACGACCCGGCAACGCGCCCCGCCAATCAACACCTCGGCCTTGTTGGAGAGAAGGCGGTTGAACCCGTCGGCGTATCCGGCGGCGACCGTTGCGATCCTCATCGGTTTGTTGGCGACGAACGTTTGCCCGTAACTGATCGTGCGGCCCGCCGCCACGGATTTCACGAATACCACGCGGGCCTTGAATGACAGCGCGGGACGAAACTCGCCGGTGGCGGGACCGATGCCGTACAACAGCAGACCGGGCCGCACCATGTCGAGCGCCGACTCTGGCAGGTTCAACAGCGCCGCGCTGTTGGCTGCGTGGCGAATGCCGGGACCGGGAACGTTGAGAAACAACTTCAACTCGCGGCGCGTCTCCGCAACATTCTCGTCGGCGGACGGGAAGTGCGTGTAAAGCGCCTCGATTTCGAGCGATGGCAGCGACGCGATGTTCCGGATTTGTTCCGGAGCGTCTTCGTGCCAGAAGCCGACGCGTCCCATCCCGGTGTCCACGTCAATCTGGACGCGGAGCCGTTTGTCCTGACGGGCCGCTTCAGCAGCGAACATCTCGGCTTCAGTCAACGTGGAGAGAGTCGGCGTGATATTGGCCTCGACCATCTTCGGCACCTCAAAGGGCAGGGCCGAGCCGAGCAACAGGATTGGCCAGCCGCTGCCGCCAAGCTGTCGCAGTGCGAGCGCTTCGCCGAGATTTGCGACCGCAAAACTGTCCACACCGCATTGCATCAATACACTGGCCACGGGGAGCAGGCCGTGTCCGTAAGCATCGGCCTTGATGACGGCCATCAACTTGGTGCGCGGCCCGATGCGGCGACGGATGGCAGCAACGTTGTGACGCACCGCATCGAGGTCCACCTCAACCCAGCAGCGGTAATAAGACTGCGGAAGCATGGCGTCAAACATAGCCACGAACTACGACGGTGTCGAGCCAACCGATTGACGATACTGCATCGCTCGCAGATAAATCGGTTCCAATCGCGCATCGCCTTGGGGGCCATCCTCAAAGAACTTTTCCCGCGCCAACCGGCCCAGCACCGCCGCGCTCGGCGTCACGTCGGCGCCGACAATCCACGCGTTTGCTTCCACGGCGTTTCGCGCGCTGATCCGGCACTCGCGCAACGCTCGTCCGTCGCGTCCGTAGAGCGCGCTGTACACTTCGCCCCGGCGCGCGTCGGCCAACACGCACAACGCCGTCGCGTCCGCCGGCATCAGCGGCAGCGCCGTCAACGCCAGCACATCGAAACTGCTGACACCTTTGATGGGGGTCTGAGTCGGCAAAGCCAGCCCGCGCGCCGCGGCGATTCCCGCGCGGATTCCGGTGAACGAACCCGGTCCGAGGCCGACCGCAATGAGATCCGGAACAAAACCGGAACAAATTGCAGAGATCGCATCAAACAAACCGTCGCCAGATCGTTGGCGCGCGAACGTTTGTTCGGCGAGCGTTTCGTCATTGCGGAGCAATGCGACCGAGCCGCGTGGCGTTGAGGTGTCGAGGGCGAGCGTGATCATGCGACCTCGATGCGTCGCGACGTGTCGTTGACGAGCGACAAGCGCAGCCGCTTCGTGCCCGGCGGGAGGAGTGATTCGATTTTCTCCGCCCACTCGATCACCGTCACGCCGTCGCCGGGCAGGTATTCCTCGATGCCGATTCCGACGGCTTGTTCGATGGAATCGAGCCGGTACAAATCCACATGGTAGAGCGGCAAGCGTCCCCCACGATATTCGTGGATCAACGTGAACGTCGGGCTGGTGACTTCCTGTTCAACGCCGAGGCCGTGCGCGATGCCTTTGACAAGACAAGTCTTGCCCGCGCCGAGTTCGCCGGTGAGCGCGAGGACGGCGCCGGGCTGGAGTTCGGCGGCTAGCTGGCATCCGAACTCGATGGTCTCGGCTGGGCTATGCGAAATGATCATAACCTTTCACGGCGAGCGGCACGCGGTCGAGCAACACGACCGGCTTTTTAATAACACGGCCAATCTCGTAAAACTTTCGTCGCACCTGGCCGGCGTCGCGCGGCGCAACGGTGAAGAGTAATTCGAAGTCTTCCCCGTCGGTCAATGCACCCGGCAGTTTGCCGGGTATCTTGCGGGAAGCAATATTGAACCCGACGTGGCTGGCTTCGACGAGGCGTTCAAGATCGCTGGCGAGACCGTCGCTCACGTCAATCATCGCGTGAACGCGGAGGTGTTTGACGAGCCAGCGGGCTTCGCGGATGCGGGGGATGAACCGGAGATGTTTGCCGGAGCGAAGCGAGCCGCCGAGCTTTCCGGTCACGAAAACGATGTCCCCCGGTTTCGCGCCGGACCGAAGCACTGGCCGGTTGGCATGACCGAGCAGCGTGACGACGACAAATTGTTCGTGCCAGACGTGCGCAGTGTCGCCGCCAGCGATTTCGCAGCCGAATCTTTGCGCGGCGGCGTGAAGGCCGTCGTAGAGTTCGCGCACCCAATGCGCGGGCGTGGTCGGGCGCAGGCCGAGGCTGACGACGGCGTACTGTGGTTCGCCTCCCATCGCGGCGATGTCGCTGAGGTTGCGGGCCATCGCTTTCCAGCCGACTTGACGCGCCGGTGTGTCCGGCGGGAAATGGATGCCCTCGATCACCGGGTCGCATGTCAACAATCCGCCGCCCGGCAACACGGCGCAGTCGTCGCCCGCCAGCGCGATTTTTTTTTGGAGTTGCCGGATCAGGCCGAACTCTCCGATGTCGCGAACCGTTTTCATGGGTTGGCGCGGTAGAGAAGGATGGCGATGACATTGAGGAGGTTGAAGAGCGCGTGCATGGCGATGGGCGTCAGGAGCGAGCCGGTGTACTCGTAGGCGAGTGTGAGACCGACGGCGAGCGCGAGCAGCAGCGGCAGCGACGGCACGTGCAGATGAATGAGAGCGAATAACACCGAGACGATGCTGATGGCGACCGGCATGCCCCAGCGTTGTTTTAAGGCGGGGTAGGCGAGTCCGCGAAAGAACATTTCCTCGCACAACGGCGCGACGAGCACGGCGAACACGGATAGCACGACGATCAGTTGCCGCGAGTCTGTCGCCATGAGCTGCAACACGAGGTCCTGCACGCTGATTCTGATGCCGAAGATGCGACAGAACCAGTCGCGCAACGTTGCCAGCGCCAACAACGGCGGCTGGACAGCAATGAAAAAGACTGCGCCCATCAGCAGCGCGCGCGGCACGGAAGATTCCCGCAGTCCGAACGCCGTAGTCCATTCGATCTTCTCCAGACGCAGGCACAACAACAGCACCCCGAGCAACGCGAGTTCCGATCCCCCCAGCAACGCCAACGTCACCGCGGGTCTCAAGTGCAGCAGCAGGCCGACGACACCGACCGACAGGAAAACGGCCACACTGACGCCGACGGCTGTGAACAACGCCGATAACCCCCACGGTTTCGTCCCGACACTTCGTCGTTGCCGCCAGCGCAACACGAGAAACGCGTCGGCAGCCAGCCCCAGCAGTTGCAGCCCGATGCCGACGGCAGGCCATTGCGCGAGCAAGTCCGGCTCGCCCGTCGGGGTAGCGCGTTGGGTCGTTACGGCGGCAAGGATGTTCCAGAGAGCGATCATGCGCGCGCACTTTCCGTCAACGCGCCCGTCATTGCAATCTCATTTCAGGCGACCGGAACATCAGGTTGCTCAGGTAGAACGC
>CAZNOK010000085.1:0-20184 GCA_964574605.1 uncultured Verrucomicrobiota bacterium
TGAACTATAGATTGTTGCCTGCGGATTGTGAAGCATATCCGGTAAATGTGGGCTTCAACGCCGGTACCGTCGTCGTCGACCGGTTCCTCGCCAACAACGGCACCAACAGCATCGTCCAGTTCAACGGCGGCACCCTCAGGGTCGGGAGCGGCACCGTCAGCAACGGCAGCGTCTTCAGTGTTGGGGGGACGTTGATCGTGCAAAGCGGTGCGCTAACGACCGCCAACGGGCTGACCATCCAGAACAACGCTGCCCTCCAAGCCACCGGCGGCGGTATCATCGAATCTTGGGGCGCCGTCACCAACAACGGAGTCATTGACGTGATCTACGGCAACACCAATTTCCATTCGACGTTCATCAACAACGGCATCGTGCTGACCGCCGACGGCGATCCCGACGGCGACGGCATGTCGAACCTGCAGGAGTCGCAAGCCGGCACCAGCCCGACGAACAGTTGCTCCTGTCTGCGCGTGACCAGCGTGTCGTGTGAGAGCAACAATGTCCGTATCACTTGGACCGCCGTCGGCGGCAAGAGCTACGTGGTACAGACCAACTCCGTTCCCGGCACCGGTTTCGCCGATTTCAGCCCGGTCATTTACGTCCCCGGCGTCGGGGAGAGCGTGACCAACTACGTTCACACCGGCGGCGCGACGAACGCCCCCGCCTTCTTCTACCGCGTCCGCTTGTCGCCGTAACCGAACGTTGGTGTCCCGCGTTTACGCGGTCCGGCCAACTGAAGTCGGTACACGAGCACGGCAGGTTCGGCGCAGGTCCCCCGGAAAGTCTGGAGATCTTCGGCCGGACCTAGTGCGCGGTCAGGGACCGGCGCACAACGAGGGCCTCGCGAAACTCACAGTAAGGGCGAGGCATGCCTCGCCCCTACAGTTTTTCCGCCAAGCGATACCACGTCAACTCATGCCGGTTGTGGTGGAGATGTAGAAGTTGCGACCCAGGAATCGTCGCGAACTCGCGCACCACGGCGTGATCGGTCTTTTCCTGAAATTTCACCGTGCAAACCATGTTCCGCGCCATCGGCAGCCAACGTTGCGCCAACTCCAACAGCCGCGACGGATAACAAATCACGTCGCTGAAGAGCCAGTCCACCGGCTCCGGCTTCAAGCCGAAAGCGCTCTCGCTACGGAACTCCACGCCCGGCAGTTTCGCAATGCGCGGCGCCAACGGCGCCTTGTCCACCGCCAGCACCCGTGCGCCGAGACCTTGCAGCACCCACGTCCAACCGCCCGGACACGCACCGAGATCCACGCATCGTTCACCAACTCGCGGCCATGTTTGCAGTCGCGAGAAAAGCTCCCACAGTTTCAGATACGCGCGACTCGGCGGCGCGTCGTGGTTCTCGATAAATTCGATTTCTCCATTCGGCCACGAACACGAACACTGCGCCGACGCCAATACGGTTTGCTCGTCGAGCAACGTCCACGAACCGATGGGCCGCGTCGGCACCGGCGCAGGAAACGCCGACGGCCTCACGGCCACTGTCGGCAACTGCGACGCGATCAGTTGCGCCCGGCGATGAAGATGGAAGGAATACAGCGCCCAATCGCGCTGGATCGCCCGCAATTTCCGCGCGGCATCCGTGATGGAGACGGTCCGGAACAAAACTGGAACATTCCACACGTTCGCCGCCCAAGCCGAAGGCCGGGGCGGTCCTTCCGCGAGCACGAGTCGCCCGTGAACAGCGGCGACATCACGGAGTTCAGTCACCAACTCATCCAAGAAACCCTCCGGCGCGAGATAGCCAGTCATGGGCGTGCATGGTAAGCTGCGCGACGTTTCTGAGCAAGACTGCGCGCGCAACCTGATGCTTGCCAAGCGGCGAAGTCGTGGCATAATGCGTCGCGTTCATTTTGCGCCAACGTAGCTCAGCCGGTAGAGCACCCCGAAGCCTGTGACAGGCTTCGGGGAGGTCGTCGGTTCTGGGCAGTGAATAGGAAACAGGTTTTTGAGAAGCCAACGTAGCTCAGCCGGTAGAGCAGCGGTTTCGTAAACCGCAGGTCGTCGGTTCGAACCCGACCGTTGGCTCCAGTTTGGTTGTTTGGGAATGAGTGGCTTTGTGTATGTGTTGTGCTCGGAGCGCAACGGCAGGTTTTATGTCGGTTCGACAGAGAACCTGCTGCGGCGATACTGGCGACATGCGTCCGGGCAGGTGAAAGCCACGGCGCGGTTGCGACCGTGGGCGATGGTCGGCTGGCGTGAGAATCCGACTACGAGCGAGGCGCGTCGCGTGGAACGGGCACTGAAACAGCAGAAGAGTCGTTTGTATATTGAACGCTGGTTGGCCGGCAATTGGGAGCCGGTGGCAGTGATTGGGAATTAGTTGGGCAATCGTTTTTTGGCATTTGGTCGTGCTACGCGGGGAGTTAGCGGTTCCCTGTACCAGCAACCCGCTTTAGCTGGGCGGAATCCCCCGACGCGGCGGCCACGTGGGCAAGCAACGGCGGGGCGGCGTTGAACGTCGGGTCCGATGCAATGGTTGCCTGCTAACCCCGCCAGGGTCGGAAGACAGCAACGGTACGCTTGATGTTCCATGTGCCGTCGGGCAGCCTGACGGGAGCTTCAACCGCCGCGCGCAAACCGACGTGACTCGTCAACTCGGGGTGCACGACCACTTTTGTTTTTGCAGCGAGTATCAAATGGCAGATCAATATCAAGTCTTGGCGCGCAAATGGCGCCCGCAACAGTTCGAGGAGGTGGTGGGTCAGCAGCACGTAACCACCACGCTCCAGAACGCCATTGGACAAAACCGCCTCGCCCACGCCTATCTGTTCGTCGGGCCGCGCGGCATCGGTAAGACCACCATCGCCCGCATCTTCGCCAAGGCGTTGAACTGTGCCAAGGGAACGACGACGACGCCTTGCGACAAGTGCGATTCCTGTCGCGAGATCGCTGAGAGCCGGTCGCTGGACGTGCTGGAAATTGACGGCGCCTCCAACAACGGCGTCGAACAGGTCCGCGAACTCCGCGAGACTTGCCGTTACGCGCCCGCGCACGGCAAGTTCAAAATCTACATCATTGACGAAGTCCACATGCTCTCCAACGCGGCGTTCAACGCGCTGTTGAAGACGCTCGAAGAACCGCCATCGCACGTAAAGTTCTTCTTCGCCACGACTGAGCCACAGAAGGTGTTGCCGACGATTCTGTCGCGGTGTCAACGCTTCGACCTGCGACGGATCTCTTCAGCGCTGATCGTCAAGCATCTCCGAGAAATCGCGCGGAGCGAGAAGGCCAAGGTGGACGACCCGGCGCTCGCGGCCATCGCGCGTGGCGCCGAGGGCGGGATGCGCGACGCAGAGAGCGCGCTCGATCAACTCATTTCGTTTTGCGGAAACAAGATCGAGGAAAAGGACGTGCTTCAGGTCTTCGGCCTTGTCGCGCACGACAAGCTTGCCGCGTTGACCAACGCCCTGATTGACGGTAACACCAACGCCGCGCTGTTGACCGTGAAGGAACTCGACGACGCCGGAAAGGATTTGCAGCGGTTGCTCGCCGACATGCTGGACCATTTCCGGAATCTCTTGGTGATGACGCTTGGCGCGGAGGCTGCCCAACTCGTCGAGGCGCCCGACGCCGAACTGGCACTGTTGCAAGCGCAAGCCGGACGGATTGATTCCGACGCGGTGTTGCGGATGATGGATGCGCTGGCAGCGGCGGAAGGCCGGCTCCGGTACGCACTCTCGAAGCGCGTGTTCCTCGAGATCGCATTGGTGCGAGCCGTCAAGACCCGCGAGATGATTGGTATTGACGGGGTGCTGAAGAAGCTGAACGAGTTGAAGGGACATCTTGGGGACCGTGGGAGCGACATTCCTGTCGCGACCGGGGCCGCAGCAGCAACAGATCGCGGCAGGAATGCCGCTCCCACACCAACCACGACCGCTTCCATCGAGGCAGCGTGGGCAGATGCGGTGGAACATCTGGGAAAGGTGACGCCACTGGCCAAAGCGCACCTTGTGGGAGCGAAGCTGCTGGGGTTGAAAGGCAACGTAGTGACGGTAGGGTTCGACCCGGAGTTTGCGGCGCAACGCGGATTTGTGGACACACCGCGCAACCGCGAGGTGTTGCAGACACGCCTGAAGGAAAAGCTGCGGCTGGACGTGACGTTGCGGTTCGAAGTGAACGAGGCCGCCGCCCCGGCGACGCCGAAGCCGGCGAAGAACGCACAAGCAAAGCCGCCAGAAACGGCAGATTTCCGAAATGACCCGTTGATCAAGAAAGCACTGGAAGTGTTCAAAGGAACCATCGTGGAGGTTAGAAAATAATCATGGCCGGACTAGGCAAGTTTTTGAAGCAAGCGCAGAAGATGCAGGAACAAATGCAGAAGGTGCAGGCGGAACTCGCCCAGCGCGAAGTCGAGGCGACCTCCGGGGGCGGCGCAGTGAAGGCCGTTGCAAAATGTGACGGCACCATCGCGCGCATCAAGATTGACCCGAAAGTTGTTGACCCGGGCGACATCGAGATGCTCGAAGACCTCATCGTCAGCGCCGTGACTAATGCGCTGGAAGTCGCGAAGAAGACGCAGAACGACGAGATGAGCAAGCTCACCGCCGGTATGAACCTGCCGCCGGGCTTGGGATTGTAAACAAACATTGCGCGGGGGATTGGGAATAGCAAGGATTTGGTTTCAATAGCGATGATTCGCCTTACCATTCAAGATGACAAGGTGACTTGTGTTGCTGATTCGGTGGATCGAATCAATGTTTACCTTGACAACGATTCACTGACGGAATTGGCGCGAAAAGACGATGGGCTGCGTGAACGATTTTTGACCGCCTTGCATCGACGCGGGACGTTCTTGTTTTCATGGACAAATGTTCTTCAAGTGTCTTCATGCTCGCGAGTGCAGAGCTTTCTGGACGCTATCGGACCACATTGGATACCACTTGCAATGAATGCGTGGGAAGTCTCTCGTCTTGAAAAGGCTGGACGAGGGCGCGAAGCGTCGGTGCCTGATACATTTCTCAAAGCCTATTTCCAAGCACGTGCATCCGAGCTGTCTCCGAACGGCTCTAAGATTCTCGATTTGTCCGATGCCTTCTTTCAGCTCGGTGCGGTGATCAAATGGTCGCTGCAGAAGAGGAACGACATGATCTCATGGAGAGACCGCTCGGACGACACCTTGCGAGGAATTGTGGCAGCGTATGCGAGCAACCCGCAAGGATTGGACAGGGACTTCCCGGCGATTCCCTTCGATGATCGCTGGCCTGTGAGTTTCGTATCACATCATTTGCTTCGAATTCTCGCACACGAGGCAAAGAGATTTCATTTGAAGTCCGGCGACGGGCCAGACTTTTGTCATGCTGTGATGGCGGTTGCACATGCGCAGGTTGCCGCACTTGATAAGCATTGGAAGAGACGTGTCGAACAGATTCCGCCTCCGCATCGGTTGGCGCAGGTTTTCTACAAACCGCAGATTGCAGAACTGGTCAGCCGATTTGAAGCCCTCGTTATGGAAGCGGATTGATCTGGTCAGTCTATGTTCCGGTTTTGTTTCGGCTGCGAAGTCAACGCTCTCTTGCGTTCGGCGGCGAGAACAGGTGGGTATCTGTCGTGGACTATCCGAAACCAGTTCAGGATTTGATTGCGCAATTAGCGTGGCTGTGATCGGTACCAATGGTCGGCACCGGTGGAACGGGTGTCCTGCTTCCGTCCTCCCCAGAACAGATCGGCGTTCACGGTGAGTAAATCCAAAATGCCGGACGTTTCCACCTTGCGTCGAAACACCAGCGGGAAACGGACATCAATCGGATAATTGAGCTTGGGCGCATTCGTGGGAGACAAGCCTTGCGCGGGAACACGCCCCTCTGTTCGGCGCAGGTCTCCTGACCGCGCCGTTACGGCAGGCCTACGGTCAGCTATCGTGGCACGGTCAGGAGACCGGCCACAACGAGTGAGAGATTCAACTCTCCCACACCCGCAGCCCGTACCGACTTAGATAGATGGGGATATGCTTGATTGTCGGGTCAATCTTCTCGATCGCAGCGATCATAGCCCGACGCTTGCTCCGCGAAGCATTGCTCAGGATCGTAACGGACCCACCGTCACCACCGGCGCCGTTCACTTTGCAGCCAAGCGCCCCGTGTTGGCGAGCCACTTTTATCACCCGACGCGCCACATCGGAGACCAAGTACGGATGCAGCGCCGCCTGTCCAGCCGTGTTCTCGTCCATGGCGCGCCCCAACGCGCGGAAATCGCCGGCGAAGAGCGCGTTTTTGCCTTTCTCAGGCGGCTTCCGCAAAGCCTCGATTTTGGGGCACGAACTCCCGGCGCCTTCCAATTCGCGGATCACCTTCTTGTGGATGTCCGACGATTTGTGCGTCTTGCCGAGGAAGATGAGCGTCAGGCGCGATTCCAATTCCCACCAGATGGAATTTGGGAGGTTGACCGGGGAGACGCGCGCGTCCGGGTAACGCGTCATTTCGATGTAGCAGATGCCGCCATAGGCCGCTGCAATCTGGTCCTGAATGCCGCACTGCAGCTTGAGGTACTTGGTCTCGACCTCGTGCGCTTTGGCTGCCACTTCGCCCGGGGTCATGCGCCCCGGCGTTAGCGCGTCAAGCGCGCCGATCAGGGCAACCGACACCGCCGCGGAAGTGCCGGTGGAACAACCCGCCGGCGCATCGGAGTAGAGCGTGACCTCGATGTTCAGATTGCGCGGGATTTCCATGGCGTCCACCGAGGCTTCCAGCAGCGGGTGCTTGCTGTACTCGATTGCGGCGGGGTCAATCGTGTAACGGTCGCCGTAGTTCTCCACGTGAATCGTGAGCGAACCCTTGCGCGACCGGGCCTTGCGCACAAACATCTGGCACTGCACGTAGGGATAGACGGCAATGTTCAGCACCTTGCCGTACTCGGCAAACCACGTATCCGTCCAGCCGCCCAGATCGCAAATCCGGATCGGCGCCACTGAGTTGACAATGCGTTCCACAGTTGGAGTTCCTCCGAATCTGTTGCCACAACACATTTCTCGCTTCATTTCAAATGAAGCTTTCTACGCAATTCCCGCATCGAGTCGCAAGTCAATTGTTTTCGGCGGGCAAGTGATGTCGTGCTCGACGGGTGGGGGCGTCGCGCTTGCGTTCGAGGTTGGGAATGTGTAGATAACTGTCATGGATTATCCGAAACCAGTTCAAGATTTGATTGCGCAACTGGCGCGGTTGCCGGGCATTGGGAAACGCAGCGCGGAGCGGATTGCGCTGCATTTGTTGAAGGCGGTGCCGGAAGTGAGCCGTCAATTGGCGCAGGCCGTTCTCGATACGAAGGCGCGAATCCGCAACTGCTCGCGGTGCGGCAGCTACACGGAAGCGGATCCCTGTGCGATCTGTTCGAGCGCCACGCGCGACCAACATTCGATCTGCGTCGTGGAAAGTCCCGGCGATATTCTGTTGCTGGAGAAGGCGGGAGCGCACAAAGGCGTCTATCACGCGTTGATGGGACGGATTTCGCCACTCAATGGTGTCGGTCCGGAACATATCCGGAGCGCGGCGCTGGTGGAACGTGTGAAGCAGGAGAAGCCGACCGAAGTGATTCTGGCGCTGGGCGCCGACGTGGAAAGCGAGGCCACGGCTCATTACCTTGCCGAACAACTCCGTCCACTCGGCGCAAATGTCACGCGCATCGGGCTTGGCCTGCCGGCGGGCAGCGCGTTGGAGGCGGCGGACGAAGTCACGCTCTCGCAATCGCTCGCGGGCCGGCGCAAGATGTGATGTTGTGGCAGTGAAAGCGCCCGGCGTCATCGTTATCGGTGGCTACATCAACGGTCTCGGCTTGGTGCGCGCGTTGTCGGCGCGCGGGATTCCGACGGCGGTCATCGCGACGAAAGCGTACGACATCGCGCACCGCTCGTGCTGTGTTGTCTCCAGCGGAGCCGCGCTTGACGTGGACGAACGACCGGAGTCGCTTTTGGAACTGTTGGATCGCCGGGCAGCGGAGTGGGCAGGTTGGGCATTGTTGCCATCGAACGACGAGGCTCTGGCTGCATTGGCGCAGCATCGGGAATCACTGTCGCGCACGCACTGCGTGATGGCACCCTTGTGGGATGTGGCGCAGTACTTTCTCGACAAGGGTAAGATGCAGGGGTTGGCGGAATCGGTTGGGGTGACCATGCCGTGCTGTTATGGTGAGGCGAAAGCGCCGGTTCCGGACGTGGGATTTCCTGTGCTCGTAAAACCGGTGCTGGGATACAAGTTTGCGCCGCGTTTCGGCTGCAAACTGTTCGTCGCCCGCAACCGTGCAGAACTGGAGTCATTCGTGGCGCAGGTGTCGAAGGCGAATGTTCCGTGTTTGTTGTACGAGCACATTCCCGGTCGCGATTCTGACATTTACGTTTACTGCGTGTACATGGACGGCAAGGGCGAACCGAGCGCAGGGCTCACGATGCGGAAGCTGCGCCAGAGTCCGCCGTTCTTCGGTGTGACCCGTGTGGCGGAAATCGTGCCAGAGGAAGCGGGTCTGCGCGAGGCGACCGTCGAGATGCTTCGTCGTGTCGGCTTTCGCGGCATGGCAGAGGCAGAGTTCAAGCGGGATGAGCGGGACGGCAGATTCCGTTTCTTGGAGATCAATGGCCGGTCAATCCTGCCGAATTCGTTGCTGCGTCGGGCAGGTTTGGATTTGGGATGGATGGCGTGGTCCGACTACGTTGAAGGGCGTGCGGAGTCAGCCCATCCCAACGGATGGCCCGGTGTTTGGGTCAACCTGCACGCTGACTTTGCGTATTCGACGGTGTATCGTCGTTGCGATCCGATCGGTTTGCGGGAGTTTCTCGCGCCGTATCGCCGACCGGTGATTGAGGCGGTCTGGTCGTTGCGGGACCCGCTTCCGTTCCTGACGCAGTGGGCGCGCACCGTGAGACGACCGCGCGGAACTTGTTCCCCGAACCACGCTTCAATTCCGTCCGTTGCTCCGTCTCGATGATCGCGTCAGCGCCGAGCAGTTGCCGCAATTGAGGCAAGGCGCGCTCGACGGCGCGACGGAACGCCGCCGCGTCCACGGTCACCAGAGTCAGCGTGAAACGTCGCAACTCGTGCTGGATGAGTTGGTACTGGAGCACCTCGCGGTTGCCCTTGAACACCTGCCAGACGGCGCGCGGATGAATCTGCCGGCCATCGGCCAACGGCAGGATGTCCTCCACGCGTCCCTCCAATTCGGAGAGCAACCGGAACGTGCGTCCGCACGGACACGCTTCGGCCGACATCACAGCGAGATCGCCAATGGGATAATTCAGGAGCACGGTGGCGCGGTTGATGAGATTGCTGATCACGATCCGTCCTTCTGCGATGCGGACGTGGCAGAGGTCTTCGTGAAGGTGAAAGCCGCGTCGCTCTTCGCAGAAGAAGCCGATTTTGAATGACTCGACGGCGTTGTAGCGCGACATCACAGGGATGCCGAATTCACGCTCGATGAGGTCACGCGCGCCGTGCGGCAACGCCTCGCCCATATACATCACGAGCTTTGGCGGATGGAGTTTGAGACCGCGCGCACTGACCGTCCGAAAGAACAACGCGATCCAGCCGCCGTACCCAACAAGGATGTCGGGGCGCTCGCGGTTGGCAAGCTCAACGATGTTCTCGATTGGTTCCAGCAGCGATACCGTTCGTCGTCGCGGACGGACGGGCAACATCGTGTTCTGCTCGTAGAACGCGATGACTTTCTTGAACGTGGAAGTGTCGTAGCCGACGTAAAGTTCCTTCGGCCGGAATGAGCCGCAAAGGCGGTTCACCGGCTCGCGTTCGCGCTCGCCGTAGGAAATATTGGCGAGCAGTGAGTGATGGTCATGGTGAATCTCGATCGGCGTTCCCGTCGAACCACTTGTGAGGAAGGAAAGAGTATGGCGCACATTGTCCGCCACGAAAAGTCGGGGCTGTGCTCGGATAAGTTCCTTGTCAAGCAGCGGCAAACGGTCCAAATCGGCGGCGCACTTGATGGCGTGCGGATCAATCCCTTCGCGGGCAAACCAGTCGCGATAGTACGGGACATGCCGGACTGCGTGTCGCACGATGTCGCGGATGCGTTGATCGCGGAGCGCGTCAAGTTTCTCGCGAGACAAGAATGGAACCCGTCGTTGTCCGGGCAAGTGCGCTGCGATGACTGCGCTGCCATGAAGTTTACGGATCATAGAAGGAACGGCGCGCCGGAGCCGTGGCAGACGGCGCGAATGTCCTCGACCACGGCGCGTGACAACGGAATCCCGGAGTTGCTGCGCTCTGCGTACGCCGCGCGTTCCGGATCGCCCGCGACCAGCACCGGCTGCGATGAATCGAGCGGTTTCGTAGTGCGCAGATCGTTCATCAGATCATCAACATCCTCCGGGAAACCGTCGCGGAACTGCCGGGGATCAAGCGCGAGGAAGAAGTGCCCGACTCGTTCCGTGGTGCCGGAGAGCAACGTCGCGAGAATCTGCATCGCCGTAGCGAGGCCATAGCCTTTGTGCGCACCGAGCGGTGTGAGCCGTCGGAGTGCGGCGGCGCGACGCGGGTTGGTCACGGGGTAACCGTTGGCGTCGAGCGCCCAACCGACCGGGATTGAGTCACCATTGCGCCAGGCTTCAATCAACCGGCCGATGGGCACTGTGCTGGTCGCCATGTCGAGAAGGAACGGCTCATTGCGGACTGCGGGCGCTGCGAAGGCGATGGGGTTGGTGCCGAGTTTTGCTTCGACTCCGCGCGTCGGCACGACCGCAGGCTCGGCGGTGTCGGTCGTGGCGATCCCAATTAGGCCGGATTGCGCGGCGAGCAACGCATACGAACCGGCAGCGCCGAAATGGCCGGAGTTGCGGACGGCAACCGCGCCCAGCCCGGTGTCGCGGCATTTGGCGGCTGCGAGTCGCATCGCCATGTCGGCGGGGACGTGGCCGAGTCCGCCGCCGCCGTCGAGCAGAGCTGTGGTTTGACTTTCGCGGACAAGTTCGATCTTCGGGGTCATCGTCAGATGTCCCGCCTGCAAGGCTCGGTGGTAGTGCAACAACATGGCGCAGCCGTGGGAATCAAACCCGTGCATGTCGGCGTACATCAGGTAGTCCAGCGTGATGGCTGCGTGTTCCTTGGACATGCCCCACGCATCGAGGATGGTAGCCATTTGCTGCCGGAGCATTTCCGGAACAACAACCTTGCGCGGCCACCAGCCAAGCACCGGAACACCGAGTCTGTCCACGACCAATGAAATCGTCCACAACGGTCCAGAGGTTTGCCATGTTGTGCCGAATTTCATGGGGCGGATTCTAGAGGCATGCCAAGGCCAGTCAATCCCGTATCTCGAACTCGTAGCCATCGAGGAACGGATACGATCTCGCCCGTTCCTGCACTTCCTGCACGAGTGACGCCGGCCACAGCATTTTCCTACGGGTGTACGTCGGCGCGGCAAACACGATGCGGCAACAGTCCTCCAAATAGCCGGGGTAGAGTTCCAAACCGAGAAAGGCGCACAGATTCGTCAACACCTGTGCCGGCTCGCGGAGCATGGTCTCGTGACGCAGGGTGATCAGTTCACTCGGCTCGCAGATACCCGCCAGCATCGAGGTGGTTTTGCAGTGGGAGAAATAGTAGTCGGCGCTCTCCGCAAGCGGCCACCGCTCGGCAATCGAGATGGCGCTGATATTGTCGAACGGGTTGCGCACGACGTGGATCAGCCGCAGGGGAACACCGACCAACGCACGGACGCGCTGCAGGAAGTCTGAGTGCGCCGCAATGCAGCGTGTCACGGCGCCGCCCCGTTTGTCGCCGATCACGCGCAACGTTGCGAAGCGTCCTTGCCACTGACGGGGAACCTGATAGCGATAATTGCTGGTGTTGCCGCGCAGGTTGAACCAGTACGCGCGCGCCAAGATGCGGGAGTAGAGTTCTGCCCGTGTGCATCCATCCAAGATGAATTGCGGCGCGTTCAATTCGTGAGCGATGACCGCGTCGCGATGGGCGTTCAGCATGGCTCCGATGACGCTGTGCCCGCTGCGCGGATAACCGACAAACAAGCAGAACGCGGCCACGCGATCAAAATCAGCCCGGTAGCGGCGGCGTGCCCACGCGCTCCAAACATCTTGGTGGAGCCGATAGATGGCGTCTTTCAACCGTCCACTTTGACCAGAGCCTTTGTTCATGGGACGCAATTCTATGTCAATAACATTGACTTGTGAATCGAATCCGGGAAAAAGTGACCGTATGAACGTTCGTGGAAAATCTTATCGGGCGGTCTGGATGGAAGGCCGCAACGTCGTTGTGATTGACCAGCGGTTGTTGCCGCACCAGTTTAAGCTGTTGCGGTTGCGCAACCATCGCGAGACGGCTGAAGCGATTCGCAATATGACAATCCGCGGCGCTGGCACCATTGGCGCGACGGCGGCGTACGGGATGGCACAAGCGTTTCTGGAAGGTGTTGCGCTCAGCAAAGCGTATGAGACACTGGTGACAACACGCCCGACCGCAGTGGACCTCAAACACGCGCTCGACCGTGTGCTGATTGAGGCGCACGACGCGAAGTCGGCGGTCGCGGTCGCTGAGCGGATTGCAAACGAATACGTTGAGCGAATGAAACGGATCGCGAAGATTGGCCTGCCGTTGATTCCGTGCAAGGGCAGGGTACTGACGCACTGCAACGCGGGTTGGCTGGCCATCGTGGACTGGGGGAGCGCCACGGCGCCGATTTACGCGGCGCACCGCAAGGGACGAGGTGTGTTTGTCTGGGTGGACGAAACGCGGCCCCGGTGTCAGGGAGCGCATCTTACGAGTTGGGAACTACTGAACGAAGGCGTGCCGCACAAGGTCATCGCCGACAACGCCGCGGGACATTTCATGAGGCGCGGTAACGTGGATCTGTGCATTGTCGGAGCCGACCGCATCGCTGCCAACGGCGACACGGCGAACAAACTCGGCACGTACGAGAAGGCCGTGCTCGCGAAAGAGAACGGCATTCCGTTCTACATCGCCGCGCCGAGTTCGACGATTGACCCACATTGTCCGAACGGTGACGCGATTCCCATCGAGGAGCGGAGCGAGGACGAAGTTCACTTCATTTGTGGCGTTCGCGTGACACCGCGCGGTGCGCGCGCCACGAATCCCGCGTTTGATGTGACGCCTGCCAAGTACATTACCGGCATCATCACCGAGCGTGGGATTCTCAAGCCGTCCGAGGTGCGAAAGCTGTGGAAGCGGTAATCTTTGACCTAGGCAACGTATTGTTGCCGTTCAACTGGGACATCGCAGCGGACAAGTTCTGTGCCCGCACCGGGCGAACCCGTCGCGAGCTTGATGATTACATGATGACGACGCCGTTCACGATCCAGTTGTCGCTCGGACAGATCACGAAGGAGGAATACTACCGGATTGTCGCGCACGATTTCGGATTTGACGGAGGCTACGAGGAGTTCGCGTTGATGTGGTCGGATATTTTCACAACCGATGACCAGATGATCGCGCTGGCTGAACAACTGAAGGGGCGCTTGCGGCGGTTCATCCTGTCGAACACCAACGCCATCCACACGGAGTTCATTTCCAGCCATTACCCATTTGTTTGCGCATTTGATGGGTTGATTCTCTCGCACGAGGTCGGGTTGATGAAACCGGATCGTCGTATTTACGAACTGGTGCTCGGGCGGTACACGCTGAACGCGTCCGACGTGGTCTTCATTGACGATATACTGATCAACGTTGAGGCCGCGGAAGGTGCGGGATTGCGGGGAATTCATCATCGGGATTTCGAGAGGACGCGAGAGGAGTTGACGAAACTCGGTGTTGCCGGTATATAGACGCGCGCCCATTTCGGTTCCGCAGTAGCTCAATGGTGGAGCGAGTGACTGTTAATCACTAGGTTGTAGGTTCGAGTCCTACCTGCGGAGCCACTTTTCTTTTGCTTACTTCTTCAGGTCTTCGGCGATTTCGTTGAATTGCTCCAAGGCGGCCTCCAAATCCTCAGCGATTTCTTCGGCAATCACCTGCGGCTCCGGGAGGTTCGTGCTGTCTTCGAGGCTTTCGTCTTTGAGCCAGAAGATGTCGAGGTTGACCTTGTCGCGCTTCAACAGGTCTTCGTAGCTGAATGACTTGAACCGGTCGCTCTCTTTGCGGTTGTGGCGGTTCTTCGGGTTGTAGCACTTCACGAAATCATCGAGGTCGGCGCGCTGGAGGGTGTTTTCCTTGAGCGTGAAATGTTTGTTGGTGCGGAGATCATAGATCCACAGCTTCTCCGTCCACGGTTTCTCCTGCGCGGGTTTGCGGTCGAAGAACAGGACGTTGGCCTTCACGCCTTGCGCGTAGAAGATACCGGTCGGCAGCCGCAACAGGGTGTGGACGTCGGCCTGCTTGAGCAGTTCGCGGCGGATCGTCTCCCCGGCGCCGCCTTCAAACAGCACGTTGTCCGGCAACACCACCGCCGCCCGGCCATGCTGTTTGAGGATGGTGAAAATGTGCTGGAGGAAATTGAGTTGTTTGTTGCTGGTCGAAGCCCAGAAATCGTCGCGATTGATGACGAGGCTTTCCTTCTGTTGCTCCCCGGCGTCGTTGACGATGGTGACGCTGCTCTTCTTGCCGAACGGCGGATTCGCCAGCACCATGTCGAACTCGCCATGCTTCCCGGCCAACGCATCGCGGACATGGATGGGGACATCGTTGTAGGCCGCGTCACCCGACGCGGCGTTCCCCTTTTCGCCGTGTGAGGTCACACGGCCTACATCCCCGCCAATCCCGTGCAACAACAGATTCATCGCGCAGAGTCGGGCGACGCTGTCCACCAACTCGACGCCGTGGAGTGTACCGGAGCGGAGACGTTTCTTCTGTTCCTTGTCGAGCCCGGGCGTCTTGGCGATGTAATCGTGCGCGGCCAGCAGGAAACCACCGGTGCCGCACGCGGGATCGCAGATGGTCATGCGTGGCTGCGGCGACATCACCTCCACCATCGCGGCGATGAGCGAACGCGGCGTGAAATACTGCCCGGCACCGCCTTTCACGTCCTCGGCGTTCTTCTGCAACAGCCCTTCGTAGGCGTCGCCCTTCACGTCGGCGGACAGACTCGACCACTGTTCCTTGTCGATCAGGTCCACGATCAACCGGCGGAGCTTGGCCGGGTCCTGGATTTTGTTCTGCGCCTTGCGGAAGATCAGGCCGAGCATCCCCTTCTGTTTGCCGAGCGACTCCAACACGTGCCGGTAATGCGTCTCCAGTTCGTCGCCGTCCTTGGCCAACAAGCTCGGCCAATCGAACCCCTTCGGCACTTGCGACGGCTTGCCGCGAAGCTGGGCCTGTTCCTCCGCCATCTTGAGAAACAGGAGGTAAGTCAGTTGTTCTACATAATCTCCGTAGGACAACCCATCATCCCGGAGGATGTTGCAGTAGTTCCAGAGTTTCTGGACGAGTTGTGGTGCGTTGCTCATATGAGTTGCTTAAATTCATCCAGCACGACCGGGCTAGCTAGAACTGCTGTTCGAATCTTTGCAAAGACTGACGGTGGCAAATCCTTGTGATACCGAACCTCTTTCCGTCGCACCATACCGGCTAACTCATCCAGAGGCTTTTCCAGCACGACGTTGCAGTCCACAGCCGAAACCAATTTGAATTCATCGTACTCAGCCGGTGTGATTTCCACAACGGTCTCCGGTCGCTCCCGGTTCCGTAGCCGCACCTTGTCCAACTTTGAAGTCACGATCGTCACCAAGACCAGTTTCGTGCCGAGCGGGTCACGGTTCACGACGATGAAGAAATGCGGCTGTTCGGAAGTCAGTTCGCGGGATTGAAAGTAAAAGACGCTGCCGGCACGAAGTCCGAGCCGCAACTCCAAGGGAAGTGGCTCGCCTGTCATGCGAACCTACTGCCAAAGTCGTTCGAACGCTGCCATCTCGCCGATGCCTTCGGCCACCGCCTCGCGCTCTGCCTGGGTTAGCGGATGACACGGCTCGACCCCCGGGGGCGGATCATCAAGAAAATCACGGTAATTCATCGGCGCGCGGGTCACCAGCTTCGCCATCAGCGCGCCCTCGTGACGCTTCCACTCCGGGTACGCATGGGTCATCTCGGCGAGCGTAAACCCGTCCAGTTTCCCGAAACGGTCCCACGCCCACGCCAACGCTTCCCGGTCGCTCTGGGAAAACACCGGCTCCTCGACCGGCTGCTCCGACGCGTACGTGTAGCGATCCATGGGCCGCAGAAACGCCTTCGCGTAGCTCGCTTCTTCTTCGCCAAGAAAGTCGCCCATCTCCGCCAAGTCCTTCGTTCCCGACGGCACCGGGCCGTAATTCATCGCCAGATACTCATCACCAATAACGGGACGTCCATACCGCCGCAGATGATATCGGTCGGCAAAGTACACCAGCTTCAACGCTTTGAGCTTGTTGATGCTCCCGCCATCGCGCCGGGCGAGGTAGTTCAACGCCTGCGTTGCCTTACGGTGTGAAAAAGAGAATGGCATAATTCAGCGATTCAGCAGCTTTCGTGACACACTATCCCAAATTGCCTCCCGTTGGTCAAGCCGCGCCTCCTTGATTTTGCCTTACCAGCCGCCCGTCAAACGCCTGCTGCAAGATGGACTGCCGCAACCGCGTTGCCCGTGTCAGATTCGCTTCGACGACCTCTGCCAATTCGGAAACGACGCTCAACCGCCGCTCCACTTCCGCCACAATCCGCTCCTGCTCCGCCAACGGGGGCAACGGCAATTCCAAATTCTCGAACCGGCTCTTGTTCAGAATCGGCAACGTCGTTGCCGAGGCGTTTTCCTTGATTTGCTTCTGGCCGTCTGGACTGACGAAACACCAGAACGCCCATTCCGGTATGGCCACGCGACGATCCACGACGAGCGCGTTGATTTGCTGATTTGTCGCACATGCAACGCGCGCCAAGCCGGTCTTGCCGATTGTCGCGCCGATGCAGGTGACGAGAACCGCACGCTCTGGCAACTGTCGCGCCAGCTTCGCGCCTTGCGCCGTGAGATGTTCTCTCGCCTCGCGAACATAGTAGCCGGCATTCAAGTCGGTGGGCTTGAAGAACGGGACATCGCCGCCAAAGTTACCGGGGTCTTTTGTTGAAGGCGTCGAGCCGGTAACTGCTTTGCCAATCTCCGATACCGACAATCTTTTCCACGGGCCTTCGCAGGCGGCTTTGAGGACGGCGGCGCGGTAGCGGTGGAGGTTGGCCTGCACGCGCCGCAACGCCGCCACCCCCGCCTCCAGCCGCGTGAATTGCTTCTCAATCTCCGAAACGATCCGCCGTTGCTCGGCAAGCGGGGCTACCGGAACGGGAAGTTGCCGGAACCGGTCGTGCGTAAGATTCAAACCACTGTCGCTTCCGCCGGTCTTCATCTTGTCGATGGCTTGCCGGGCTTGCTCTGTTTGAAGGAACGCCTCGACATACCGGGCGTCATGGCGTTTTGGATCAACGCGGAAGCGGTACATCTTGCCGGACATCATCAGGCGCTTGCGAGTGCGCCTGACGAGGCACGCGACGCCGCAGCGAGCACGTGGCCCGGCACAAGTGATGAGAATGTCGCCTTCCTTCACTTCAATCAGCGGTCGCGGCGTGAGCTTGTCGGGGAGTTGCTTGTTGTGTTCAGGCTGGAACTCGCCAGCTTGAATCGCTGTCGTCTTCAAGACGCCCCACACGTCTTCCGATGGCGATGGCTCTTTCTCGCACTGCGGACTCCAGCCTTGGTGAAGCGTGCGCTCGTCTTCCAGTGGCGCAAATAGGTTCTCAATCGTGCCGGTAGTCCACCCTGCCGGTAGGCTGGGACGAACTGGACGGACATCAGGAGGCACGCGGACCTCGGGGTTGTTGTTGGTCGCGGGCGGCGAGGCGGGCGCGGGTCATGCGCTCGCGCAAGCCGCCTTCGGCGAGGAAATCCTTTTCCAGTCGGCGGATTTGCTGGTCGAGCAGGTAGTTGGTCTGGTGAATGAGGCTGATGATGATATTGGCAACCACGGGGCCGGGCCGGGTTTCGATGAATTCGCGGAAGGTTTCGTAGGAGAGATCGGGGCGCGTGCCGAGCTTGCGGACGAACAGGGCTTCCTTGGCGGTTTTGTCCCACTCCGGTTGGCGGGCGGTGCGAAGGAAATCCCGGTAATCTTCCAGCAGTTCTTCGAGGCTGGCACGGGCGACATTGGTGAGTTTGATCTCGGTTTCCTTGGAGGTACCGCTGGCGCGGCTGCCTTCGAGGATGTTTTGTTTGCCGGAGCGGGCGGCTTGGATCATCTGGTCGGTGGTGCGGCTGCGTTTGTCGATGAAGCGGTCGCAGAAGCCGGTGGTGGCATCGAAGACGACGCGGGCTTTGCGGAAGGAGAGGAGGTTTTCGTAGCCGCCATGCGCAGGGAGGAAGCCTTCCGGGGACGGACGGGACTGAGGCGACGGACGAGTGGCGTCGGTCGAGTGGGTCGCGTTGGTCCTGTTGGGCTTCATTGGAGGAGCGCTTCGTTGAGTTCTTCGAGCAACGCCGGTAATTGCGGGAAGAGTTGCCGGGCTTTGCCGAGGCCACCGGCTTGCGAAAAGGGCGTGAAATCAAAATCTTCTTCCTCGATGCTGCAACTGGTGGCGATGTGGTCGCGGATGAGGTTGAGCCACGCGAGTTGGTCGCCGGTGAATTTGACGCCGGCTTGGGCCTTGTCCATGAGCCATTCGTGGAAGCGTTCGTGGACGGAGTCGGCGAACGGTTTCAACAGCGGTTGTTGTTCGAGGGCGAACCGGACCAAGGCGACGAGGTCGGCGAAGCGGCCGGCTTGGGAGCGGCCTTTGACCTTGCCGGGGGTGACTTGGGCGAAGGCGTCCCAGAGGCGGTCTTCGGTCCACGCGGCGTGGTTGTGGCGGAGTTTGTCCTCCAGTTCCTTGAGCATCGGTTCGGTGAGGCGTTGCCGGTAGGGGCGGCGGTAGAGGATGTCCAGCGCGGTGATCTCGGCCCGGTGGGTGTCGAGGTAGTCGCGGAAGGATTTCGCCATCTGCTGGGAGTCTTGCAGCGCTTTGGGAGCGACACCGGCAAAGAGGACGGTGTCCTTGGAGACGACATCAATGACCTGGTCGGCGGCTTTCTGGATTTTCTTCAGGAGGTTGCGGAGATCGGGGTTGCCGGATAACGGCATGACGGATTGTTTAACCGCCAGGTCGCCAAGAGCGCCAAGATCGGATGGAGAAGGCTCGACGTAGGAAACCTTGGCGTCTTGGCGGTTCAAATCGGGATCGAGGGCATCAAGGATTCCTCTCGCGATCTCACAAAGGGATTGGCCTTTGGCGGCGGTCTTGACTTCGCTGGCAAGCGTGGTGTCGAGGCGGCGCTCCAGCTTGATGAGGCGACCGGCCAGCGATTCGAGGGCTTCAGGTTCGGTGTTGCCGAGCGCGATGGCGTCGAGGAGTTTGTCGAACGGGACATGCGGCTGGCGTTCGAGCGGCTGGGCGTCGGTCTTGTCCCGTTCGCAGACGCCGACAGCGTCCACGATGACGAACCGGGTTTTGCGTTTGATGCCGGGGTTGACGTTTTCCATCTCAGTCTCGGTGACGACGCGGACGCCGCGGCCTTTCATCTGGGCGAAGAAGTTCTGGGAGCGGACGCTGCGCATGAAGAAGACGATCTCCAGCGGTTTGATGTCGGTGCCGGTGGCGATCATGTCCACGGTGACGGCGATGCGCGGGAGGAAGCTGTTGCGGAATCGTTTGAGGACGGCTTGCGGGGTGTCGCCCGTGGTCCGGTAGGTGATTTTCTTGCAGAAGTCGTTGCCCTTGCCGAACACGTCGCGGGCGATCTCGACGATCTTGTCGGCGTGGTTGTCGTCTTTGGCGAAGATGAGGGTCTTGGGCAGGTCGGTGCGGCCGGGGAAGATTTCGGTGAAGACTTTGTCGCGGAACGTGGTCAGCACGGTGCGAATCTGGTCTTCGGACTGGACGGCGCGGTCGAGGTCGTCGGCATCGTATTCGAGGTTGTCGTCGAGTTGTTCCCAACGTTTCTGGCGGGTCTGCCGGTCCATTTTGCCGACCCAGTAGCCGGCTTGGACTTTCGAGCCGTGCTGGGTGATGTCGGTCTTGATCTGATAGACCTCGCCCTGGACGTTCACGCCGTCGGCCACGGCTTTCTCGTGCGGGTATTCCATGACGACGTTGCGCTGGAAGAAGCCGTAGGTCTGTTTCGAGGGCGTGGCGGTGAGGCCGATGAGCGAGGCGTCGAAGTATACGAGGACTTGGCGCCAGAGCTTGTAGATCGAGCGGTGGCACTCGTCGGTGATGATGAAGT